>JALYHQ010000017.1 GCA_030776455.1 Acidobacteriota bacterium | reverse complement strand
GTTCTTGAACTGTGTGTCCTCCACTACCGCCGAGTTTAGCCCAATACTGACGATCTTGTAGCGCTTTTTGATCAGGTCGCCTTCCGCGGCGACGATGATGTCCTCGCCATCCAGAAAGAACGCGCTCTTGACGCCAGCGCGGGAGCGGTTGACGAAGCCGTAAAACTTCAACGGAATGGGCGGCGCTGAGGGCGGGCCGGGAGGAGGAGGCGGCGGTGGGGGCTGCTTGGGGCCAACGAAGGGCCGGACTATGGCAACCTTCGGCGGTTCTTTGTCGATCTTAACGCTTTCGGTCTTGGGGGCCGCGGAAAAATCGAAAAGCGAACGCGATCCAGCGCCGTCGGCTGTGACGGCTCGCAGTTTTTGAAGCAAGTCGGTGTGGAGGCGCGGGTCTATATTGGCGCGATCCAGATTCTTTGGCTTGAGCGAGGGCCGGTATTCGAGCTGCATACGCGGGCTATCGGACTGGCCGGGGCGAAGCCGGGTGACCGGCCGGGCCACGGGGCGCTGGATATTGGGGGCGGGCGGGGCGGTGATGGGCGACTGTTGGGGAACGCTGGAAGTACTGCTGGACGAGCCGCTGGAGAAGTACAAGTACAGGGCGGCCAGCACCAGGGCTACCAAGGCCCCGATCTTTTTCGGCTCCGCGCCGACGCCTTGCAGTTTCAAGTTCATGCCGCGGAACCGTCCTCGGTCACGAAGGTGTCGAGCTTCAGGGTAACGTTCAACACCATGCCGCCCTGCTGCGGGGTGGCGCTGAGACTCTCGATAATCACCAGCCGGCTGGACTTGTCGAGCAGGTTAATGAAGCGAATGACGTCCGCATAGCTGCCCTCGAAATTGGCCGAAATACGCATTTGCGTCAGTGAGTCGCTGCCCTCCACGGGCTCAGTGGAAAAGGCGCTTTCCTTGGGCTTCAATTTGGCAGTCTTTGCGGCTTCAAAAAGCTCGGTGATGATGATGGAATTGGCGGTGCGGCGCGGGAGGAAATACTGACGCATGAAACTGTCGCCTTCACCGCGCCCGGTATCCACGTTACCGGCGAGCAGTCGGGTGCGGTCCAGCAGGCCGCGCCGCTGTTTCAGCTGCGCGTTGAGGTCGGCGGCCTGACGGCGCAAATCATCCGGCGATCCGCCGGCAGGGCGGAATACGAACCAGGCGCAGACCAGATTGGCGGCCACCAACAGCACCAGTGCCAGGCGTACGATGTTTCCCGGGTTGTTGGGCGGCCAGAGGCTAAAGTTTTTGGGCATAACTCACCTGCAGGTGATAACGAACGAACGGATCGGTTTGGGACGGCGGCAGCGAATTCAGAACCGTGGCGGGGCCGAACTGGGGAGACTCTTCGAGTTTCCGAAGCAGATCGAGCACAGGCACGGCGTCGGTGGCGCTTACCACCATGTCGAGTTGAACCAGGTTTTGCGTATCCACCTGGGGCAGGCGCACGGAGACCAGCCGGACGTTGTGCGGCACTACCTTTTCCAGATCGGAAAAGATGCGCGTCCAGCTGATGGACTTGCGCTCGATGAGGCTGTTCAGGAACACGCTGCGCTCGAGCACCTCGGAATTTTGCGGTTGGTGCAGGGTGGCGTCGAGTTTGTGCTGCTCGGCATCCACGGTTTTCATTTGCGCGTCCAGGCGGTTGATGACCACGCGGGTATCGGCAGCCTGGCGGCGCTCGGAAACGATGGTGAAGATCTGAAACACCAGAACCACCAGCAGCACGGCGCCTAGCGCAACGGAGGCCACCAGCACGGGACGGTCCCGGCGGAACGGGTCACTGGCGAGGTTGATGGGTACGCGGATGGCCATGGTCTAGTCCAATGACTCCAGGTATCCGTAGAGGCCGGCATCGGCGGGACCCGGCGCTCCGAAGCGCGAGCCCAGTCGTTCGACGCTCAGGCCCCACTGATCGCTCCAGTGGCGGCCAAGTTCTTCCGTCTCGTGTCCGAATCCGGCCAGCAACAAGCGCTGCGGCGCGGCCTTCAGCTCATCTTCGATGTAGGCCATGGTGGGAAGCAGCACCGCCTCCACTTCGCCGGTGCTGCCCTCTTCGGTTTCGATGCAGCGCACCAGTTTGAGCGTAGAACCATCCAGAACGATCACGGTGAGAGTTCGCGAAGAACGACGGGCTACCAGCGTGAGCCCCCCCGGCGTCACCAGATTCAGCATCGCGAGGGAGGATGTGGTGACGTATCCGGGCTGCAGCGACGCGGCCAGGAACGGCGTCTCATAACGCGTGACAATTTCATGCGCCATCACCGCTACTACTACGTCAATCTTCGCGCCGCTGCCCGCGCGAGGCTGGGCGTAGTAATTTACGATGGCCGACTCGATGTCGAACGGGACGCTCTTCTTCATCCGGAAGCGGACCAGCGCCAGTTGCTCCTCGGCGTCAGTGGGGAAAGCGTCAAAATCGAGGACCGCTACGCGCGCGCAATAATCCGGAACAATCAGGGCCACGCGTTTCTTACGCGCGCCGCCCGGGGGGAGCAGGCCCAGGATGCAGGCGGCCAGGCCTTCGGCGTCATGAATGTTATCGCGCACCGGCGAAACCGAAATCAGCGGCGCCGAGAACGGCTGGAACTGGATTTGGGGTGTCCCGCCAATGCGCGCGAACGCGATTCCGGTTTCGGAAAGCTCGAAGGCGAAGGCCGGAGGCGGATCCGCCAACAATCCGGCCGGGATCAGGCCAGTGGGGATCAAATTGGAGAGCGTGCTCATGACGGGTGGTCAACCTTCGATGAAGGTGACCTTATTGATCTCCTTGAGAGTGGTGACGCCGGTACGCGCCTTTTCGAGAGCCGATTCGCGAAGAAAGGTCATGCCCTCGGCGCCGGCGGCGCGCTTGATTTCAGAAGCCGGGCGCTTGTCCAGAATCATTTCACGAATACGCTCGCTAAGATCCAGCAATTCATGGATCGCGGTACGGCCGCGGAAGCCGGTGTTACCGCACTCGAAACAGCCCGCGCCTTCATAGAACACGATGTCGCGCCATTCCTCGAGTTTCAGCCCGCTTTCGATCAAGTAGGACTCGGGGTATTCCACCCGGTGCTTGCAGTGCGGGCAGATCACGCGGACCAGCCGCTGGGCCAGGATGCAGTTCAATGCCGAAACGAAGTTGTAGGCTTCGACGCCCATGTTGAGGAAGCGGCCGAGCACATCGAGGACGTTATTGGCGTGGACGGTGGTGAATACCAGGTGGCCGGTAAGCGCGGCGTTGATGGCGATTTGCGCGGTTTCCTGGTCGCGGATTTCGCCGACCATGATCTTGTCGGGGTCATGACGCAGAATGGATCGAAGACCGCGCGCAAAGGTGAGGCCCTTCTTTTCGTTTACCGGGATCTGGGTGATGCCCTTGATCTGATATTCCACCGGATCTTCGATGGTGATGATCTTGTCTTCGTCGTTCTTGATCTCGCTCAGCGCGGCGTACAGCGTGGTGGTTTTACCGGACCCGGTAGGACCCGTGACCAGCACCATGCCGTAAGGCTCCTTGATGTAACGGCGGAACTTCGTTAGATCGTCTTCGGCGAAACCCACCACCTCCAGGCTGAGCTTGGAGAATTTCTCGCTCATGGACTCTTTGTCCAGCACGCGGAGCACGGCATCCTCGCCGTGGATGGTGGGCATGATGGAAACGCGGAAATCGATGAGGCGGCCCTTGTAGCGCACGCGGAAGCGTCCGTCCTGCGGGATGCGGCGCTCGGCGATGTCCAGTTCGCTCATCACCTTGATGCGGGAAATGATGGTGGAATGCCATTCCTTGGAGATGGGCGGCATGGCATAGTGCAGGACGCCGTCGATGCGGTACTTGATGGCCACTTCCTGATCGCGAGTTTCGATGTGAATATCACTGGCCCGGCGTTCCAGCGCGTTGAAGATGGTGGTGTCCACCAGCTTGATCACCGGCGCGATGGCTTTGTCGCCGGAGGTCAGCTTGTCGATGGAGAGCGTTTCGTCCTGGTTCTCTTCTTCGCCCACCAGGTCCAGCGCGAAGCCTTCCGTTACTTCCTCCAGCACGCGCTGGGACTGCTCGGTTTTCTTGAGGAGATCGGAAATTTGCGAAAGAGTAGCTACTTTGACGCGCAGCTTCTTCTGCAGCAGGATGGACAGCTCGTCAATCAAATTCAGGTTGCGTGGATCGGACAGCGCGATCTCGAGGTTGCCGTTACTGCCCGCGATGGGCACGAAGTTGTAACGGAACATCAGATCCACGGGGACCGAGTGAAACAGGTCATGGTCAATCCGGACCTCGCGCAGATCGACGAACTCGCAGCGGTAGCGCGCAGCCACGCTGCGAGCCTGGTCGATTTCTTCGGCGGGGTCGGTGAATTTGATTCGATCGCTAACGGCCATGGTTTCCTCTTATCGCAATGTATCGGCCAGGGAGAAAATGGGCAGGTAAAGCGCCACCAGCACGAAGGTGACAAAGGCGCCCATGAAAAGCATGATGGCGGGCTCAATGAGCGAGAGCGCGGCGGTCATGCGGTTATTTACGTCGTCTTCGTAGAATTCGGCCACGCTGGAAAGCATGGTGGGCAGCGCGCCAGTGGATTCGCCGACCTCAATCATGTCGATGGACAAGCCCGGGAAGATCTTGGTTTCCTTGAGCGCCACGGAGAGCGCTTCGCCTTCCTTCACCTTCTGTCCGGCTTTGGCGAGAGTTTTCTTGAGCAGCAGATTACCCAGCGAAGCGGACGCCGTATCCAGCGCCTGCAGCAGCGGGATGCCTCCAATGAGCAGGGTTCCGAGCACGCGAGAAAACTGGGCCACCTGGTATTTTATCCAGATCTCGCCGACTACCGGAAGGCGCAGCCGCACCCGGTCCATGCGCTCCTTCCCGGAGTCGGTTTTCGACCAAAAGCGGAATGCGATGGCGGCGACGAATACGGCGGCTATGCCGGTAAGGATGTAGCTGCGGGCGGTGGTGCCGATGGCGATCAGGATGCGCGTGGCGGCGGGCAATTGCGCCGACATGGCACGGTAGAGCTCGGCGAAATTGGGAACCACATAGGTGATGAGGAACACCACCAGACACACCACCAGCACCAGCAGCACCGCAGGATAGATCAACGACATCATCAACTTCTTGCGAACCGCCAGCGACAACTTCTGGTAGGTGATGAAACGGTCCAGCACTTCGTCCAGTGAGCCGCTCTTCTCACCGGCCAGAACCGAGGTGACGTAAATAGGCGGGAACACGTTCTGGCGGCCGAATGCATCCGAGAGCAAGGCGCCATTCTTAACTTCATCGCGCACGTTGCGGATGTAGACGCCGAGTTTGGGATCGGTAAGGCGATCCGCCAGCAGGTCAAGGCCTTTGAGAATGGGCAGACCGGCGCGGATCAGCGTCACGAACTGCTGGTTGAAGATCAGGAACTTCTCGAGATTAATTTTCTTCTTGCGGCCGCCGCCCACGGAGACGGGCAAACCGGCGATCTCGCGGCGAGGTTTGACGGAATATACGAGAAAGCCTTGCTGGGAGTACCGGTCGCGAATTTCGCGCTCGGAGGTGGCTTCGGCCACTTGCTGGTGGATCTCGCCACGGGCGTCCGCGTACTTGAGGACCCATTCCGCCATTACTGGGAAGCCTCGGTGGGCGCCATGGTGGCGCCGGGCGGCATGTGGAATTTGAACACTGCGTCATTCACCGCCTGGTCCACCTGTTCTTTGTCGAAGTGGAAGGAAAGAATAGACTTATCCTGTCCAGTGACCACCAGGCGGCGGATAGTAAAATCCGGCTGGAGCAGCATTTCGATCTTTTCGTAGGGCAAACGGTCGGATTTGGGGATGGCGGTTAGGAGTGTACCGGCGGGGTCGGCGGACATCTGAAAATCGCGGAACTCCTTAGAGAAGTCCAGTTTACCGAGCAGGAACGCAAGCGGGGCGCGCATGTCCTCGCTCTCCTTGAGCTTCATCTTTTCCACTTGGCGGGTGTCGGGAGAATAGAGGAAAACGTCGTGTCCGTCGGAGAGGAAGAGTTTTCCGAGGGGGGATGCGTAATCCCAGCGCATGCGGCCGGGTTTGCGCAAAGTGAGTTCGCCGCGCTCGCTGCGGCGAGGGCGACCAGGGACCGTATATGTCTCTTCGAAAAGGACTTTTAGCGTACGGGCGTGGTTGTAGCGAGCCTCAACGCCTTTGAGCACGCGGCTCAGGTCGGAATCGCCGGCCAAGGCCAGAGTGGCTAGCGACACCCATAGTACGGCTCGGGTCACATAAATGTGACGCGATAGGGTCCGTCAGCGTGCATAACTGCTTTGTTATTCGTCTCGCAGGGCGATGGAGGGGTCCACGCGGGTTGCGCGGCGGGCGGGGATCCATGCGGCCACTAAGGCAACCGCGCCCAGCAGGAGCATTACGGGAACGATGGTGGAAACGTCGGCTGGGGCGATGCCGTAAACCAGGGTGGTGAGCAGCCGCGAGATCAGCAGGTAAGTTCCGAGGCCGAGAGCCAAGCCAATGGAAGACAGCGAGAGGACCTCGCGAAGCACCAGCCGCAGGATATCTCCGGGCAAGGCGCCCAGGGCCATGCGCAATCCGATCTCTTGAGTGCGCTGGGCAGTGGAATAAGAGATCACGCCGTAGACGCCGACGGTGGAAAGGGCCAAGGCGATGGCGGCGAGACTGCCCAGAACCAACGTGTACCAGCGGCTGGCGCCATTGGTCTTAGTTATCCGGCCTTCCAGGCTGTCCACGTAATTTATGGCCTGATCCTTGTCGATGGCCCAGATCGCGGAGCGCACGGCGGGTTCCATTCGCAGCGGATCGGTGGAAGTGCGGACCAGGACTGAAATCGAGGAGAAGCTTGCCTGCAGATAGGGCATGTAAATTTCCAGCGATTCGCCGGGCTTTCCGGTGGGGTAGAGGATATCGCGAGCCACCCCAATCACTTCGCGAGGTACCACCAGATTCTCGGAAGGGGAGGCCATAAAGACCCGGCGGCCGATGGGATTCCCGCCGGGCCACCAGCGCTGGGCGAAACTCTGGCTAACGATTACTACTGGGGTCTCCGGCACGCGGTCATGCGAATTGAATGAGCGGCCCCGGAGGATTTGGATGCGCATCATTTCGAAGTAGCCGGGACTCACCAGGTACACGCCGGCAATGGGCTGCTGGGAACCGGCCAGCACCGGGCCACTATCGGCGCGATAGTACAAGCCCATGAAGCGCTCGCGGTCCACGGGGAGGTTGGTGGTAGCAGCGGCGCCTTCGACGCCCGGCAGAGCCTGAATGCGGCGCAGGATTTCCTCATAATAGATCCGCATCTCACGGGGGCCGGGATAGCGGCTGGCGGGCATGTTCATCTGGAACGAGAGGACGCGCTCCGGGCGAAAGCCGCGATCCCAGTGCTCAAGACGGAGAAAACTGCGCGTAAACAGAGCCGCGGCGATCACCAGCACTACCGAGAGCGCGAGCTCCGAGACGAGCAGTGCTTTGCGGGTCCTGGACGAGGAGGAGCGAGTATCAGAACGGCCGCCTTCTTTCAGGGAGCGGATAAGATCGGATCTGGCGAACTCGCGCAAGGGGACAATCCCGAAAAGAATCGCGCTGAGAATGGAGAGGATGAGAGTGAACGTCAGGACGCGTCCGTCAATCCCAACTTCAAACAGACGCGGGAACGCGCCTGGGCCAAAGGCGATCAGGTAACGCAATCCCAGCCAAGCGAGCGCGACCCCATCGGCGGCTCCGGTCAAACACAATAGCATGCTCTCCACCAGGAGCTGCTGCGCGATACGCCAGCGGCCGGCCCCCAGCGCTACCCGCACCGAAATTTCGCGGCGGCGAACGGCGCACCGAGCCAGCAGCAAGCCGGCGACATTAGAACACGCGATTAAGAGCACCACCAGTACCGCGCCCAGCATGGTGAACAGGCCGAAGCGCGAATTCTCGACGATCTCATCGGTGCTGCTGCGCACCAACACGGACCAGCCCTTGTTGTAATCGGGGTACAACGTTTCCAGATTCTTGTTGATGGTTTCCACATCGCGACGGGCTTGCTCAAGCGACGCATCCGGTTTGAGACGCCCGAATATGACAATGGAATGCGAGAGGGAGGGCGCAGCGGGATTCATGCCCAGAGGGACCCACACTTCCGGATCCTGATTGTAGAGCCGAAAGCTCTGTGGAAGCACGCCGATGATGGTGTGCGGGGTCCCATTCAAGGTAATGGCGCGGCCAAGGACGGCGGTATCGCCGGCAAAACGACGGCGCCAGAAATTGTACGCCAGCAAGGCGACGCGCGGGCCTCCGGGGCGGTCCTCTTCAGGCGAAATGGAGCGGCCCAGCATGGGTTCCACGCCGAAAAGGGGCAGCAGGTCGGCGGTAATGCGCATGCCGAGGAGCTGCTGTGGCTCGCCATCGCCCGTGAGATTCATCCAGGCGGAAGAAAAGCCGCCGAGCGCGGAAAAACTGTGATTTTGATCGCGAAAAGCCAGAAGATTCCGCGCACTCGCCAGGATCTGATCGCCCGCCGGATTCTGGTGGGAAATGACGGCCACGCGATCCGGGTCGCGGATGGGCAGGGGCTTGAGTAGAATGCCGTTGACGGCGCTGAAAACAGCCGTGCTCGCACCGATGCCGAGCGCCAGGGTCGCCATGGCGAGTAGGGTGAAGCCGGGATTCGCGACCCAGGCTCTCAGAGCATAGCGGACGTCATGCCACAGATTCCCCAAAACAGAATTCTCAAGTGCGATGCGTTTCTAGAATCTAACACATTCGGGGAGAAAATTGGGCGGAATAATCGCGTATTTTTGTCTGATTGCGTGCAGATACACCGCGAGCCGGCGCGCTTTTCGGCAATGCGGGATCGGGAGGCGATCCTACCGCTTCGGCTTGGGGGCTTCCTTAATATTCTTAACAGTCTTCTGGAGCTGGCTCAACGATTTCTGAAGCGCTGCGAGTTGTTTCAAGGCTAGCTGCTTGGGCGACAGGCGGGCGCTGCCTCCCGTTGGATCCGGATTAATCCCCATGATGGGCTCCTTTTTCGGCAATACTTCGCATTAGTGTACCTCACCGGACCCGAGGATGCGAGCAAAGCGCGGGTCGCGGCGGAGGTTCGAGAGCTCCGGCTCCCGCTGTACTTCGATAATCGAGTACCCGGCCTTCAAGGCTTGCGAAATTCCGGCGAGAGCGTTATCGCGGTGATGTGCGATTTCCTGGACCACGGCCCACGCGTAGATGGCGCGCATGTCGCCCGGGGCCGCGTCACGAGCCGCCTGGGCATCCCGGAGGCCGGCTTCGACGTCGCCGGACCTGGCGCGGTAGAGACCTCGCGAGCCCAGCGCGAAGGCGTCGCGCGCATTGGTGGCCAGAGCGCGATCCGCCGCGCCGATAGCGAGGCGATAAAACTCCAGCGATTTCGGTCTTAGACCCGGCGACCAGCGATACGCATCTGCCAGGTTCCCATACACATAGTGGGGCGCCGGCCGTCCTGGATTAACCAGGGCGAGCGCTTTCTCATTCAGCAGCACCGCGTTGCGCCAATCGCCTTGAAAATAATAACCGGTGGCCAGCGTGGTGTAGGCGTTCATCGAAGGCTTCAAATTGATGGAGCGTTCCAGCTGCGGCCGCGCATCCGTGTAACGTCCCATATCGGTGTAAAGGACGCCCAGGTTGAGGTATGCCACCCAGTTGTCCGGCGTTAACGCGGCAACTCGCAGAAAGGGCTGCTCCGCGTCATGGTGCCGGCCATGATTTTCATAGAAGACGCCGAGATAAGACCACGTGAGCCAATCGCCCTCGCGCAACTGGAGCGCCTTCTTGTAAACGTCCTCAGCCTCGGAAATTTTCCCGCTCCGCTCATACGCCGCGGCGAGAGCGCGCATGGCTTCGACGCTGACAGGATCCAGCTTGAGGGCCGCTTCGCATTCGGCCACAGCCTCGGGATAGCGACCCAGGTCAGTCAGCACCTGACCGAGGTTCACGTGCGCAGAGGGGACTCGCGCATCAATCTCGATAGCGCGGAGACCGTTCTCCTGGGCGAGCTCGAGCCATTTGGAGTCCTTGGAGGCGCGGTACTGGAGCCAGTTCGCCTGGCTGAGAGCGGACCATGCGAGCGCGTAGCGGGCATCCTTGTTCAAGGCGGATTCCAGCAGCTTGACGGCTCGATCCAGATTTCCAGGCTTATCGAAGCGCTCCAGGTAACCGCGGGCCTGAAGGTAAAGATCATAGGCGCCGGCAGAAGATGTTTTTCCGGCCGCCAGCAGATCGGTTGCATTCTTTTGCAGCTCCACATCCAGCAGATTGGCAACGTCGCGGACCACGCGATCCTGCAGCTCATTCATGTCCTGGACCCGGCTGACAATTGTGCGCGCGCCTAGCTGGGGACCGTTTTGAGCGTCCACCAGGTTCGTAGTAATCCGGACTTGATCGGCCATGCGCTGGATGCTGCCGGTAATCGCGAGATTCACATGGAAGGCTTTTCTGGCTTCGCTGGGGGTAGTGACGCCTTGCCGGCGCACCTCGCTGGCCGGGACCACCATGAGCGATCCGTGAAATTGTTGCAATTCGGTGAGAGCGGTGGTGAGCGTGTGGACCAGGCCGTCGCAAAACGCCTGGTTTACCGGGTCGCCTCCGTTTACATTCTCAAAAGGAATGACTGCGATCTGCTTTTGACTGCGAACGGGGCGTCCGAAGGGAGGACGCAGCGCGGGGACGAAGGCGAGGGTGATGGCGGCGGCCAAGGTGGCTGCGGCCACACCCCAGCGCAGCAACTTGCGGCGCGAAGGGCGCGACGCGGTGAGCGACGCAGTGCCGGGAATCGTGTCGAGGGGCGAGGTGAACTCGCCGCGCACGATTCGCAGATCGCGCAGAAACTCGTCGGCGGTCTGGTAGCGGTCGCTGGGATCTTTTTCGAGCGCATGTTCCACCACGGTTCGCAGACGCTCGGGAGTTTCGGGACGGACCTGCGCGAGGGGTTCGGGCCGCTCTCCCACGACTTTCGCGGTGATTGCGGAGGAGGTGTCGCCGGAGAATGCGTGCTGTCCCGACAGCATTTCATATACGATGGCGCCGGCCGAGAACAGGTCCGTGCGATGATCCATGGGCCGGGCTTGCGCCTGTTCGGGAGACATGAAGGCGGCGGTGCCCAGGCGCACATCGGAAAGCGTGATATCGGGACCGTCCAGAAATTTCGCGAGACCGAAATCCGTGATCTTCATGGCGTCTTCCGCCGTGAAGATCAGGTTGGCGGGCTTCATGTCGCGATGCAGGATGCCGTTGCGGTGGGCATGGGCCAGACCCTCCAGCATGGCAATGGACAGGTCCAAGGCGTCGGCGAGCGAAAGCTTGCGGCCGGCCGCGCGCAAATCGTGCAGGCGCGACCGCAGCGTTCCGCCGGGCAAATATTCAAGAGCCAGGAATTGCTGGCCATCCTCGGTCTCGCCGGCTTCGTAGATGGTGGCGATGTTCGGATGATTGAGAGTCGAGATGGCGCGCGCCTCCTGCTGGAAGCGCTGGCGGGCGGTGAAGGATTCGGTGAGGTGGGCGGCCAGAAACTTGAGGGCCACGAAGCGATCCAGCTTGCGGTCTCGCGCCTTGTACACGATGCCCATACCGCCGGCGCCGAGCCTTTCGATGATTTCGTAGCGGGAAACCGACGGCCCGATCACAACACGCTCCCGAATCGAATCCCGCAACAACGGCGGGCAAGCTGGTCAAAAAAAGCTGACTCCATCATATAGGAAGCGAGCGATTCCGGAAAACAAGAAACAAGGACCAGCGCGGGGCGTCGAACCTTGCGGAGGTATCATTTTATGGCCGTAAGCACAAAAGACTTTATTTCTTACATGAACGATCTGGTGGAAACCTGTAAGGACGGCGAGGAGGGCTTCCGGCAGGCGACCGAAGGGACTCAGCGCGGCGATCTAAAATCGGTGTTCCAAAGCTGTTCGCGGCAGCGCGCGCAGTTTGCGAGTGAGTTGCAAATGGAAGTTGCTCGCCTGGGAGGCAGCCCCGAAAAATCCGGCAGCATGGGCGGCGCACTGCATCGCGGCTGGATGGACATCAAGTCGGCGGTGACAGGCAAGGACGATCACGCGATTCTGGCGGAAGCCGAGCGCGGCGAAGACGTAGCGGTGAAGAGCTATCGCGACGTTCTGGCGAAGGATTTGCCGAGCGATATACGCTCGCTGGTGCAGCAGCAGTTCGAGGAGATCCAGGCGTCGCATAACAAGATCCGCGGACTGCGGGATGCGGCCAGCAAGCTGTCGGACATGGAGACGATCCGTCGGTAATTCCCTGAGGGCCGGTGGGGCAGGCGGTTCGCCTGCCCGCCCCTCAGGCCTTCCCCAACGTCTCTTCCATCGTTCCGAAAAACATATCCAAGTCCGACGGGCGCGTATGAATGTGCGTCGAAATTCGCAGCCGATCGGATTGCGTGGTCCAGATCTTCTTTTTCGCGCAGGCTTCCCACAATGGCTTCGTGTCTTTTCCCTTGAATTGGAATGTGACCAGCGCTCCGTACATGCTGTCGTCCGGCGGCGTCAGCAGTTCGAGATAGGGATAGCGGGCGGCGCGTTCGCGAGCCATGCGCGCGAGTTGATGGGTGCGGGCGTAAATGCGATCGGAGCCCACCTGTTTGTGGAATCGGAGGCCGGCCATGAGCCCTTCGAAGATCGCTCGATTGTTGGTGCCTACCATCATGAAGCGGGCGGCGCGTAGATCCTTCTTGTCCCAATTCGCGGTGACGGTGAGAGGCCACAGACGATCCAAATTCTCCTCGCGAATGTAGAGAATGCCACAGCCGGCGGGCGCAAACAGCCACTTATGCGGGCTGCCCGCGTAAAAGTCGCAGCCTAGATCCGACAGGCGCACCGGAATCTGGCCGTTGACATGAGCGCCATCCACTACGCTGAGGACGCCCTTGGCGCGAACGGCATCGCAAATCTGGCGGATGGGGAAGATGAGACCGGTGGTGGTGGTGATGCCGCTGAAGAAGACCACCCGCGTGCGCGGACCGATGGAGGAAACCACCAGGTCGGCCAGTTGCCCAGGGCTCTTGGGCGGCAACGGGATCTTCACTTCGCGCACGACGATGCCGTGGCGCGCCTGGCGCTGCAGCCAGCCGCTGCGGCCGCTGGGATGCTCCTGATCTGTGATGAGAATTTCATCGCCGGCCTTGAGGTCGATGCCAGCGGCAATCGTGCTCAGGGCCTCGGTGGCGTTGTGCATGAGCGCCAGCTCGTCCTTCTTGCATCCGAGGTAAGCGGAGAGCTCCGCGCGATGCTCATCCAGGGTTTCATAGCCCCAGCGCGGGTAGCCTTCGCCGATGTTGAGCTCGGCGGAGCGAGTGAGGTAATCGGTGACGGCGTTGAGTACGGGGCGGGGTGTGACGCCGAGGCTGCCGTTGTTGAGGAAGGCGCGCCAGCCGGGGAGCAAGAACTGCTCATTGCGGAGGCGGGTCCAGTAGGACTCGGGATCGCGCGCGTAGAAGGAGTCATCGGGCAGCGCGGCGGTCTGGGAGTGCGCGGGCTTGTCGATACCGAAGAGAGCGGCGGCAGCCACGCCGGCGCTCTTGAGGACTTCGCGGCGGTTCATAAGTGAATATAATAATCCCACATGCTCCGTACGCTTGTTTGCACCGTCATCGCCTCCGCGTGCGCTGCCGCGGCCACCGAGGATCGCCCGGACGGGAAGGTTCTGTTCGCGAAACAGTGCGCCGTCTGCCACAAACCGGGCGGAGAGAATCGCGTACCGGTCCCCGAAGCGCTCGGTCATCTCTCGAAGGCGGCCATCGTCGCGGCTCTCGACACGGGATCAATGAAAGTGCAGGGCGCGTCTTTGAGCCCGGCGCAGCGCATGGCTATCGCCGATTTCCTCACCGCGGGGAACGCGGGCCGTGTGGAGACGGGGACGGCCAACGCATGTGCCGGCGGTACATCGCCGCTGCCGAATTTGAACGGGTGGAATGGGTGGGGCGTGGATCCGGCGAACACGCGCTTCCAACCAGGCGCGGCCGCGGGTCTGCCGGCCGCGGATGTGCCGAAGCTCAAGCTGAAGTGGGCGTTCGGATTCGCGGGATCGGGCGTGGTCTACGGCCAGCCGACCATCGCGGGCGGCCGTCTGTTCTTCGGAAGCGCGGACGGCACAGTATATTCGGCGGACGCGCGATCGGGATGTGTGTACTGGACGTTCAAAGCGCCGACGACGGTGCGAAGCGCGATCACGATCGATAAGTTCGGCAAAGACCGGATGGCGGCATGGTTCGGCGATGTGAAGGCCAATGTATTCGCCGTCGACGCGGCCACGGGTGAACTGCTCTGGAAAACGACCGTGGACGACCACCCGGTGGCGCGCGTCACGGGGTCGCCTAAGCTCTACCAGGGGCGGCTGTATGTTCCGGTGTCGTCCATAGAGGAAGTTTCGGCGGGCAGCGCCAGCTATCCCTGCTGCAAGTTCCGGGGCAGCGTGGTGGCGCTGGATGCAGTCACCGGGAAACAGATCTGGAAGACATACGCTATTCCAGACGCGCCGACGGCGAACGGAAAGAACAAATCGGGTACGGACCGTTTCGGGCCTGCCGGCGCGGCTATCTGGTCATCGCCAACGCTGGATCTCAAGCGGAAGCTGCTTTACGTCGGCACCGGCAATCAGTATTCGGATCCGGTGTCGAAGTATAGCGATGCGGTGCTCGCTCTGGACCTGGAGACTGGTTCTATGCGCTGGGCCAAGCAACTGGCCGAAGGCGATCACTGGAATTTTGGCTGCATCAATCCGAACAAGGCCAGTTGTCCGGATACGGTGGGGCCGGACGTCGATATCGGGTCCTCGCCGATTCTGAAATCGGTGAACGGGCGGGATGTGCTGGTGGTGGGACAAAAATCCGGAATCGTGCATGGGATCGATCCGGACAAGCGCGGCGAGATTTTGTGGCAGGTGCGCATCGGGCGTGGCGGGGCGCTGGGCGGAATCATGTGGGGATCGGCCGCGGCGGGCGATGCGGTTTACGTGCCGCTGTCGGATTTCGGCGGGAGCAAAGCGGCCGACGGCTCCACGGTCGGCGGGGGGCTGTTTGCCCTGAAGATCGCGACCGGTGAGAAGATCTGGTACGCGCCTCCAGTGAAGCCGGCGTGCGAGGGGAAATCCGGATGCAGTCCGTCGCAAATGGCCCCCGCTACGGCCATTCCGGGCGTTGTGTTTTCCGGATCGATGGACGGCCATCTGCGCGCATATTCAATGGCCGATGGCAGCGTTGTCTGGGATTTCGACACGCTGCGCGCGTTCGAGACGGTGAATGGGGTGGCGGGCAAGGGCGGATCGCTGAGCGCCAGCGGGCCGACCATCGCGGGCGGAATGCTGTTCGTGAATTCCGGCTACGGCGCGCTGGGCGGCATGGCGGGAAACGTGTTGCTGGCGTTTTCCGTGGATGGAAAGTGAAGTCTACTTGAACGCATTCGGCGGGTGCAGATATCCAGCCAGGAATGCGTAGACCTCGCGCCTCGATTCTCGCGCCATCTTCGTATCCGTGCGATTGAAGTAATGGCCGCCGGGGGCGTCCTGATAGATCTTATATTCAAATTTCTTGTCAGCGGCTTTTAGCGAATCGATCAGGTGCTGGACTTCGAGCACGTTTACGTCCTCGTCGTTAGTGTTGGTATGGATCAACAGCGGCGTCCGCAGCTTGGCCGCGTGAGTGTACGGCGAGCGCTTCAAGTACTCCTGAATGTCCTCGCGGACAGACTTGCCGATGTGGTACGGAGCGGAATACAAGTTGCGATAGCCCTCGTTTTCATAACCCATGCGCGCTACCAGGTCGCTGACGGGAACGCCGGCGTACGCCACCGCATAAGTATCGGGATGCTGGAAGATATTCATCAGCGTAATCAGGCCGCCGTGACTCCAGCCCATAATGCCAACGCGCTTGGGATCCAGGAACGAGTACGTTTCCAGAGCCCACGCGCAGCCGGCGTAAACGTCGTCTACTTCGCGGCCGCCGTAATCGATCTCTTCATAAAAGCCGCGGCCGTAACCGGTGCTGCCCCGGTAATCCGTGCCGATGACGGTGTAGCCTTGCTGCACCAGCTCACGAACGATGTGGGCTTCGCCGGTATCGAAATTCGCGTGCACGCCGCCGTGGACCAGGACCATGAGAGGCTGCTTTTGGGAGCGGTCCAGATTCCTGGGGATAAAAGAGTAGCCGCGAATGATCAGCGGATTCAGCGCGCCGGGCGCCTTGGGATTGCGCGCATGCGCCGGCGGCATGCTGGTGTACGCTACCTCATCCACTTCGGCGATGTCGCCTAGCCGCGTATGCCAGAGCAGATCGTCCACATGCTTGATCACTTCATCCCAGCGGCCGTCGGCGGGACGCGGAGCCGGCGCGGCGGCGGGACGCGCCGCAGCCGGCGGGTCGTCCTGGGCACACACTAAAGACAGAGTCAGGGCAACGAACGCAATCGTTTTCATTAGTTCGATTCTACGCGGGTTTTGTCAGGCAGGGAAGTACTGGCGAAGGGTCGCGAAGAAGGCTTTGACCATATCCGTGGCGGTTTCGTTAGCCGCCTTTTCGCCTTGCGGCCCCACGCCGACCACTATCCGAACCAATGAAGTGTCGGTATGGTTATAGCGCAGCGCATCGGCTACAGAGAACACCGCGGCCTTGTATTCGCTGGCCACCACTCGATCCCGCGACTGGTACCAGTACAAAACCACGCTCTTGTATTCGCCCTTGGATACGATGTAGCGGTTCACGCCGATAGGCTGGGTGCGGCCTGGAACGTCGATGGCGATGGTGTCTGAAACTGTCCAGATCCAGCCCGAGCCAGGCAGACAGTTCTTGGGAGAGTGCGGCGTCTGGCCGGCGCGCTGGGAACGCCAATAGGCGACGTAGAAATTGGCTTTGCGGCCGGAGCCGTCTTCATAGTCGCGATTCAGATAGTCATCGGCGCGAAGAACGGCTTGCACTTCGGGCTCCATGACGCCTTGCGCGGTCATGTGCCAGTCGCCCACTTGCTGCGGGAATCCGTCCAGCGGGCGCGAAAGCGGAATGGCTTCGCCGCGCGCGAAGCCGTACAGCAGACACGCCTGCGCAATTAAGACCACGCTGAGAATAATCACCGGCGGGCGCGTGAAGAACGACCTTGCCTGCTTAGTTTGCGGCATGTCTGCCTCGGTATTTTCTGTAGATCCAGTTAATCAGTTGATGCGCGCCGATCAGCATGGCCAGCGCGACGATGAAGAGCACCCAGCCTTCCGCCGTGTGGAAGAAGCCCTGTGCGAGATCGGCGCGATATTCGCTGAGCAGTCCGGTTAGCGTCACGCGGGCGGAGTTCGCCGCAATCGCGATGGGCACCGTCGCCGCCAGCAGAGCCCAGCGCATCCACTGCTTGGCATCGAAGAAGTATGCATACACCAGCGACAGAAACGAGAGCGAGAGCAGGGATCGGATGCCGCTGCACGCCTCCACTACGCTCAGCCGCTGGCTGGCCAGTTCCAGAACGTTGCCATCGCGCAGTACCGGAATGCCGAAGAGGCCGAGAACGGTTTCCGCCACGCGCGATGCGAACAACTGCAACGGCAGCGTGATGCGGGCGTAGATCATGGCCGGGATGGGAATCATGAAGAGCAGTAGAAATAGCGGGAAGGCCAGTATCCGAAGCACCTGAGTTCCGCACAAGTAGAGAATCGCGCCTACCAGCGCTATCAGGAAGCCGACGCGCGACACCACGATCTGCGCGCCCAGCGTCCCCACCATTAACAGGAACGTGCTGAACACAACCAGGACCAAGCCCCAATAGTTCGTGGATACTTTGGCGGAAGCCAAGTCGCGGCGGCGCTGCCAGGCGATGTATCCAGCGACGACAGGGACGAAAAATCCATGGCCCATGTCCTCATCGTTGAGCCATTGATGCACCAGGTAATTGAGGACGCCCGCATAGCCCAGAATCAGGAGCGCGCCGAACCAGAAAATGGCCTTCCAGGGAAGGCGAACCGGACCTGAGGGAGCCGTCTCACTCCCGGGAATGCTATCGGCGTACGTGGCAGCCATGCGCTCCGAACCAGACCATCAGCGGCGAAGGATTCAATTCCGATCCCAGCGCAGTTATCATCCAAGCGGCTGCGGGGACTAGAATAAGTTGTGACCGCTCTGCGTTTTTTGGCCTTCCTGATTGTAGCATCGAACCTTCCAGGCGAGACCGCCATCTTTCCCTTGAAGGACGTGCGCGCAGGCCAGCGGGGCATTGGAAGAACCGTATTTTCAGGCAATAAGATTGAAGAGTTCCAGGTGGAGGTGCTCGGCGTACTAGACAACCTGGGGCCCAAGCAGTCCGTGATTCTGGCGCGCCTGTCGGGCGGACCGCTGGAGCGTACCGGGGTGATGCAGGGAATGAGCGGGAGCCCGGTTTATATCGACGGACGGCTGGTGGGCGCGGTAGCGCTGGCGTTTTCTTTCTCGAAGGAGCCTATCGCGGGGATCCGCCCCATTGAGGAGATGCAAGCCGTGGGACGCGGCCGCAGTTTTCCAGCGCAGGCGCCGGCCAAGACCGCGGTGAATATGGGTGCAGGCAAATTCGACGGCGAGAGCAAACTGATAGAAATCGCGACGCCAGTTTCGTTCGGGGGGTTTACTTCCACAACGCTGGATCAGTTCGCTCCGCAGCTCCGCGGCTTCGGACTGGAGCCGCGACAGGGCGTATCGAGCGGCGGCCATCTTCCGACCAAACTGGGGAATCCCGATCAGCTGCGTCCAGGCGACATGATCACCGTACAGCTGCTTTCAGGCGATCTCAGCATCGGCGCGGAGGGCACCGTCACCGACGTGGATGGCAGTCGCATTTTCGCGTTTGGGCACCGGTTCATGTCCGTAGGCGATACCGAGCTTCCGTTCGCCAGGGCCGAAGTGCTCACGTTACTGCCGAATCTTTCGACTTCGTTCAAGATTTCATCGGCTCGCGAATGGATGGGCACTATTCTGCAGGACCGCAGCGCGAGCATTTACGGCGAAGTGGGCCGCAAGGCCGCCACCGCGCCGCTTACCATCACGCTGCACGGCGCCCAGGGCCCGACGTCGGTCTATCATATGGAAACCGTAAATGACCGGCTGCTGACGCCGTTCATCCTGCAAATGGCGCTGTTTTCGTCCATTGACGCCACAGAGCGAACGCTGGGCCTGGGAAGCTTCACGGTGCGCGGGTCAGTGGATTTTGAAGGGCTGCCTTCCTTGAAGCTGGACAACACGTGGTCCGGCGATTTCAACGTTCCGCTGCTGGCATCCACTGGAATCTCAGTGCCACTGGCCACCGTGCTGGCGTCCGGCTTCGATGGACTGCGCATCAAGAATATCTCAGTGGAGATAGATGCGGCGGAGAAGAAACGCGTGCTGCAGATCGATCAAGTGACGCCCTCGCGACGGGAAGTGCGTCCGGGGGAAACCATCGAGTTGGTGGTTACGCTGGCCGGCGAGAATGGGGCGGAGGTGCAGAAGACAGCCCGTTACACAGTGCCCCAGGGCGCGCCGGCGGGGACGCTCCAGATCACAGTGGCGGACGCCTCCAATAGCAATCTGCTGGACTTGCAGCAGCTGGCATCGGCTCCGGCGAAATCGCCCAGCCAGTTGATCGGGTTTCTCAACGCGCTGCGGCCAAACACCAAGGCCTATGCGCGCATCTGGCGCAGCGATCCGGCGTATCAAGTGCAAGGGCAGGATTTGCCAGATCCGCCGCCCTCCGTGGCGTTGATCCTGGCGAAAGCGCAAGGCACTCCGCAGACCTTGAATTTGACGCTGCACGGCTCCAAAGTGGCCGAGCTGGCGCTGGATGCGGGCGATTATTTCGTGACTGGATCGAAGACGGTTCAGGTGGAAGTGAAAGAATGAAGTGCCGTTTCACCAGATTCGCCGCGGCTGTTCTCATGTGCGCCACAATTGCGGCCGCGGCCACGACAACGACATGGGAGATGAACTCCTATCAAGACTTCGTGAGAGGAAAATTCGCGGGCGTGGCCCTGGATCGAGATGGACGGCTGTTGCTGGCGCCCAAGCTGGAAACGCTGTTCGCATCAGGCCAGCCGGTGATCTGGGCGGTGGCGCAAGCGCCCGATGGATCGCTTTACGCAGCCACAGGACATCGGGGACATGTATACAAGGTGGCGCCGGATGGAACCAGCTCCAGCGTGTGGACCTCGGAGCAGCCGGAAATATTCGCAATCGCGGTGGATGCGGCGGGGATCTTGTATGCAGCCAGCTCGCCGGATGGGAAAGTGTACCGGATCGAGAACGGGAAAGCCTCCGAATTGTTCGCACCCAAGGCGAAATACATCTGGTCGCTGACGGTGGCAGCGGATGGCACTCTGTATGTGGGAACCGGCGAGCCGGCTAATGTGTACCGCGTGCGTGCGGGAAAAGGCGAGCTCTACTATGAGACGGGACAGTCCCACGTCACATCCTTGGCGCTGGATACGGAACAGCGTGTTCTGGCCGGCTCCGAGCCGAACGGTATTCTTTATCGCATTACGGCCAAGGACAAAGCTTTCGTCTTGTACGACGCGAGCTTGCCTGAGATCCGGTCTATTGTGCCGATGCCGGACGGAACCATTTATGCGTCGGCCATGGGCGGTTCGCTGCTGAACCGCACCAATCCGCTGGCCGGGGGTGCCACCGCGGCATACAGCATGACAGTGACGGGCGCGCCCACCAGCATTACCGTTTCCGATACGCAGGCTGGGCCCGATCTGAAGCCGAAGAACGATTCGAAACCAGCGGTGTCGAATGTGGTTCAAAGCGCGGGAACCGCGGCTCCCGTGGTGGACGTGGCGGGCGTCGAAAAGTCGGCCGTGTACAAAATTAATCCGGATCTGACAGTGGAAACCGTTTGGAGCTCGAAAGAAGAGAATGCCTACGGTCTGCTGATCCGACCCAATGGGGAGCTGCTGGTGGCTACCGACGGGCAAGGGCGCATCTATCGTCAAGGCGCGGATCGGAAACCGGCGTTGCTGGCGCAAACCAACGAGGGCGAGACGACGCGGTTGCTGGCGGACGCCAAAGGGCTGCTGGCATCCACCGGCGATGCAGGCAAGCTGTTCCGGCTGGGAGAGACGCCGGCAGCGAACGGGAGCTATGAATCGCCCGTGCACGATTCGGGAACCGTGGCTCGCTGGGGCCGGCTGACGTGGCGCGCGAGCGGCGGCCGCGTGGCGTTCCAGACTCGCACGGGCAATTCCGCGCGCCCGGACAAGACCTGGAGTGACTGGTCGCAGCCGATCGCGGATTCATCGAGCTCGCTGGTGCGGAGTCCGAACGCACGCTACATCCAATGGCGCGCCGATCTGAGCGGACCGAAGCCCGTGGTGGAGAACGTGATCATCGCCTATCTGCCGCAAAATAATCCGCCCGTGGTGCGGAGCATCACAGTGGGCACGCAGGCCGCGGCGCCGGGCGCGCTGAAGAGCTCTTCGAGCAGTCCCATTTCGGCGGCGTATAGCGTCACGGTGACGGATACGGGCGAGGCGCAGTCCAGTTCCGCGGGAACGCCTACGCAAACGCTGGCTCGGGGATCGGGCGGACAGATTCAGGTCACCTGGCAGGCGGACGATCCGGATGGCGACCGCGTCGCATACACGGTTTATTTCCGCGGCGAGGAAGAGCAGGAATGGAAAGTGATTCGCGCCAACATCTTCGAGAATTCCGTATTGCTGGATGGCGATGTGCTGGCCGATGGCCGCTATTTCTTCCGCGTGGTTGCGACGGACCGGCCGTCTAACGATGCCGCCTCGGCGCGTCAGGCCGAGCTGGTGAGTTCACCGGTGCTGGTGGATAATACGCCCCCGGTGGTCACGCTGAGTGCACCGGTGCGCACGGATAGCCACGTGGAGCTGAACGTGGATGCAGTGGATCGTACGTCGCCGTTGCGCCGCTGCGAATATTCGCTGGACGCCGGTCCATGGATGCCCGTGGAGGCTGTAGATGGCGTTACCGATTCGCCGCGGGAACAGTTCCATATCGCCATTGATCGATTGAGAGCGGGGGAGCATTTGATCGTGGTGCGGGTTTACGATACGGCGAATAATGCGGGCTTGGCCAAGGTGGTTGTGAAGTAAGCCTGGGCGCCGTCGCGCCGATTGGAGCTCACACTGCATTGCCACAGCCGCGAGCGTCAGCGACCGGTCAGGATC
>JALYHQ010000016.1 GCA_030776455.1 Acidobacteriota bacterium | reverse complement strand
CCTGGCGACTGCGGCTTCCTTGAACTTTGCGCTATGGATGCGTCGCGGCTTCTTTAACACTCTCGGCATGCAGTTTTCTCCATTTGGCTGCAAACCCTGTCTTACAAGAATGTCTCAATTTAGGGGGTCAGTCCAAAACCGCCTGCCCCACAGGCCAAGATCGGTCTCCCGGCCCGCTACCCTGAATATTCATGCGCATCGGCCTCCACACCTCCATCTCCGGTTCCCTTGAAAAAGCCGCCCTGCACGCCGGCGATCTGGGCGCCAACACCTTCCAGATATTTTCCGCTAGCCCGCGCATGTGGCGCGCCGGCACGCCCGATCCCGCTCAAGTCCGCCTCTTCAAGAAAGCTCGCGAACGTCACGATCTCTACCCGCTGGCGATCCACGACAACTACCTCATCAATCTCGCCTCCTGCGAGGAATCGCTGCGCGCCAAGTCGACCCAGGCCTTCCGCGGCGAGATAGAGCGCGCGCTCGCCATCGGCGCCGAGTATCTGGTGGCGCACCCCGGCAACTGCAAGGGCCATTCCGTGGAACAGGGTATCTATGAAGTGGTGCGATCGCTGGTCGAGGCCGCCCAGGGTTTAAAGACGGCCGGTCTCACCATCCTGCTGGAAAATACGGCCGGATCAGGCGCGGCGCTAGGTAGCCATTTCGAAGAGCTCGCCCTCATCCGCCGCTATGCCGCGGAGTTCACCGATCTCCAGATCGGCTATTGCATCGACACCTGTCACTGCCTCGCGTCCGGTTACGATGTCTCCACCGCCGCCGGACTGCGCCGCACCGTTGCCGAAATTGACCGGGTCCTGGGCGTCGAAAACGTCAAAGTGATTCACGCCAATGACTCCAAGACGCCCTTGAATTCCCACGTCGACCGCCACGCGCATATCGGCGAAGGCCACATCGGAGAGGACGGTTTTCGCCGCATCCTCACTCACCCCAAACTTCGCAAGAAGGCATTCATTCTGGAAACGCCCTTCGAAGGCGAGCCCGACGAGATCCGGAATCTGGAAGCACTGCGGCGTTTGTCTCAGCGCTGAATGCGCGCCGAGCCGCCCTTCGCGAACGCCCGCACCTGCTCCAGCGTCGCCATGGTGGTGTCCCCGGGAAACGTGGTCAGGAGCGCGCCATGCGCCCAGCCAAGCTTCAGCGCCTCATCGGGAGATTCGCCCGACATCAGCCCGTAGAAGAAGCCCGACGCGAATCCGTCACCGCCGCCCACGCGGTCCAGCACCTGCAATTTCGCTTCGGGCGATACGTAGTGCTTGCCTTCCACCCACGCCACCGCGCCCCAATGGTGCAGGTTGGTCGATTGCACGTCGCGCAGCGTCGTTGCGACCATCTTGATCTTCGGAAATTTCTCCACCACGCGCCCGATCATCCCGAAAAACGCGGTTGGGTCCAGCTTGGACTTCGCTGCCACTTCCGGCCCCGGAACCCCCAGCCCCTTCTGCAGATCCTCTTCGTTCCCCACCAGTACATCGACATTTTCCACGATGCGCCCAATCACGGCCAGCGCGCGATCCTGGCCGCCGGAAATCTTCCACAGCTTCTCGCGAAAGTTCAGATCGAAGGAAACCGTCGCTCCCGCCGCCTTGGCCGCTTGCATTCCCTCCACGATCAGCTCCGCCGTGGTCTCCGAAAGCGCCGCGAAAATCCCGCCGCTGTGAAACCAGCGCACGCCGCCCGCGAAGATCGCGCCCCAATCGAAATCACCGGGCTTCAACCGCGCCGCCGCTTCGTTGCAGCGATTGTAGAACACCACCGGCGCGCGCACCCCGAACCCCCGGTCGCTATAAACCGTCGCGATGTTCGGTCCCGTCACTCCGTCATGCTCGAAGCGCTTGTAGAACGGGGTCACTCCCATGGCTCTCACCCGCTCCGCCACCAGATCCCCGATCGGATAATCCACCATCGCGCTAGCCACGCCGGTTCGCATGCGAAAGCAATCCGCCAGGTTCGCCGCCACGTTGAACTCCCCGCCGCTCACATGGATCTGGCACTCGCTGGCCTTCCGAAATGGAATGATCCCCGGATCCAGCCGGTGCACCAGCGCGCCAAGCGATACAAAATCCAGCCCGGACTTCATACGTTGTAGGTCCCCGACGCCACCCGCCCGCCGCGGCCGGTCCAGTTGGTATGAAAGAACTCTCCGCGCGGCTTATCGATGCGCTCATAGGTGTGCGCGCCGAAAAAGTCACGCTGCGCCTGCAGCAGATTCGCGGGCAGGCGCTCCGTGCGATACCCGTCATAGAACGAAAGTGCCGTCGAGAATGCCGGCGTGGGCACGCCATACTCAATCGCCGAAATAATCGCGCGCCGCCACGCCGCCTGGTATTCATTCACTTCACCGCGGAAGAAATCGTCCAGCAGCAGATTCGTCAGCCCAGGATTTTTGTCGTACGCTTCTTTGATCTTCCCCAGGAACCGGCTCCGAATGATGCATCCGCCGCGCCACATCACAGCGATTCCGCCCAGGTTCAGGTTCCACCCCTGATCCTTGGCCGCCTCGCGCAGCAGCATGTAACCCTGCGCGTAAGAAATCACCTTGGAACAATAAAGCGCCCGCCGCACATCTTCGATGAATCCTTTCGCATCTGCTGCCCGCGGATGTTTCGGTCCCATCAGCGATTTCGACGCGATGACGCGCTCCTCCTTCAGTGCGGACAAACAGCGCGCGAATACCGCCTCGCCGATCAGCGTCACGGGAACGCCCAGATCCAGCGCGCTGATGCCGGTCCATTTGCCCGTGCCCTTCTGGCCGGCCGTATCCAGAATCTTATCCACCATGGGCGAGCCATCGTCGTCCAGCTTGGCGAAAATTTCGCTCGTGATCTCGATCAGGTAGCTATCCAGCTCGCCCCGGTTCCACTCGGTAAAAACGTCGTGCAGTTCACCGGCGCTCAGCCCGAGCCCCTCTTTCAGCAGCTGGTACGCTTCGCAGATCAATTGCATGTCGCCATACTCGATGCCATTGTGGATCATCTTCACGTAATGTCCGGCGCCGTCTTCACCAACCCAGTCGCAGCACGGCGTACCGTCTTCTACCTTCGCCGCGATCGCCTGAAAAATCTCTTTCACGTGCGGCCACGCCGCCGGATTCCCCCCGGGCATGATGGAAGGCCCAAATCGCGCGCCTTCCTCGCC
This sequence comes from Acidobacteriota bacterium, assembly GCA_030776455.1. Classification (GTDB taxonomy): domain Bacteria; phylum Acidobacteriota; class Terriglobia; order Bryobacterales; family Bryobacteraceae; genus JALYHQ01. The sequence continues at coordinate 3,454 of JALYHQ010000016.1, read as the reverse complement.
GCCCGATACGCCGGTCCCCACGAACAGAATCCCCCGATCCGCAAGCGATTTGGTACGCCGGTTCGTATCCGGAAAATGCGAGTTGCCGCCGTCGATCAGAATGTCCCCAGGCTCGAGATGCGGCAGCAGGCTCTCGATCATCCGGTCCACCGTATCGCCCGCCTTCACCATCAGCATCACCCGCCGCGGCTTCTTCAGCGCCTGCACCAGCTCCGCAATCGAATGCGCACCGGCGACGCTCGTCCCCTTGGCTTCGTTTTGAATAAATTCGTCTACTTTAGAGACGGTCCGATTGAAGACCGCCACGCGATATCCGTGGTCGTTCATGTTCAAGACCAGGTTCTGGCCCATCACAGCCAGGCCAATCAGTCCGATGTCACAACTTTCGTTTTGCATAGTCGGCGTGCCGAATATCCTATTGTAAGTGCTCGCTATATCGGCGCAGTGACCACGACGAGGCGCTCGATGCCTTCGTAATCTCGGGCGTTGTGGGTAACAAGAGGGAGATTCAACCGCATGGCAGCTGCTGCGATCCAGGCATCGGCAAATGTAATGGGTCGCCCCAGTCTCTCACGCGAGGTCTTGATCCGCGCCCACAATCGAGCTGTCTCGGTATCGGGGAATAGCGGTGTGAAGCGAGCCAGAAAACGGCCCATCAGTTCGCGCCGGCTGGCTCCCCAATTTTTCGATTCCATCCCGTACTCGATCTCAGCGAGAGTGATGAGCGAAACCGCTAATGACCTCCCCGCGAGGATTGCGTGATACGCGGGAGCCAGCTGATGGTCCTTGAACAGAAAGGAAACGACGTCGGTATCCACAACCACTGGTGTGGCTGAGTCCATCAGAGATTGACCGATCGAGAGCCTTCTTTACGCAGCATACGGATCAAGGCCACAAACTCGTCCGCACCTACCGGGTCATGTTCAGTGTCGCGCTTCAGGTCCTCGACTGTGACTGCCGGCTTGAGGACAATGCCCGAAGGAAGGCGCGATTCACTTCGACGAGTTTCGGTTCCCCGTGTCCTTTGCGGCATATCACTTTCAGTTTAGCTCGTCAGGAAGCTCATTGAGCGCAGAAGATCTGAAATCAGGACGCAGCTGGCTGGAGTTCCGCCCTACTCGCTCCGCAGCGTTTCCGCGGGATCGATTCGCACAGCACGAACCGCTGGAGGCAGGGACGCCAGCAAGGCCGCGCCGAGCATCGCCAAGATCGGCGCCGCTACCATTCCTATGTCCGTCGCTTTTACCTCATAAAGCAACGTGCCGACTATGCGCTCGCTCGCAACGCCGGCAACCACGCCAATCGCCGAGCCCAGGCAGACCATTCCCAGCAGTTCGGCGGTGACCCGGCGCACAACGTGGACCGAGGGCGCCCCCAGCGCCATGCGGATGCCGATCTCGCGCCGGCGTTGTATGACGGAATAGTTGAGAACGCCGTACAATCCAATGCCCGCCAGTACGAGAGCCACGCCGCCGGCGAAGAATAGCGACAGTGTGGCCAGGAGCCGTTCGCGGATTGTGTGCCATCGGACCAGTTCGCTTTGGGTCTCGATGCTATGCACGCGGAAATCGGAACGCGCCTGGGAGACTGCGCGGCGCAATTGCGGCGCAAGCGACCGTGGATCGCCTGCAGTGCGCACGAGAAATGTGTTCTCGCCCCGGTCCCCCATGGGAACGTACACAGTAGGACGGATGGGTTCACGCACACTCCCATAGCTTGCGTCGCGCACGTAGCCCACAATCTCCAAAGCTGCCGAAGCATTGCCGTTAGGGAGACTGACCGGTCTTCCGATCGGGTTCTGCCCGTTGAAGTACACGCGGGCGAAAGCCTCATTGACAATGCCGGCGCCAGCCACTGGATGGTCGTGGTCCGTCACTTGGGGCTGAACGTCGCCTGGCCGAAAGTCGCGCCCGTCAATGAAACCGATCTGCATGGTTTCGAAGAAACCGGGGGACACGTCGAGGAAATATGGCGCGCGAGGCTCCAATGCGTGGCCGGCGACGCGCACATTGCCGGTCCACCGGTTTCCGGTGAGCAGCGCCCAGCCGGCTAGGCTGACGGAATCCACACCGGGTGTCTCGCGAAGGCGCCGGGCCAGCTGCATCCAAGTCGCGAGTGTCTGTTTTTTGCCGCTCGCGCTGGTTTCCATCACCAGCACATGTTGGTGCGAGAATCCCAGGGGCCGGTTAGACAGACGCTCGAACGTCGCTACGAACAGACCCGCGATGAATTGCACCAGGACGCAGAATGCCACCTGCGCGGCCACCAGCGAGTTCATCAGGCGCCGGCGAGCGTGTGGTTGATCGCCGCCTTTGAGCGCGCTCACCGGCTGCACGGCCGAGGCTCGCAGCGCAGGCGCGAGTCCGAAGAGAAGCGTGACCGAAAGCGTCAGCGCGACGCCAAAGCCCAGCCCGCGCCAGCCGGCATCGAGGATCAGACGCACGGGCTCTTCGGGCGGCGCCAGCATCGAGACCACCAGCGGCGCCGACCACCAGGCGAATAGCGTGCCGGCGGCACTGGCGGCGATCGCCAGCAAAGCGCTCTCCACCAGCACCAGTTGAATCAGGCGCCACTTTCCCGCGCCTATTGAGACCCGCAAGGCCATCTCGCGTGCGCGCGCGGTGGCTTGGGCAGTCAGCAGATTGCCGACGTTGGCGCAGGCCACCAGCAGAACCAGCGCCACCAGAATGCCCAAGATGAGCAGCGGGCGCCGGTATTCCTTTTGCATCTGCGACGCGCCCGAAGCCGCGGGCATCAGCAGCACCGCCTGGCTGAGCAAGGCGTCAACGTTCTGCTTTGGCGTATCGGGGTCGAATCGCTTGATGCGCTCCTGGTGCTCGTGGTTGAGGACCGCCTGCAAGGGCTGGCGGATCTGCTCCGGCGCGAACCCCGCTTTGGGACGTACCCAGATTCGAAACCAAGACCAGCCGGGACTGTTGAGAGCCGGCACGTTCATGGTGGCTGGAATGAAGACGTCGGTCACCGCGCCAGGGTCCGTTCCAGTGAACCCTTTCGCAGCGACGCCAACCACTTCATACCGCGCGTTCCCCAGGCGGAATGCAGTCCCGATTGCCTTGGGATCGCGTCCGAACCGCCTGGTCCAGTAATCATAGCTAAGCACCGCGACAGGGTGCCCGCCGGGGGTCAGATCGTCGTTCGGCGTGAGCAGACGTCCCAGGGCGGGTTGGAGTCCGAAGACACTGAAGACGTTGCCCGACACATACTGCCGGTAGAGTCTCTCCGGTTCAGCGGCGGAACCAAAGATGGCGTCCTGCCGTGAGCTGACGCCCACCACCATCAACTCGGCGCGGTCTTCCAAGGTTTTGCGATGCTGGCGGAATGCCGGGTAATCGAAATCGTCACGATAGTCGGGATGACCGTCGCGGTCGATGAAGGTGGTGGCGAGAAAAAAGAGCCGCTCGGGATCGGCAACCGGCAGCGGGCGCCACAGCAT
>JALYHQ010000015.1 GCA_030776455.1 Acidobacteriota bacterium | reverse complement strand
ATCGCAAGGAGATTCAATTTCGAAAGCTGATGCGCTATCCCCCGTTCGCCGCGCTCGCCAATGTGCTGGTGCGCAGCCAGAAACAGGAGGACGCGCTGGCGATGAGCGCCGAACTGGGACGAATGCTCGATCCGGCGCCGGATGGGATCAAAGTGCTCGGCCCCGCCGAAGCGCCCGTGCCGAAGCTCAAGAGCGAATTCCGCTATCAGTTGTTGCTGAAAGCCGCAGATCGCAAACTGCTGAACGAAACGCTGCGGCAATTGCAGCGCTTCGCGCGCGAGCAGAAATGGCCGGCCACCGCGCTGGTGATCGACGTCGATCCACTGACGCTGCTATGACGTCACCCAGCCAATGGCTCGATGAAACTCCGCGCCAGCGTGTTCACCCGTGGACCAGGCAGAATGATCCCGGCCAGGTTTAAAGGATCGGCGTTGGCGACTTCGAGCTGCTCATCTGCCTGCGAGGCCGAGCGGCGGATGGCACGCAGCAGGTCCAGGGCCTCGGGACGCGCGAATTGCTCGCCACTGAATCCGGAGACGAAGCGGCCGCCTCGAATCTCGCCCTGCGCCTCCTTGCGGCGCAGCACCGGCAGCAAATCGCGCCAGGGAGGAGCCAGGCTTTCGCGCGCCAGCACATCGCGGAACAGGACACCCCAGCGGGCAAGCAGTTGATCGGCGAAGGCCCAGGCGCGCGCCTCGTTCGATACGGTGTTCGCCGGGTGGCGAACCAGCGCCCAGCGTCCCGCGGCATGCCTGGGACGAGCCAGCCTGCCCCGCCCTTCGCCGCGCCGCCGCTTGGGATCCACCAGCGCTCGAAGATTCTCAAAGCCGTCCGCCGTCACAAGACCGGCAGCTACCAGCTCCCACAGCCCGTCCTCTACCTCGCTCGCCAGCCGGCTCGTAGCGCGGACCAGATCGGCGAAAAATGACGCTCCGCGCTGTTCAATCTGCGTCAGCACTTCGCGTGCCGGGTGAGAGAGCGTGGGAGCCTTCGCCACCGGGTCGGCGGCTGCCAGCCAATCGGAACTCTCACGCAAAAAGATCGCGATAGGCGCGCTGCGAGTGGGCCGCACGCGGCGAGGCTCCAGAGCTTCAAAAGCAGGATGCGGCGAAAGGCGCGCCCACATCACTTCGCCCGATAAGCACAATTGATCCAGGAAATCGGGTTCGTAACGGGCCACGCGGCGCGACAACACGTCGGCCTCCCAGGCCGCAGCCGAGATTTCATAACCCTGCAATTGTTTGACGATCTGCAGCGTGCCATCCACACCGTGCAAGCGGCTTCCAGGAATCAGGTGCTGCCATTGGAACAGGAAGCGTTCAAACTGTGCGGCCGTGACGGGCTCGATTTCACGGCGAAGCTGGCCGAGTGTCAGGCGGTGAATGCGCGCCAAAACACGGCGGTTGCACCACTCCGTCTCGCCTTCGGGCAAGCCTGGAGTGAAGCGGCCGCGCATGGCTTGTCCTTCCGACTCCAGCTTCAACAGTGCGGATTCAATCTCGTCGGTGGGGAATGCCAGCGTCCCGGCCAAAGTCGCGACAGTGACGGGCCCAAGCGACTCCATCCATCCGCGCACCGCCGGCAGAACTTCGTTGGTCAGATGCAGCCGTTCTGTAGCCACCCAAAAGGTCTTTGCACTGGCTTCCCGGCCATTCCGCTCGACGATGCTGGCGCGGCCAGTGGCCGCAAGCTGCATGAACAGTTCCCGCCATTCGTCCACCGGCGGCAGCGTGATCAAACTGAGCAGCGCGTCGTGCAGCTCATCGGCATCGCGAACGTCGGGCCAGGATTCAGCGGCGACAGTTGCGATGGCGGCCGGGTCCAAGATGCCCGCACCGCCCGAGAAGTCGGTACGCAGGGTGCGCCGCAACTGGACAGCGCGCGCGCGCCGTTCTTCAAGCGGCGCATCGTCGAGATACGCATAGGGATTGGCGTTGAGAATTTCGTGCGAAAACGGCGACGGCTCAGCGTTGTCGATAGCGACCTTGCGGATTGCGCCGGATTCCAGGTCCTGCAGAATGCGTTTAAGGCCGTCCAAGTCCATCGCTTCGTGAAGACAATTGTCGATCGTCTCTTCCACCAGCGGATGATCCGGAATGCAAACCTCGCCCGTCAAATTTTCCGCGCAGGCCACTTGATCCGGGAAAACGGACGCGAGCAAATCCTCGGCGCGCATCCGTTGGATGGGCGGTGGAACCTTGCGCCCACCCCGAAAGCGCGGGATTGCCAAGGCACGGGACGCGTTCCAGCGCCAGCGCGCCGTGAACATCGGCGCATCCAGCATAGCGTGCGTGAGCAGATGCTCCACCGTCTGCGATTTCAGAAATTCGAAGACCAACTCGAGCGGAAAAGCATGCTGTTCGGTCAATGAAATATTGATGCCGTTGTCGGTGGCCGCGGCCTGCAGCTCAAAGTTGAAGGAGCGGCAGAAACGCTTGCGCAGCGCGAGTCCCCAGGCCCGGTTGATGCGCGATCCAAAAGGCGCATGAATCACCAATTGCATCCCGCCGCCTTCATCGAAGAAGCGCTCCGCCACCACGGTCTTCTGAGTGGGTACGGCGTTGAGCGAAGCCGCGCCGGCCACAACATAAGCCACTGCCTGCTTGGCGCCACCTTCATCCAATCCGCATTCTTCGATTAGGAATTGCAGCGCGCGATCGGGCCGCGCGGCAATCTCTTCCCGCACATTTCCCACGGCTTCCGATAGCTCCATGGTCCGGCCCGGCGCTTCGCCATTCCAGAACGGAATGGACGGCGGCGCGCCATGTGCATCGTTGACGCGCACGCGGCCCGGCTCCACTCGTATGATGCGCCAGGAATTGGTGCCGAGCAGAAAGACGTCGCCGGACAAGCTCTCCACCGCGAAGTCCTCATCGAGCGTCCCCACCACCTTGCCATCCGGTTCGGCGATTACGGCATAATTCGCCGAGTCGGGGATAGCTCCGCCCGAGGTAATCGCGGCCAAACGCGCGCCGCGACGGCCTTTCACGCGCCCATTCACCTGATCCCGATGCAGGTATGCACCACTGCGGCCGCGCTGAGTTGTGATGCCGTCCGATAGCATTGCGATAATCGCATCGAAGTGCTTGCGATCGAGATCGCGGTAAGGATATGTGCTGCGGACCAGGGCATACAGATCCTCTTCCTGCCAATCGCGAGCGGCAGTCGCGGCGACGATCTGCTGCGCCAGGATATCGAGGGGGGCCTTGGGGATCTCCAGCCGATCCAGTTGGCCGGAGCGAATGGTTCGTACCAACGCCGCGCATTCGATCAGCTCATCTCGCGTGGTGGCGAA
>JALYHQ010000014.1 GCA_030776455.1 Acidobacteriota bacterium | reverse complement strand
CAGCTTGAGCGCGCGGAACGAGCGGGTCAATTGCAGGCCGGAATCGGTGAAGTTCACTTCGCTGCGGTGCTGTTTGGTGTCCTGCAGATATTCGGGGTGGACATTGAACATTTCGCGGAGCACGGCGGCGTCGCGCACCAGGAGGCAACCGGTTTCGAACGGCTGAAACAGCCACTTGTGCGGATCGAGCGAGAGCGAGTCGGCGAGCTCCATCCCGCGCAGCGCGTCGCGGCCTTGTTCGCACACGGCGGCAGCAGCGCCGTACGCTCCGTCGACGTGCAGCCAGAGATTTTCGCGGCGGCAGAAGGCGGCCAGCTCGGGGAGCGGATCCACCGCGCCGGTGTTGGTGGTGCCTGCGTTGGCTACCACCCAGAAGGGATGCAGATTCGCGGCGCGGTCGGCAGCGACGGCGCGTTCCAGCGCGGGGAGCGGAAGCCGATACGCGTCGTCCGACGGGAGTACGCGCACATTCCGGGGCGGAACTCCCAGAACACGGAGCGCTTTCTCCAGAGATGAGTGAGTTTGATCGGAGAAGTAGATAATTGGATTTGCCGGACGATTGGGGGCGACAGCGAGCCCGAGAAGATTGGCCATGGTTCCGCCGCTGACGAACAGGCCGCCGGTTGACTGCGGCAGACCGCAAATCTGGCGCAGCCAGCCAATGGTCTCGAGTTCCACCGCGGCTGCGCCGGAACCGCCGATCCAGGTGCCGGCGAATACGTTGTATCCGGAAATGATGGCATCGGCGAGAGCGCCCACGTAGTTGCTGGGCCCCGGGACGTAGGCGAAGAAGCGCGGATGATTCACGTGCATGGTGTTGTGGAGCACGCGCTGTTGCAGATCGGTGAGTAAATGGTCGAAGTTCGAACCTTCTTCGGGCGGCGGCTCGCCGATGCCGGCCAGAAGTTGCTCGGGATTGCCCTTGACGCCTACCGGCTGCTCGCCCAGCGTGGACAAATGCTCCACCAGCATATCTACCACGCGATAACCCATGCGGCGCATCTCGTCGGGCGGAAATTCCAGCCGGGGATTCATGCCATTAGCGTACACGTCCGGTGAACTGCCGATCAGAGTCGCGCGCGTCAGGAAGCGTTATGATGGTTGGTATTTCACGCCCGCCAGGTGTTTCACGCTTGCTGACGCGCGCGGCTCGGTCAGGGTGGGTCCGCAACACCATGGGAGACATTGGCTTGACGCGATTTGAATGGTGCCTGATCGCCCTGTTCGCCGCGATCATCGTGTTTCAGAGCTTCGTGCCGCCCACCGTGGGGCTCGCCAATAACGGCGACTTCAGCAAGATGATCGGGCGCTTCTCGCTGGGGCCCGAAGAAGCGGGGACGGATGAAAGCGCCTTTTACGTCCAGCGCTGGAAGTACGATCCGGCGTACTCGTGGGACTCCTCCGACAACACATCCTCCGAGCTGCTGCTGATCCGAGCGGCGCTGGGCATCGTCAAACTGTTCAGCTCGCGGATTTTCGATATCCGCATTCTGGGCGTGATCCACGCCATGCTTTGGATCGGTTGCTTTGCGGCCTCCCTGCCGCTGTTCCGTACGCTGCCCGGATGGACGCGCTATGCAGTGCCTGTGTTCACAGTGTTCGTGTTCAGTGATGTGAGTTATGTCGCTTATTTCAATTCGTTCTACACCGATACGGCGGCGTTCCTGTTCATGCGGTGGTGCGTCGTCATCGCGCTGCTGGTTGCGTCGCGAATCTGGACCGGCTGGCTGCCATTTCTCGGGCTGCTCGCCGCGGCGCTGTTCGTGATCTTCAGCAAGCCGCAACACAGCCTGCTGGGCCTGCTGCTCTGGCTGCTGGCCGCGGGCGTTTCGCTGGCATTGCCGGGCCGTTCCGGAAAAATCGCCGGCCTGATTCTGGCGCCGCTGCTGCCCCTGGCGGCAATCATCGGCGTGCAAATGATCCCCGATGGCGAGCGGCAGGATGGGCTCTTCAATATGATCTTCGCCAAAACGCTGAAGCATTCGGTTGACCTCGCGGCCGATCTGCGCGAGCTGGGACTCTCCCCGGATCTGCAGCTCCTGGTGGGCAGCTATGCGCAGAAGGAAGGCAGTCCGATGAAAGACCCGAACTTCGCGCGGGCATTTTCGAGGCGGCAGCATCAGCGGCTGGCGCTGTTCCTGTTGCATCATCCGCTGGTGAGTTTTGGAATCCTCTATGAAGATCTGAACAGGCCGGCTGCGGGGCGGCGGCTGGGCTTTCTCGGAAATTACCAGCGTGAGGCCGGCTTTCCCGCTTTCAAACGAGCGCGGTCATTTGGGTGGTGGAGCGCGTTCCGGTCATTCTGGTTTCGCCTGGCGCCGTGGCACATTCTGGTGTGGTATGCCGGGTTCATCGGAGCTTCGGCGTGGGCGGCCTGGCGGTATGGCGGAACCGTGGCCGGAAACACAGCGGGGGTCGCGCTGGTGGTGGCGACGATGGGACTGGCGGCGATGACGATCGCTTCCTTTGGGGAAGTGGGGGAGACTGACCGGCATCAGTGGCTGTTTCATGTGCTGACGGATATTACGGTGGTGATGGCGGTGGCGGGGGGGTGCAGGTTTTTCGTCGCACCTCAACAGGGCCGCTTGGAAAGCGGCCCGCAGGTTGCTAACCTGCCCCACTAGTCATCTTGAGATTTGGGCCAAGGCGGTCTTGGCTACTTTTGCGACGATGTGGACTTGGGGATCTACGACCTCGGCGATGTCGTAGCGCATGGAGGAGCCGAGCACCATGGCGGTCTCAGCGGAATTCAATTTGTATTCTTCCTGCAGCCAGCGCGCCATGCCAGTGGTGGCGGAACGCAACGCGTCATCCAGCGAGCCCGCGATGCCCATCACCATCACGTATTCGTCACTCTCAGCGCGAGTTTGCCCCAGCGATTTGCCTTCCACCAGGTCCACGGTGAACTCCACATCCATGGATGTTTCGAGGGCATTGCCGGTCAGCTCTCCATCGCCCTGGGCTGCGTGTCCGTCGCCCACGAAGAGCAGCGCGCCTTGTTGGAAGACCGGGAAGTACAGAGTGACGCCCTCGCGCAGCTGGTTGTAATCCATGTTGCCGCCAAAGCGGCCGAGGTAGCCCGAGCGAAAGGACTGGCCCCCGGGAGGCGCTACGGCGATGCACCCGAGCATGGGCTGCAGCTTGATGGTGAAGTTCTTAAGCTTATCGGTGGGCTTTGAGAGACTGGCTGTTCCGCGCTCGCGGTCGAGTTTCCACATGCTGTCAAAATCCTTGATGCGCTTGTCGTCGCGGCCGAAGTAGGGATCCAGCGCCCCGGCGGCGATGGAGTCACTGAACATGCCGGCGGTGTCGCGATTTAGGCGCACGCGGTTGAGGCGAACCACCAGCGTGTCGCCTGGAAAAGCGCCCTCCACATAGAACGGACCGCTCAACGGATTGCCGCCCTGGGTGCGCTTGACGCCTTTTTCGTCGGCGCCGCCGGCATCCACGGTGGTGACGTGCACGGTATCGCCGGGATAGACATGCAGCGCGGGCGCGATGTTGCCCGCGAAGTGGTGGTGAAACACCATGGGCACGAACTCGTGACGGCGAGGGCCGCCGGCGGGACGGGCCGCAGCGCGAGTCGCACTCCAGGTGAAGGAATCGTCGAAGATCTTGCCGTCACCATTCATCTCCGCGCCGGCGACGACGCCGGTGAGACTGCCGCAGGGTTTCTTTTCGCCCTCCTCTTCATTGGTGCAAGCCAGCTCGATGCGGCCGCCGGAGGCGGTTCCGGCGAAGGACAGCCCGAAGATGCGCGCGGAGTAACGCCCATCTTTTTGTTCGAACTTGACCCGCCGCAAGTCGGATTCGCCGTAGCGGGTTATCTTTAGCACCCAGGCGCCGCCGAGATCCGGAGGCTGGGCGAGGCAGGTGGAAGCACAAAGCAGCAATAATGTCCTGAATCGCATAGTGCTTTGACGGTAGCACCCGCCGGGCGTTAGGGAATGTCTATTTATCGCGCTCGTGGATCAACTGATCGGCATGCTCAACCTGACTGGGCGTTCCACGCACGGCAATGATGCGGGGCGCGTTGTAAGTGAACAGGCGGCGCGCCTGCGTCATTACGCGGACCTGTGTCGCTACTTCCTGCAAGCGCTGCACGGTAGCCGCATGCGACAGCGAGAAGATGCGCACGAGGTTATCGGGATCGCCGGGTCCAGACACGGAATATTCGTGGCGGCCCGGCTTGGCCGCGCCTGGCGGCTGATCCAGCTGGTCAACCAGCCATTCGGCGAGACCCATCTGCTCGGCGGTTCCACGAACGGCGATAGCTCTGGGAGCGTTATACGTGAAGAGCCGGCGCACATCGCCTATGGTGCGCACCAGCGTGGCCAGCTCTTGAAAACTTTGGTCAGATCCCGCGTGCGCGACGTAAAAGACACGCACTGCATTGTCAGGTTCCGTGGTGGCCATGGTGAACTGGCGTTTCGCGGGCTCGGGCACGTTCGCAGGAATATCCAGGTTGTTCACCAGCCAGTCCGCGAGCTCAATTTGAGCGGCGCTGCCTCGAAATACGATGGCCGCCGGGGCATTGTACGTGAACGCCCGCCGAATTCCGGTGATGGAACGCACCGTGGTGGCCACCTCCTGCAGGTTCTGAACGGTCCCGGCATTTTTGAGGAAGAAGACTCGCACCACGCCATCCGGATCGCTGCCCGATACCAGAAACTTGTGGGCTTCAGAGCCGGAGCCTCGTGGCGCGTCCGCAGGCTGATCCAGTTCGTTTATGAGCCACTCCGCCAATGCGATCTGGCCGGCCGTGCCGCGGACCGAGAGGAGTTTCTGCTCGGTGTCAGGAGCGATTTGCTTGAAATCCACAATGGCCCGGACGACGGTAGCCATCTGCTGAATATCCTGAACGGATTCGGTGTGGGCGAAGTGGAAAGTCTTGTCCAGTGGTTGCCCGAAAGCGGCAGCGGCGAAAAGTACGGCCGTCAAGACGCGAGCGAATCTGGGTTGCATACGATCCTCAAACGGCTAGACGGCACGGGCCCGCCGAACGTGCAGATTCAGCTTCGGCGACGGCTTCTACTCCGTCCGGATGGCAGTCAGCGGATCCACGCGCACGGCTCGCAGTGTCGGCAGTAAGCTGCCCGCCAGCGTCATAACGAGTGCCAGGCCCGCGGCTGCGGCGAGCGTTGCGAAGTCGCTCGGCTTCACGCCCGCCAGCAGGGATTCCAGCAGCCGGCCTGCGCCGTAAGCGAGCGGGAGTCCCAGCAGAACTCCGATGGCCGCCAGGCGGAAGCCATTGCCGAGCGTCATGCGAGCGATGTCGCCGGCGTCGGCGCCCAGGGCCATGCGGACGCCGATTTCCTGGGTTCGGTTCGTGACGGCGAAGGAGAGCAGACCGTGGATGCCGACGGCCGCGAGCAGAAACGCGATGCCGCCGAACGCTCCTAACGCGCCCAGCTGCACGCGGCGCGGGGCGGTTTCGCCTTCGAGGACTCCGGTCAGCGAGTTGAGATCGGAGACCGGCTGGGTGGGGTCGGCTTCGTGAATGATGCGGCGCAGCGCGGTGGCCAGAGCCAGCGGATCGGCGGTGGTGCGCACTACCAGATCCTTAGGCGCATACCAGGGGGACACGTTGTCGGGCTGCTGCCAGGAGAGATACACCTGCGGCTCGCTGCGCCGCTCCAGGCCGCGAAAGCGGACATCGCCAACCACGCCGACGATGACGCGGTCATGACTTCCAAAATCGATGTGACGGCCGAGCGGGTTTTCGTTTGGCCAATAGCGTTGCACCAAAGAGGCGCTGACAACGGCGACCCACGGTGCGCTGTGAACATCCACTTCGCCGATGTCGCGGCCCGCTATCAGCGGGATTCCCATCGCCGAGAAGAATCCGGGGGTGACAAAGCGCAGGCTCGCCGTGCGGCGTTTAGACCGTTCCTCGGGATGGCCTACGATCTGAACCGGCCAGATGCCGCCCCGTAGACTGCCCATCGGGAGAAAGCTGACGTATGCCGCGCCGGTGACCCCGGGAAGGCTGTTCGCGCCGGTGATTACGCGGCGGTAGAAGGGAATGCGCGCTTCGAGCTGCTCGTATTTCGGCATGGGGAGCGAAGTGCGAAGCGTGAGGACATGATCGGCGCGGAAGCCTGGGTCGATAGCCTGGATGCGCCAGAGAGCGCGCGCCAGCAGTCCGAAGCCTGCCAGCAGCACGATGGACAGCGATACCTGCGTGATCACCAGAGCGGAGCGGATACGCTCGCGCCGTCCGCCGACGCCCGAGCGTCCGCCTTCGTGCAGTTCGGTGATGCCGCTGCGGCGGCCGACGCGGATCGCCGGGACAATTCCGAAGCCGATGCCGGTGGCGCACGTGATCAGCAGCGCAAAAGAAAGTACGCGCGCGTTGATGGAAGGAATTTCCGCGATGGGCAGCGCGACCGGAACCAGACGGACCAGGAGCGGGAGCGCGGAATACGCGAGGATCAAGCCCAGCGCGCCGCCGGCCAGCGCCAGCAGCAGGCTTTCGGTGAGCATCTGGCGGACCAGGCGTTCGCGTCCCGCGCCGAGCGCCATGCGCATGGCCAGCTCGCGACGCCGGATCATCGCGCGCGCCAGCAGCAGGTTGGCGAGATTGGTACAGGCGATCAGGAGCACGCACAGCGCCGCGCCCAGCAGCACCTTCAACATGAGCAGCGCACGCGGCGAGAGAACATCGCGCAGTTCCAGGACGGTGACGCTGGATTGCGCCAGATCCTTGGGATACTCGCGCTCGAGCTGGCTCCCGATGGTATGCATTTCGGCCTGCGCGCGATCGAGCGAGATGCCGGGCTTCAGGCGGCCGACGGCGAAGATGTAGGTATCGGTGCGGTCCTCAAAATTGGCTGGACTCCAGCGCATGGGCGTCCAGATCTGGGCTTCGCGGGTAGGGAAATAGAAACTCTTCGGCATCACGCCGATGATGGTGTAAGCGGTGTTGTCCAGCTGGATGACGCGGCCGAGGATGTTGGTGTCCCCGGCGAAGTGGGCCTGCCACAAGCCGTAGCTCAGAATGACCGTGCCGGCCGCGGAGTCGCGGTCGTCCTGCGCGGTGAAGGTGCGTCCCAGCGAAGGCTGGACACCCAGCACGTCGAACATGCCGCCGGTAACCGATGCGCCCTCAATGTGCTCGGGCGTGCCTTGGCCCACCATATTCACCGACAACCCGCGATACGCTTCCAGGCCTTCGAAGGACGTACTCAGGCGCTTCCAGTCGCGATAGTTGGCCGGTGAAACATCGCAGTCGCGGCAGCGGTTGCCATTGCCCCAGTGGTCTTCGTAAAGCTTGACCAGACGCTCCTGGCGGGCGAAGGGAAGCGGGCTGATCAAGACGTGATCCACCATGGTGAACGCCGCGGTGGTTGCGCCGATGCCGATAGCAGCGATGGCGACGGCCGCCATTGCGAACCCTGGCGAGCGCTTCAGCGTGCGGCCGGCGTAGCGGAGGTCCTGCCGCAGAATGTCGAGTTGACTGGCAATAGCGTTCATAATGAGATCCGGAAAAATATCAAGCCACAGCGCCAGGACAGCGAAAACGCCGGAGACTCCGCGGCGGCGGGCGGCGAAAATGGCGCACATCTCCGCTCCGTACTCAGCGCGCCAGGAGGCCGGGTAGAGAAGGAGCAGCGCACGATAGAGCGGCATCACGCTCGGCCTTCGGCAAATCCGCTGGCGCGCGCCAACTTGACCAGCGCCGTGAGCCGCTTGGCTTCTTCGCGCGCGACGGATTCGCCGTATGCGGTGATGCGGTAGTAGCGCCGGCGCTCGTCGTCGGCTTCGGGAGCGGGACGGTCGCCGGTTTCGACGATCAGCCCCTGATCGAGCATGCGCTGCAGGGACCGATAAAGAGTGGCGGCGCCCAGCCGGATCTGGTTATTGGTCCGCGCGGCCACTTCTTGAATAATGGCGTAACCATGACGATCGCCCGCGGCCAGCGCCATCAGGATGTGAAAGGTAGCGGCTTGGAGAGGGAGCAGCGTTTCAGGCGGCGGGAGCGCGGGCTTGGCCATGCGCCCATTATATCCGATGTGGATATAGTGTCAATGGGTATATGCGTACCGGCTATTGTAGAGTCACCACGATCGTCTGTGAATCGTTGCTGTTGTCGCCCACTTTCAAGACCACGGTTTGCGGCCCGGACCCGAGGCCGTCGGGCACAATTGCGTTCACTTGCAACAGGCCTGCGATGGAGCCCGGGGCTTCGCCCGCATATTGCAGCACCGCTGGTTTGCCGCCGATGGTCACCGACACAGTGCCCACTGGTTTGGGAAATGGCGGCAGCGTGGGAGTGACTGATCCGGTCCTGACGCCCTGGCACAGACCTTCGCCGGTGCCGAAAATCTGGATGACGGATCCGGCGGCGGCGGGATTGTCGGTGCCGTTGATACTGTTGTTCTGATTCCGAATAGCGCCCGGTCCGTTGCCGCTCTGGTTGAGCGAGAAGATCGCTGGAGTGGTGTCGGTGATCTTCACGGCAAACGGCGCAGACGCGACGCCCGCCCGTGAGACAATGACATTGGCTCCCGCGCGTCCGGCCATTTCATAGGGCACGATGGCGTTGATCTGCGTGGCGTTCACGAAGGTGAGCGGCGCCAGGTTTCCATCGAAGCTGACGGTTATGTTCGCAAGAGAAGTGGGGACCGCGCCCTGGGGAGTGAGGGTGAAATAAGCTCCCTCTTGAGGGCCGAGAGCGGAGCCGAAGAATGTCACCAGCTCACCGGGAGCAACCGGACCCAGCTTCAAACTGGCGGCGTTCACCACCGCCACCACACTTCCCGCGGGCGCGGGCGCGATGTTCAGCGTGACATTCACCTGTTGGCTGCCGCCCGGCGCGTTCGCGGATGCGATGGTCACGATGCCCGAATATTGACCGGGCGTCATACCGGCGAGCGCGGCGGAGCTCAATCCGACGGTTACCGTGCCTGGCGTCACGCCGCTGGCTGGAGTCAAAGTCAGGAAATTCGCCGGCGTGGCGGCGGTGAATGGTATGAATCCGCCGCTGCTGTTCACCTGGATCGATTGTGTTTGCGGCAGCGGGCTGCCGACTTGATAGTTGAAGGTGAGCGCGGCCGTACTCAGCGACAGAATGGATGCGGGACCCACGGTGAGCGTAACCAGGATGTTGATGGTGTTGCCACCCCGGATGGTCACGATGCCGGTGTAAGTCCCCGGGGTCAGCGTCGCGCCGTTTACCGATACAGTGACTACGCCCGGCGTCACGCCGGAGGGACTGGTAGCGGTCAGCCAGTTACCGCCGTTCGAAGCCGCCGCCGTTGCCGTAAACGCCGTACCCGGCACCGTGCTGATTACTTGCAGCGTCTGGGAAGCCGGCGGCGCACCCTGAGAAGCCTGCGCGAAGGTCAGGCTGGACGAATTTGCGGCAACCGTGGCCTCCGCTGTCATCAGCACGGATACCGGCACGGTCACGGTCTTACCGCCCGGCGCGCCAATGACGATGCGACCCAGGTATGTGCCGGCCGCTAAGCCGCCCGTGTTGAACGTCACGTTGATGCTGTTGGGAGTATTTCCGGAAGCCGGAGTGGCGGACAGCCAGCCTTGCGACGTATCCGCAACCGCCGCCGCGGTGAAACTCAGGGGAGTGTTACCGTCAGTGCTGCTGAGCAGGATGGATTGGGCCGCGGCATTGGTTCCCACTTGCGCCGTCACCTGGAGGGCGCCTGGGCTGGCGTTCAGCGCCGGCGTGTTGCCGATATTGAGCGTGACGGGAATATTGAGAGGGCTGTTTCCGGCAGTCGCGGAGGTCAGGCTTACGGTTCCGTTGCAGGTTCCAGCGGGCAATCCGGCGGTGTTGACGGAGATCGACAGGACATCCGGCGTACTGCCGCTCAAGGCCGACGCCGAGAGGAAGCCGCTGCAATTGGCGGTGCTGACGGTGGCGGCATAGTGCAGCGATGCATCCGTGCTTCCGATGTTCACGAACTGAGCCGCAGGCTGCGCCTGGCCGGTCTGGTAATTGAAATTCACCGAGGTCTGGCTGGGATTCAACAAGGTATTGCCGGTGACGGTCAGCGTGACTGGATAGATCACGGGACTGTTGCCCGCGCCCGCCGCCGTGAGAGTGACATTCGCAACGTAGGTATTCGCCGCCAGTTGTGAGACCACGCTCGGGTTCAAGGTGAGCGTGAGCGACTGCGGGGTAGTGCCGCTGGTTGGAGTGACAAACAGGAAAGCGCCGCCCGAGACCGGCGTAACACTCGCGGTGAATGCGAAATCGGCCGCGGAACTGGCCAGCGACACGCTCTGGTGGGCGGGAATAATCAGGCTGCCGGCGCGCGCCGTGAAGGTGGTCCCGCTGTTGCCCGGCACGAGAATGGGAAGATCGCTCACCTGGAATGACACGGGAATTGCCTGCTGCTCGCCGGTGTTGGTATTGGTGATCAGGATCTGGCCGCTATAGCTTCGGGCCGTCAGGCCGCTGGGATTCACCTGAACCTTGATAGTCGCGGGCGTGCTGCCTGTGAGCGGCGCGGCGGTGAGCCAGTTGCCGCCGCTGGAGGTGGAGACCTGGGCGCTGAAAGGCGCGGCGGCCGTGCTGGTGAGGCTCAGGTTTTGCGAGGCGGGCAGCGCCGATCCCGTTTGCGACGTGAACGATAATTGTGTGGGCGCCACGGTCAGCGGCGCGCCTGCCGAGGCGCCATAGTTCACGGTGACCGGGATACTGACAGATCCGCCGCTTCCGCTGGCCACGCTGACGCCGATGCTGCCGCCGTTGATGCCGGACACCAGGCCGCCGGTGGTGATGGCCGCGGTAAGAGTCACCGTTGAGTTGGCCGGGATAAGCTCCGCCACCGGGCTGACCGACAACCAGTTGACGCCGTTAAAAACTCCCGTGCCGGTGAGTATGTTGATGGGCGACGAACCAGGGTTGGTGATCTGGATTTTTTGCGTGATGCCGGGAGAAGATAGCGGGAGACTGAAATTGAGCGACGCGGGGCTGGCCAGGGGATCGATCTTAGTCGCGGTGGGAGTCAAGGTCATGGTGACTGGGATGTTCAAGGTGGCGCCGTTGGATGCGGTCAGCGAAATGTTCCCGAAGTAGGTCTGCCCATCCTGCAGGCCCGCGGAACTGACCGAGACAAACAGCGGCGTCGACACATGGCTCACCATATAGAGCGAGGAGAACACCGACAGCCAGTCTTGTCCGGTGGTGGTGGAGGCGTCGATTCCGGCGGCGAGAGCTCCCGGGAAATTGTTGTGAAGCAGTACCGTCTGTCCGGTAAAGGCCGTCCCGGGTGGCAGTTGAAACGCCAGCGCGCCCGGGCTGGCCGTAATCACGCCTGATCCAGAGTTCGCACACGGTGTGCTGCTGACGATGAGCGATGCGTCCAGCTTGCCCAGCACTCCGCCGCTGCCGCTGAGCACAACCTGGCCGTTGTAGGATCCAACGGGAAGCGTGACGGTCCCGCCTTTGACAGCCGCGAAAAATAGGACCCGCGAGGTGGTGGTGATGTTGCCGGAAGTGGGAGTGACGGTAAGCCAGCCTCCATCCGAGGTGACGTTCGCCGAGGTGAATTGCACGGTCCCGCTAGAGGTCGAGATCGAGATCGGAACTTCCGAAACCCCCTGGCCCGGCTCGGTGCAGATGACCAGCGGGGACGGACTGAAGGTGAGCGCGCCGTTCTGCGCCGAGGCGAAGGACGAAGCCAGGGCAAGCAGGGCGATGGCGGTAAAAGGACTTCTCAAGGACTTCTCCAGACTGGTCCACAGCGGACGAGTTACTGCCCAAAAGGATAAGCTGTGATACCGACTAGTTTAGCCCATGTGGCGCGGGGAAGGCGGCGGGTCAGGCAAAAATAACTTAACGGCCCGGTAGCAGGGAAAAGCTTTCTCAGTAACCTGAGGCGATTGGTAGGGCGAAAGCCTTAGTGCTCAACTGGGCAGGGAACGTGAGAAGGTGTTGCGGTGAAAACCAGTCCGCCGACCAGCGGCAATCGGGATCCAGGCGGACGCTCACGAAGAAGCCTAGCGGATCCTCATAGTTACAGGTTTCGACGTATCCGTTCAACTGATGCTCTTTGCACTGGATAACGATCCGGGCGCCTGTGGGAACGGGGTCTTCGAGGAGCAGTACCGCCGTCCATTCGCCGATTTCTTCTAGATTTCCGAAGCCGCCGGTTTCATCCCAGGCCACCGAAACCAGCTCGGAACACAAGTGATAAGCCATGACGTTCTCTTAGCAAGTACTATTCCAACTTGGGTAGCGTCTAGGGTTCAGGAGCCAAAGCGATGATTAATGCGGAAGTAATCAAGGGCGTGCAGGAGCTGTTGGAGGATTGCGGAGTACACCAGCGGCAGGGGGAGAACTTCGGCGACTACGTGGCCCGGGGTCTCGGGATCAACGGGCATCAGGCCGAAGCGCTGCTGGAGGCGCTGCATGACGGCCACACCGTGGAAGAATCGGTCCGGATCGCCGGGATAGATGCCACCGCCTGCAAACCGGACCTGCTGAATCAAGTTGCACGGGCGATTGGGTCCACGCTGGGCCGCATAGCTCACTGACGTCGCTCGGATTGGCGCGAAACAATAGGCCGCCAGCCGAGTCCAATGTCCAGCCTGCGGATGTAACGGGCGAAAGGGGTGTGCCGAAAAATGCTTTGGACAATTTTAGTGGTTCTCCTGATCCTATGGCTCTTGGGATTCAGTTTGCACATCGCGGGGAGTCTGATCCACATACTGCTGGTGGTAGCATTGGTGGTGCTGGTGATTAATCTCGTCAGCGGACGCCGCGCTTAAAGGAAACTCGACCCTAATGGATACTCCGAAGAAACCCTCCCGCAAGAAGTCTCCCGATGCAGGCCCGGAGGAGACCAAGCCAGGAGTTCTAGAGGCGGCGGCACAGGCCATCGGCACTACTCTCGGCGCTATTGCGGTGAAGACCGGCATCGCGCACCCCGAGGAGCGCAAATCGACGCCCGCGAAGGTGAAAATACCCAAGCTGGTGAAGAAGGACAAGCATCGCGTTCCCCGCAAGCTCAAAAAGCAGATGCAAAAACAGGCGGCTGCCAAGAAGGGCTAAGCCTCTCTCTTCGCGCGTGCCCGCAGGTGATATTCTGCGGGTGAAGGCGGACGCGGATGAAGTGCCCGAAGGCGGTCTGGCGGCTGGGATGCGGATTCGCGTTTCTCGGCGGCTTGTACGCGTTCCAGCAGGGGTTCCGGCAATACCCGGGTGTCGAGTACCGGCAATTCGAGCTGACACCGGACTGGCAGGAGAAAAGCGAATGGGTCTTCGCCCGTTTGATGTATCCGCCCGGACCCAATGACGGGTACGCCGGCCGCTTCGATGGCGACTGGCGGCAAGGCCTTTCGCTCTGGACCCAGGATTACCCCCGCGCGGACCGACACTTTTCCCAGGCGCTGCGCCGCCTCACTCGCGTCCACGTGCGCTCCGTCGAGCAGCCGGTGAGCCTGGAAGATGGCGACGACGTTTACAACTGGCCCTGGCTGTACGCGGTCCAAGTAGGCGAGTGGGGTCTAACCGAAGCCCAGGCCAAGGTGATGCGCGACTATCTGCTGCGCGGAGGCTTCTTCATGGCTGACGATTTTCACGGCGCCTATGAGTGGGAGATGTTCGAGAAGCGCATCAAGTTCGTATTCCCGGACCGGCCGATTGTCGATATCGCGGAGGACGATCCCATCTTTCACACGGTCTACGATCTGGACGATCGCTTCCAGGTACCCGGCGAAGCGCATCTGTACCGGGGCTACAAGAATAACGGCGTCGGCGCGCACTGGCGCGGCATTTTCGACGACAAGGGCCGCATCATGGTGGCCATCTCTTACAACTCAGATCTGGGCGATGCCTGGGAATGGGCGGACGCGCCTCACTATCCCGAGAAGTTTTCTGGATTGGCGATTCGGGTTGGTGTGAATTATGTGATTTACGCCATGACGCATTGAGAAGACCGCGGTAACCGCTTTTGAGACCCAATTGGTCATGCTTTGTGGGGCAGGCGGTTTCGCCTGCCAGGGGCCGATTTGCTAATCGGCCGCAGGATACTATCCTGCCCCACACGGCGGCAGTGGGCGGACCGCTTCCTTTGGGCGCGGCTCAGAAAGCGGCAGATACGGGGGTTATGGCGGTGGTGAAGATTCAGTGACAGGGCATGGCCCTGTGCTACGCGGGTCGACGGCAGGCGATGAAGAAGAGGCGGCGGAAGGGGAACAGGACGTGTCCGTCGGGCTGGCGGGGGTAGGATGCGGTGTAGCGCTCGAGCAGCATTTGCTCGAAGCGGAGGCGCTCCGGGTTTGAATTCAATGCTTCGAGGAACGGGCGCAGGCCGGTTCCGCGGAACCACTCGAGTATCGCTTCCGGGCCGGCCAGGACGTGGTAATAGATTGTCTCCCACACATCCAGGTGCGCCGCCTCGGGGGCCAGGGTGTCGTAATAGAGCGAGGGGGGCTCACGGGTCAGCGCCGCGCGCGCGGTCTCCATGCGATCAGTCCACGCGCAATCTTTCGATACCTCCAGCATCTCGCGGTGGACAGGCGAATCGTGGTGCGCGGGCATCTGAACGGCCAGCGCGCCGCCGGGCGCAAGCTGACGAAAAAGGTGGCGGCACAGCGCAGGGTGATCGGGAAGCCACTGGAACATCGCATTGGAGAACACAAGATCGAACGGTTCCCGTGCCGTCCATGTGGCGGCATCGCCCAGTTCCCAGACCCCGTCCGGATACGCCTTCCCCGCGGCTTCAATCATCCGCGGCGAGCTGTCCAGACCGGTGATTTCCGCTTCCGGCCACCGGCACCGCAGCGCTTCAGTGCTGTTTCCCGGACCGCAGCCTAGATCGACGATGCGGCGCGGAGCGGTGAGCTTTACGCGCTGGATCAGATCGATACTGGGCTGGGTGCGCTCGCCGGCGAATTTGAGATACAGCTCGGCGTCCCACTCGGCCATTTACTCGAGCCTGTAGTTCGGCGCTTCCTTGGTGATGATCACGTCATGCACATGGCTCTCGCGCAAGCCCGCCGAGGTGACGCGCAAGAAGCGCGAGTTTTCCTGCAGCTCGCGAATATTCTTGCACCCGCAATAGCCCATGCCGGCCCGCAGGCCGCCTACCAGCTGATACACCAGATCGGAGATCGGACCTTTATAGGGCACCCGGCCTTCAATGCCCTCGGGCACCAGCTTACCGCTCTCATCCTGCGCGTAGCGGTCGGCCGAGCCTTGCGCCATTGCGCCCATCGAGCCCATGCCACGGTAGCTCTTGAACGTTCGTCCTTGATACAAGATCGTCTCGCCGGGGCTCTCTTCGGTGCCGGCCAGCAAGCTGCCGATCATCACCGAATCGGCGCCGGCCGCAATCGCCTTCGTGACATCGCCTGAAAATTTGACGCCGCCGTCCGAGATCAGCGGGACCCCCGAGCCGTGCGTCGCCCGTGAGCACGCGGTGATCGCCGTAATTTGCGGGACGCCGGCGCCACTAACCACTCGCGTGGTGCAGATGGATCCGGGCCCAATGCCCACCTTGATCGCATCCGCTCCCAGATCGATCAGATCGCGCGCGCCTTCATACGTTGCGACGTTGCCCGCGATCAGTTCCACGTCCGGCAGCGCGCGTTTTACTTTTGCCACTACCTCCATCACGCGCTCGCTGTGGCCGTGCGCCGAATCCACCACCAGCACGTCTACCTTGCGCGCCACCAGCTCCTGCGCGCGCTCCATGAAGTCTCCGCCCGAACCCAGCGCGGCGCCCACACGCAGGCGGCCTTGCAGATCCTTGGCCGCGTTCGGATACTTCAGTTTCTTCTGGATGTCCTTCACCGTGATCAAGCCCTTGAGATTGAACTGATCGTCCACCACCAGCAGCTTTTCCACACGGTGGCGATGCAGGATCTTCTCGGCTTCCTCGAGTGTGGTGCCCACCGCCACGGTGATCAGGTTGTCTTTGGTCATCACCTGCGATATGGGCAGATCGTAGCGGGTCTCAAAGCGCAGATCGCGATTCGTAAGAATGCCCACCAGCCGGGAGCCGCTGGTAACGGGCACGCCCGAGATGCGATAGCGCTTCATCACTTCGAGGGCGTCGGAGATTTTCATGTCGGGACCGATGGTGATGGGGTCCACGATCATGCCGCTCTCACTGCGCTTCACCTTGTCCACTTCTTCGGCCTGCCGTTCGATGGACATGTTGCGGTGAATGATGCCGATGCCGCCCTGCTGTGCCAGCGCGATGGCGAGGTGCGATTCGGTGACGGTATCCATCGCCGAGCTGACAATGGGAATATTCAGCGCGATGTTGCGCGTGAGGCAAGTTCGGGTGTCCGCCTGTGCGGGAAGGACGGCGCTCCGGGCGGGCTGAAGCAGAACGTCGTCAAATGTAAGTCCTTCCGGGATGCTCTCAGGTGTGTTGGGTACCATATTCTATTATCGTGGAGCAGCGGCATCGTGCGGGATGGCAGGCGAAAACGCCTGCCCCACCAGGGCTGCTTCTATTTCGGCGGCCTTGGGCGCTACGGGGCCGGCGGAGAACGCAGACTTCCTCCAATCTGTCCCGGCCGGGTAGATCCCGGCCCAGTCCCAGACAATGCTGTGCTTGTCCTTCTCGCCCAGCGCGTGCGACAGAACTCGGCCGCGATCCCAGAATTGTTTGACGCGGCGGTCCTGGATTAATCCGAGCGCTCCATCGGAGGGTCGTCCCCAATCGGTGACGAGCACCGGCTCCCAGATCACGAACACTTGCAACTCGCCATTCGGATGCCGTTCCAGCATCGCCGCGACTGCGGAGGCCCCCCGCAGGCAAGCCGCTCAAGTGGGTGACAGCAGAACCACCAGGCGCGTCGCGGGAGCAGCCTGGAATTGGCGCTCGAAATCGTCCAATCGAAAATCGGCGAGCGGCGGTTGACCCGCGGGCGTGCTGCGCGGTCCGGCAATCTGCCACCACAGAGCTGGACCGATGGCGAGCGCCAGCAATCCGCCAAGCAACAGTTGTATGCGCCGCGTCCGGCTCACAGCTTCGCCAGCCATTGGGCCAGAACCTGCGGGAAGAGCAGGGAGATTCCTACCAGCACCGCGGAGGTCCACAGCAGAATCATCTGAAATCGCGCTGGAGTTCCGCGGCACGCCTTGGCTCGCCGCGCTTGCCAGAAACCTAAACCGATGAGCGCGACGGACGTCAGCATCAGCCACGGTCGCAACTCAGCCAGCAGCGCCGACGCTCCGGCGAATCCGGCGGCCAGCCACAACGTGCCGAGAGGCAAGCAACAACTGCTGGCCGCGACTACGCTGCCGGCCGCCGCCAGTGCCGAAAACATCGTACTGTGCCGCCCGTTTTGCACCCTGAATTCCACTATAACCGTAACTGGCCTGACAATTGCTCCAAGGGGTCCTGGAATATGGCCGGCAAACTCAACCTCCCCCTGGATCCATATGAATCCGCTAGAGCTGCCCGGCTTCGATACGTGACGCCCGGCGGTCCCGGCATTGTAAGAAAGCGATCCGGAAAGAGCTTTTCCTACATTGGCGTGAATGGAAAACCGCTGACCAGCAAAGAGGATCTGGCCCGCATCCGGTCGCTGGCGATTCCTCCGGCCTGGACGAATGTCTGGATATGTCCGTCCAAGAACGGTCACTTGCAGGCCACCGGACGCGATGCGCGGGGGCGCAAGCAGTATCGCTATCATCCGCTCTATCGCCAGATTCGCGACCAGACCAAATTCAGCCGTATGCGCGCATTCGCGGCGGCTCTGCCGGGGATTCGGAGGCGCGTGCGGAGGGACCTCAAGCTTCCCGGCACCCCGCGCGAAAAAGTGCTGGCCACGCTGGTCAGACTGCTGGAGAAGACCTGTATTCGGGTCGGGAACGAGGAATACGCCAAGACCAATGACTCTTACGGCCTCACGACCATGAAAGACAACCACGTCGAGATCAGCGGCCGCAAGCTGCGCTTCCGGTTTCGGGGCAAGAGCGGGCTCAGGCACAAGATCGAGTTGAATGACCCGAAACTGGCCCGGATCGTCCGCGAATGCCAGTGCATTCCTGGCGAGGAGTTGTTCCAGTACATCGACGACGAGGGGCGCCGGCACCGCATTCGCTCGGAAGACGTCAACGATTACCTGCGCGAGATCACGCGCGAGAGTTTCACCGCCAAGGATTTTCGGACCTGGGTGGGAAGCTGCCAGATGGCGCTTGAATTGGAGCGCATCGGGATGGCGGAGAGCGAAGTGGACGCCAAAAACGGGATTGTGAAGGCGATCAAGGAAGTGGCGCAGCGTCTAGGTAATCGCCCCGCGACGTGCCGGAAATACTATGTGCATCCGGTATTGATGGATACCTACACGGACGGTACTTTACTGGATACGTTGAAAAAGGTTGCCGCAGCACAGTCCCGGCGCGCCCTGCGGAGGGAGGAGCTGTGCCTGCTTTCGTTGATCGGCTCGCCGAGGCTGGCCAAAGCCGCGTGATCCGATCAGGCCACTAGTAAGAGCGCCGTGATGTTATCCGGCCCGCCGGCGCTCCGGGCGGCTTCCACTAACTTCTTACACTTTGATTCCGCCGTGCCATTGGCCGACAGCGCCGCGGCGATCTGCTCTTCCCCAATCACTCCATGCAGGCCGTCGCTGCACAAGAGCACTTGCGTACCCGGCTGCGGCTTCAGTTGATAAGAATGCACGCGCAGATCGGAGCTGACGCCGATCGCCATGGTCAGCACGTGCCGCATCGGATGCGTTTGCAGCGCCACTTCCGTGATCCCCAGCTTGCGGCCCACTTCGTTCACCCAGGTCTGGTCTTCAGTGAGCGCCTGCAGCTGCCCGGCCTCATGCACGTAAACGCGGCTGTCGCCTACGCTGGCAATCAGCAAATTCTCGCCGGCTTCGAGAGCAGCCACCAGCGTGGTACCCATGCCGTCGAGCGAGGCATCGGCCGACGCGGCCTGCAGCACCTGACGATTGGCCTCTTCGAACGCTTTGGTCAGCGCTTCCGCGCTGGGCGCGGCGGCCTCGCGAATGGAACGTTCCACGGTGTCGGCAGCAAGCTGCGAGGCATGCTCGCCCGCCTGCGCTCCGCCCATGCCGTCGGCCACCAGATAAAGCCCCAGGTCACGGGCCACCAGCAGGTAGTCCTCATTGTTCTTGCGCACGCAGCCCTGGTCAGAAACGCCGAAGGATTCCCGCATCAGTTTTTCGATTATACCCTCAACGCTTTTCCGGCTCCACCAGGGCCTTCAATTGCAACCAGGCGCTCTCATCATAATTGGTTTTCAGCCGCTCCAGACCCTCGGTCCGCGATTCGGTGGGGCGCTGTCCGCTCTGCTTCTGGCAGCGCTTCAGCATCTGCGCGGCGTCGGCGTCGCTGGGATTGCGATCCAGCACGGCCTGGAAACGTTCCGCCGCGGGAGCGAATTGGCCCTGCTTCCACAATGCGTAACCCACGTTGAACTGGTACATTGCATCGCTCGCGTCGCCTTCCAGCGCTTTGCGGAAGCTCGCCAGCGCGCCGGGAAGATCGCGGCGGGATTGGGCCGCGCCGATATTGTTATACACCTCGCTCAACGGCACGCTGCGTGAAACCAGCTCGAAGGAAGCCTCCGCGCCGGCGAAATCTCCGCCGTAATAGCGGCACAGACCCAGCAGAAAATTAGACTCGCGATAGTGCGCATCGCCAGGCGGAACCTTCTGCAGCCACTCCGCCGCTACCTTGTACTCTTTTTTCTGCCAGTGCAGACGGCCCAGCTGGAAGTTGGGCTGTGAAAAGCGCGGATCCAGCCGCGCCGCCTGAGTGAAGAAGCGATGTTTGTCTTCGGCCTTGGATGCCAGCAGGCCGCGAATGTAATTCTCAATGGCGTCCACTCGAATGGGCGCGTGCTGTGCGCTGAACTCGGCTTCCCGAGGCGCGCCGCTGGCCTTGAGCGAGCGCAGCGCTTGCCACGCCAGATGACTCTGCAGCGCCGCCAGCTCCTCAAGAGCGCCCACCTCGCGAAATTCCCGGCCTTCCCTGAACTTCTTCAGATCGAGGACCCTGGCGGTAATCTGCAGGGATCCGCGCGATTTGGCCGTGGTGCCTTCCGGCAGCGGCTTGAGGTCAAATTCGCCGTAAACCACCTGTTCGGCATCCAAGGACTCGCCGAGCTTCATCACCGTGGCCTTGGTGAGTAAGGCATACGGCCGGATGGAGAGCCGGTGAAACGCATCCACGCGATCTTCCCGAGCGATGGCCACCATGCCTTCCGAGGCCAGCGTTTCGCGCACCGACTCGGCGATGCTCTCGCCGATCCAATCCAGGCCGGCGTTATGCGAGGCGTTGAAGAAGGGCAGCACCAGGTATGTGTCAGCCCGGGCCATCCCGGCCAGCAGGCACACCCCGAGTGTCGCACCAGAAAACCACCGCATGATTCTAGTCTAGCGCGCACCGCGTGGGGCCATAATAGATCCATGCTCCTCAAGATGGCCTCGCATCCGGGCCGGACCCGCGCGTTGCTGCTGGCGTTCTTCGCCATTCTGATTTCGATTCCGATCCTCTCCCAGGACCCCACCGCCGATCGCGCGACGCGGTTCCGGCGCATGTCCGACGATGCGGAGAAGAAAGGCCTTGCGGAACCGTTCAAGGGTATTACCACCGACGGCCGCGTAGTCCCGGGGTTGTTCACGATTCACTCCAGCGGCGTCTCCACTGAGCCTGTCCGCAAAGCCGCCGACGCACTGCTTGCCGCGCTGACCAGGGAACAGCGCGACAAAACAATGTTCCCGGTAGACGATGTGGAATGGCGAAAGTGGATGAACCAGGATTTTTACGTTCGCCAGGGCGTCAGCTTTCTGGAAATGACCGACGCTCAGCGGGAAGCCGCGATCGGCCTATTGCGCGCCTCTCTCAGCGCCAAGGGTTTGAAGCAGACGCGCGATATCATGCGGCTCAATCACACATTGGGCGAGCTCAACAATAACGACTTCGAACGCTACGGTGAATGGCGTTATTACATCACCATGATGGGCAAGCCGTCGGCCAAGGAGCCCTGGGGCTGGCAGCTCGACGGGCATCACGCCATCATTAACTATTTCGTTCTGGGCGATCAGGTAGTGATGACGCCCTTCTTCGCCGGTTCGGAACCCGTGATCGCAGCCTCCGGCAAGTATAAGGGCACGGTGGTGCTGCAGGACGAGCAGAACAACGGGCTCAAGATGATCCATGCGCTCACCGAAGGCCAGCGCAAGAAGGCCATTCTCGAGTTCTCGAAAACCGGCAACAACAATCTGACGGAAGCGTTCAAGGACAACGTGGTTCTGGATTATGCCGGCGTCCGCGTTTCCGAATTCGCGCCCGCGCAGCGGAAGCAGATGCTGGATTTAATCGCGCAGTACGTAGACAATATGGATGACGGTCACGCGCGAGTGAAAATGGAAGAGGTCCAGCGCCATCTGGACAATACCTGGTTTGCGTGGATCGGAGGCACGGATCCAGACAGCGTGTTCTACTATCGCATTCACAGTCCGGTGATCCTGATCGAGTTCGATCATCAGCGGCCGGCGAACCTGCGGCACCTCGCGGCCGATCCGAACGCGCCAAATCATCAGCACATCCATGTGGTGGTGCGGACTCCGAACGGGAACGACTACGGCAAGGATTTATTGCGTCAACATTATCAGCAATCGCCGCATGGCGGCTAAAGGAGCGGAAGATGAAACTTCGAATTGCGGGTACGATAGTCTGCGCGGCGCTGAGCTGGCCGCTGCTGGGGCAGGGCGGATTCGACGGCCCGGGCGTCTATGAGATCGCGAACGTCAAGTCCGGCAGGGTGCTGGATCTGGATCGCAATGACCAGACCACGGTAATCCAGTTTTCGTCTCGCGGCACCGACAATCAGGTCTGGGAGATTCGTCCCGCGGGCGCCGGCTATTTTTTCCTGCGCAACGGGATGAACGGCGCGGCGCTAGATGCGGGCGGCGGCGGAAACGGCGAACCGGTTCGTGGTATTCCCTTCAATGGCGGCCCCAGCCAGCAGTGGCGCTTCGATGCCGGCAAGGACGGCAATGCGCTGATTGTGTCGCGCGCCGGAAGAACGCTCGACATTCCCGACGGAACCAGCCGCGATGGAGCTCACGTGCAGCTCTTTGATCTGAACGGCGATTCAAACCAGCGCTTCACCCTCCGCAGATTGTCGGGCGGCCGCCGCGGAAACTGGGATCGACGGGGCTGGGACGACGACGGAGGACGCGCGGGAGGCGGCACTATCACCTGCTCATCGAACAACGGCGAGCGCGTGTATTGCGAAGCGGACACGCGCAACGGAGTACTGCTGGCGCGCCAAATCAGCGGATCTCCGTGCCGCGAGGGCAGCACCTGGGGATTCGACCAGCGCGGCATCTGGGTGGATCGCGGCTGCCGCGCCGAATTCACCGTGAACGCGGCCCGCGGCGGCGGAGGAAGCGGGACTATCGTGTGCGAGTCAAACAACGGCAGGCGGGTCTACTGCGATGCCGATACGCGCGGCCGTGCCGTGCAGTTGGTACGCCAGATCAGCGGCTCCGCGTGCCGCCAGGGCGAGACTTGGGGCTGGGATCGGCGAGGCATCTGGGTGGATCGAGGCTGCCGCGCTGAGTTCGCGATCGGCAGGGACCGGTGAGCCGATAAGATTGTAGTGATCGACAAAAATCGTATGAAGATTTCATCGTGGTGGCGTTTAGCAACCGAGCGAATCGGGCGCATTGGGCCGGCCCGCAGGCGGCGCGAGCGGTGGCTGGAGGGAATCTTCCAGATGCAGGGCATGGGTCGGGAATTGTGGCGTGACGAAGATCCCGACGAGTACGTGCGACGACTTCGGGAATGGGATTAACCGGCAGGCGAAACCGCCTGCCCCACCTTGATACAATCGCTATCGCTATCCGTTGGAGAATCGCATGAACTCACTCGTAGTTGCCGGCGTCCTTTCGTTTTCGCTCCTGGCCCAATCCCCGCGCGAGGCGGCGCTCAAGAACCTGAAGTTTCGCGAGATCGGACCTGCGGCAATGGGCGGACGCGTCGACGATTTCGCGGTGGTGGAATCGGACCCGCGAATCATTTACGTCGCTACCGCGTCGGGCGGCATTTTCAAGACCGTGAACGCGGGTGTGACCTGGGAGCCGGTGTTCGACGACCAGGTGGTCTCCACCATCGGCGACATCGCTCTCGCGCCGTCCGACCCATCCATCCTTTGGGCCGGCACCGGCGAGCCGAATAATCGCCAGAGTTCGTCGTGGGGCAACGGGATTTACAAGTCCATGGACGCCGGCAAGACCTGGACCCACATGGGCCTCAAGGACACGCACCACATCGGCCGCGTCGCCATTCATCCCAGCGATCCCAACGTCGTTTACGTCGCCGCGCTGGGCCACCTGTGGGGACCGAACAAGGATCGTGGCGTTTTTAAGACCACCGACGGCGGCGCAACCTGGACGCAGTCGCTCTACATCAATGACGACACCGGCATCTCGGATGTCGCCATCGATCCGCAGAGTCCGAACACGGTTTACGCCGCGGCCTACGAACGGCGGCGCACTGTTTTCGGTTACAACGGCGGTGGACCCCATAGCGGGCTCTACAAGACCGTCGACGGCGGCGCGCATTGGAAAAAACTCACGAAGGGCCTTCCGGAGGGCGGCGATATGGGGCGTTTGGCCGTAGACATCTATCGCCGCAATTCGAACATCGTTTATGCGCTGGTGGAGCATGCCAAGGGCGGCGGCATCTTCCGCTCGGAAGACAAGGGCTTCACGTGGACCAAGATGAGCGACACGAATCCGCGCCCTTCCTATTACAGCCAGGTTCGCATTGACCCAAACAATGACCAGCGCATCTGGGTGCTGGGCGCGCCGATGTATTTTTCCGAAGACGGCGGCAAAACTTTCCGCATGGATCGCGGGCAGAAGATCCACAGCGACTTCCACGCCTTCTGGATCGATCCGGCCAATTCCGAACACGTCATGGCCGGCGCCGACGGCGGCATCACCATGAGCTACGACGGCGGCCGCTCCTGGGACTACGTCAACAATATCCCGCTGGGGCAGTTCTATGAAGTTGCGTTCGACATGCAGAAGCCGTACCACATCTGCGGCGGCCTGCAGGACAACAATTCCTGGTGCGGGCCGAGCGCCACCACGTCGACGCGCGGCATCGCCAATGACGATTGGAGCACGGTGGGCGGCGGCGATGGATTTTACGCGCAAGTGGATCCCGTGGACCCGAACATCGTCTATGCCGAATCGCAGGACGGCAATCTACTGCGCCGCGATCTGCGCACTGGCGAATCGCGCTCCATCCGCCCGCTGGAAGATAACGATAAAGCTCCGCGCTACCGTTTTCAGTGGAACTCTCCGGTCATGATCTCGGCGCACGACCGGAATACGATTTATTACGGCGGCAATCACCTGTTCAAGTCCACGGACCGCGGCGATACCTGGGAGCGGCTGGGCCCCGATCTGACAACCGGAATCGAGCGCGATAAGCAAGCCATCCTGGGCAAAGTTCCGGATAAGGATACGCTGTCGCGCCACGACGGCGTGCAGCAATTTCCGTGCATCACCAGCATCAGCGAATCGCCGAAGCGCGCGGGATTGATCTGGGCCGGCACCGACGATGGAAACGTTCAGCTGACTCGCGACGGCGGCAAGACCTGGCATAACGTGGCCGCCAACGTGCCCGGCGTGCGCAAGGGCGCGTATGTAAGCCGCGTTGTGGCATCGGCCCATAACGAAGGAACCGCGTACCTCACTTTCGACAACCACCGCAGCGACGATTTCGCGGCGTACATCTACATGACCACCAACTACGGCGATTCCTGGACGCGCATCTCGGCCGGGATCCCAGCCGAAGCAGGCACTATTCACGTGCTGCGCGAGCATCCCCGCAACGCGAATCTGCTGTTCGCGGGCGCCGAGTTCGGCCTGTTCGTTTCGTTCAACCATGGATCAAACTGGGAACGTATGAAGAACGGGCTGCCGACGGTTCCGGTGGACGACATCGCGATCCACCCGCGCGATAACGACCTGATTCTCGGCACGCATGGCCGCTCCATCTGGATCATGGACGATATCACTCCTCTCGAACAGATGAGCGACAGCACGCTCGCCTCGGACGTGCAGTTGTTCGACATGCGTCCTGGGATTGAGTGGCGTATGGCGAACAATAAAGGGGCGACTGGCCACAAAGAGTACCTCGCAGCCAATCCGCCTTATGGCGTGATTGTGAATTACTACGTGAAGAACAAGCTGGAAGGCCGGAATCCGGTCAAGATCACGGTGACGGACAAAGCCGGGAACAAGATTCGCGAGCTGACCGGGGCCGCCGAGGCAGGAATCAATCGTGTGAACTGGGACCTTCGCTATGACACGCCCGTGCGCGCGGAACCCGGACAGGCGGGAGCCGCCGAGGGTGGTGCGGAAGCCGCGGGAGAGGGCGGTGCACCCGGTGCGGGCGGCCGGGGAGCCGGAGGCGGGGGTGGAGGCGGCGGCTTCGGATTCTTCGCACGCGGTCCGCTGGTCGACCCCGGCGAATACACTGTCGCCATTTCGGCGGCAGGCAAAAACGCATCGAAGACTGTGACGGTGGAAGAGGATCCACGCGTCAGCATGTCCGCGGAAGATCGAGCCAAACGGCGGCAAGCCATCAGCACGCTGTATGCAATGGCGCGCGAAGCCGACAGCGGGCGCAGAAAAATAGTCGCGCTGCGAACGTCACTGACCAGCTTGACCGATGGCTGGAAGCGTCCCGGCGGACCGCACGTGCCCGACGCCGTCAAATCGGCCGCCGACGATCTGCTGGCCAAGGTGAAGGCGGCTGTCGGCACCTTTGAAGTGGAGCGCACCGGCCAGCTTGGCGCAGCGGGTCCGCCGCTCACTTACACACCCCCGCCCGTGAACCAGAAAATCACTCGCCTGATGGGCGCCATGGACGGCTACTCCGGCGCACCTACCACGCGCCAGATGGCTGACATCGACGCGTCATCGGTCGCACTGCAGCAGGGCCTGGCCGAGGTAAAGAAGCTTACGGATGAGGACCTGCCACGGCTTAACAAACTGATGGCCGATGCGGGCGTCCCGTATGTTACGGCGGATGCCGCTCCCGCTCCGGTTCAGGGCCGCCGGGGAAGGTAAAGCGCGAACTCTCCCCAGGCGCGCGCGATTCCGTCAGAACCAGAACCGCGAGCGTAAGCGACCGGGACGTACAGCTCGGGCATGCTTGATGACTTTGGTAACCACCACCGCTAGCAGTAGTTGGTTGCGGTTAAGACGAAAACACGAGTGATAAAGCCGACAGTCGAGGCTACGCGCCTTTAATGTATGATGAGGACAAGATGAGTGCAGCCAGCCCCGAATACTTCGAGATTATCGACTTCACCGCAGCCGGTACAACGCCGGAGGCGGTTGCTGACTTCCACCCCTCGCTTGAAGCGCAACAGAGAGTTGCGGACTTGATTGAGCTTGAGAAGGGCGGCCGCTTGTGATCCGAAGAGAAGGCGGAACTCGACCATTTCATGGAGCTGGAGCACATTCTGAGAATGGCGAAGGCAAGAGCTCGTCAAATCCTCGCTCGTGCCCAGTGATATTCGCGCGGCACTCCGGGCCGAAGTAGCCCGGCGTGCGGATCACCGCTGCGAATACTGTCTAATCCATGAAGACGACTCCGGCTTCCCGCACCAACTCGATCACATTGTCAGCAGGAAGCACGGCGGATCTTCCACGGCGGACAATTTGGCGTATGCGTGCGCGTTATGCAATCGGCATAAGGGAACTGACGTTGCTTCGACTGATCTCCGAACGGGAGAGACTGTTCGGCTCTTTCATCCTCGGCGCGACCTATGGACCGATCACTTTCGACTCGAGAGGGAACTCTTCGAACCGATTACCGGAGTTGGGGACGTAACGCTGCGGTTGCTACGGCCCAATGCAACAGAGAGAGTCGCAGAGCGGCGTCTGCTGCAAGAGTTAGGCAGATACCCAAGCCGTAGTTAGAGTGCTCGGTCAATGGCCAGGTATCAAGGTTCGAACAAGTCGATCGGAATGGGTGGATTACTCAGGGGAACTAGATGGCGAAAAGCTGGGAGTGGCGTTTTCGACCATCCATCGAACCCGCGTCATCCCATATATACTGGCATGTGCGGGATTGGGCTGTTTGTCTTCGACATTCGGCCGCAAGGTGTTCGACAAGAGCGCTGAAGAGCTGGTGGTGATCCATCGGGTAACGTTACCGATGCGCGGAGCGCCGATCTTTACAACGATTACGGGCGGCATCGAGCCGCCGCACAGGAGAGAAGGACATGAAAAAGCTGGCGATTGTTGTTCTGATGACGGCGGCCGCATTCGCCGCGAAGAAGCCGATGAGCACCACCGATCTGTTCGAGCTGCGCACGGTGGGCGATCCGCAGATCAGCCGGGATGGCAGGCGCGTCTTGTATGTGCTGAACTGGTCCGACACAATGAACGATGCGTTTTACAGCAACCTGTGGATCGCATCGGCGGATGGCAAGGAACAGCGCCCGGTTACGCAGGGATCGTTCCACGACACTTCGCCGCGCTGGTCGCCGGACGGAACACGCATCGCCTATCTGTCGAACCGCAGCGGCAAGCCGCAGATCTGGGTGCGCTGGATGGATACCGGCGAAGAAGCCAAGATCACCGAACTCGAACAGGCGCCCAGCGGCATCCAGTGGTCGCCGGATGGCAAGTGGATCTCTTACGGCAGCCGGGTGCCCGCGAAACCCGGATTCTCCGTGAAGATGCCTGAGAAACCCGTGGGAGCCAAATGGGCCGACCCGGCGATTGTAGTCACGCGACTGCGCTGGCGCGCCGATGGCGCTGGCCTCATTCGGCCCGGATTTACGCACATCTTCGCTGTCCCGTCCAGCGGCGGAGCGCCGCGCCAAATCACCAGCGGCGATTACGACCATTCCGCGAACGGCGCTTCCTGGACGCCCGACGGGAAGTGGATCCTGGTATCGGCCCAGCGCACGGCGGACGCGGAGTATTCGCTGGAGGGTCCCGATCTGTACGCTTTCTCCGTGGACGACGGCACGGTGAAACAGCTCACCACCCGCAAGGGTCCCGACCTCGACCCCGTTCCTTCGCCGGATGGAAAGAAGATCGCCTATGTGGGGCACGATTGGAAATTCCAGAGCTATTCGGTGAACAACCTGTATGTGATGAACGCCGACGGCTCGGATCAGCGGCTGCTGGCCGCCAAACACGACCGCGACGTGCGCAGCCCGCACTGGTCCGCCGATTCGAAGACCGTTGATTTCTTGAGCGACGATCATGGCGTGTCCCAGCTTTATTCGGCCACGCTGGACGGCAAGGTGGAGCGGCTGACGTCCGCGAAGGCCCGCCTCGGCAGCGGCTACGCGGCGAACGACGCTTTCACGATGTCTGAAAACGGGCTGGTGGCAACCACTCGATCCACGCCGCAGGAGCCCGCCGACATCGTGGCGATCTCGGTCCGCAATCCGGCCGCGCACACACGCGTTACCCAGGCCAATGACAGCCTGATGGCATCGCGCAAGCTGGGCGAGGTGGAGGAGCTCACGTACGATTCGTTTGATGGCAAGCCCATGCAGGGCTGGATCGTCAAGCCGCCGGATTTCGACGCATCCAAGAAGTATCCGCTGCTGCTGGAGATCCATGGCGGCCCGCACGGAATGTACGGAGTTGAGTTCAATCACGAGTTTCAGGTGCAAGCCGCGCGCGGATTCGTAGTGCTCTACACAAACCCGCGAGGTTCCACGGGCTATGGCGAGGAATTCGGCAACATCATTCACACGAAATATCCGGGCGACGACTACACTGACCTGATGAAGGGCGTGGACGCGATGATCGCCAAAGGCTACATCGATCCCAAGAAGCTGTGCGTCACGGGCGGCAGCGGCGGCGGGCTGCTCACCGCGTGGATCATAGGCCACACGGACCGTTTCGCGGCGGCCGTCTCGCAGTATCCGGTCACCAACTGGATCACGCAAGCGGGCACCGCCGATGGCGGCTACACGCACGCGGCGCTGTGGATGAAGTCCATGCCGTGGGACAATCCGCAACAGTTCATGGATCACTCGCCGATTTTCTTCGCGAAGAATTTCAAGACCCCAACCATGGTGCTGACGGGCGAGGCCGATCTGCGCACACCCATGGCCCAGAGCGAAGAGCTTTATTTCGCGCTGAAGGCCCGGAAGGTCCCGGCCGTGCTGATTCGCATCCCCGACGAGCCACACGGGATCCGCGGCGCTCACCCCAGCCACCGCATTGCCAAAATGGAGTACGTCCTGGGCTGGATGGAAAAATGGACCAATGGCTCCGACTAGTTCGTTGTGGGGCGGACCCCCAGGTCCGCGCGGAGCCCCCCGGCTCCGCCTCCCCTACTTCGATTCGTCCACTATCTCAATCCCGTTGATAAACGCATAGTTTTTCACCGGGACGAAAGAGATCAGCAGCTTGCCCTGCGCGTTCGGCTCCAGCCCATGCCATGTTTTTGCAATGGCGCGGTCGCTGCCGCCCGCTTCTTTATAGACATCCACGTTGCGCGCCAGCGCTACGCCGTTGCAGAGAATGTCGAACAAACGGCTGTCGACGCCGCCATGCGAAGGCTTGCTGGGGCCGAACCAGATCTCGGCGAACCGCAACGTCAGCGCATAACGTCCCGGCGTCACCGGAATAGCGTAGCTGAAGTTTCCGAATCGCTCGCCGCGATAAAGCTCGGGGTCCGTCGTGCCAGAGACCGCTTCGGACCGGGCCACATGCTGGCCGCCCTTGAAGAAGTTGTCTGGCTCCCACAGCACTCCGTTGGAATCGGTATGCGGGTGCTCTTGCGCCAGAATTCGAATGGGGCGCATGCGACCGGCCAGCCCCGGAACAATCTCGATACCGTTGACGAAAGGAGTATCCTTCATCGGCTGGAACTCCAGGTGCAGCAGCCCGTCGGCTGCGGGCGTAATGTCCTTAAAGGCCCGGATGTCCGCGGTGCTCGCGCCGGCATCGGCCACCACATCCATGTTCTGCAGGATGGGCTTTCCGTTGGCCAGTACATGGAAAATACGGCTGGTTTCGCCGCCACCCGCCAGGTTGAGATCGCCGTAGAGCGTCTCGGCGAAGTGCAGGCGCATTTCGTAGACGCCCGGCGCCAGCGGGATGTCGTAACGGAACGCGCCTTCGCGGCGATTTTGATAAATGCGCGGATCGGTGGTCCCAAAGATGGGATGTTCAGCGCTCTGGTAAGTGCCGCCGCCGGTGAACCAGCGATCAGCCGACCAGGCGTGCCCGGAACGGTCGCTGTAACCCGATCGTGACCCGGCCACAAAGCGGATCTCGCGGCTCACGCTACCGGCGGCGATCTCCGGCGCCGCGGGCGCGATGGGATTGGGCCGATTGCGCAGGCCCACCACTAGAGCCGCTCCCGCCAGGATGGTTACCAGCGCTGCCGCCGGCAGCCACGCTCTGGCCCACCGGGCACGGCCACGCACCACGAACACCCCGGCCGGGGCTTCGACCGTATCGAGTGCCGGGCGATCCAAGGAGACCTGGGCGTCTACGGAGACCTGGGCGTCTACCTGCGAAACCACGGTTGCCAGTTGCTGCCGGGGCAAGAAGCGGGGGGCGTAGTGACCCGGCGGGATTACGATATGAACCGGATGACTGGCGCCTTCGCGCTCGTAGTAT
This sequence comes from Acidobacteriota bacterium, assembly GCA_030776455.1. Taxonomy (GTDB): domain Bacteria; phylum Acidobacteriota; class Terriglobia; order Bryobacterales; family Bryobacteraceae; genus JALYHQ01. The sequence goes on along the minus strand of JALYHQ010000014.1, from coordinate 12,930 downwards.
TCGCGCAGCCGCTTTCGCAGCCGGTGTGCTTCCACCCGGACAATGGAATCCCGCTTCTGGTCGAACTCCGGCGACCGTCCCAGGGCGTCCACGGCGATGTTGTATTCCTTGAGTTGATCGGCCTCACCCTGGAAGTATTTCCCGCAAACGTAGGTCAGCAATTGCTCTAGCCCTGGCGCCCGGGCGAAGATTCCCGAAGCGATCAGCGCATCCAGTTCTTGCTTCTCTAGTTCGAACGTAGTATCGGCAGGCATACGAGGACCGACCAAGACCCAACTTCACTGGAGTATACAAGTTCTTTCGGATCAACGCAAGTTACTCGTTAACTAATCGTACGATTTTCGTTAACGAGGCTCGCCCGCAAACTGTAACATGATTGAAAACAAACAACTTCACTCGCGTAACGTTGCCGGTCTACTATTGTTAACCCATTTAGCCTTTACACTCTTAATCCAAGCGACTAGTATAAACCTACTATATTCTTGCTCGCGACGCTTGCGTACCCGTTAAGCGTCGGTGAAGTCTTATTTGGTTGACCGCAAAAAATGGTGTTGCAGTTGGGAAACGGAGCTAAGTCCATGTCAAGACACTTCTTCAAACGAGGGCTGGTGCAGAGTCTGCTCAGCCTGGCATGTCTCCTCGGTCTCGGGAGCATTCCGCAATCACTGCGGGCTCAAGGCGTAACCTCCGCTCTGACCGGGACGGTAGCAGACTCCAGCGGCGCTGTAATTCCGGGCGCCACTGTGATTATGAAGAGCGAGCAGAGCGGCGACACGCGCCGCACTCTCAGCAACAACGATGGCTACTTCACCATCTCGGCCGTCCAGCCCGGCACCTACACGGTCACCATTGAGGCCCAGGGCTTCAAGATGTGGGAAGAGAAGGGCATCGTGCTGAACGCCAGCGATAAGCGCAACCTGAGCAATATCGCGCTTACGGTCGGCGCAGTCACCGACACCATAGAGGTCTCGGGCGTCGCCCAGGAGGTCACCCCGGTGGACTCCGGCGAGAAATCGCAGGTCATTACCGAGAAGCAGCTCCAGAACGTCGCCGTGGTGGGCAGCAATGCCGCGGAATTCATCAAGATCCTGCCCGGTATGGCCATGACCGCCGGCGCTCAGAATAGCGCCTCCTTCACGGGTGAGGTGCATGGGACCGGCAACGGCCCCATCGGCAGCTTCTCCGCCAACGGCCAGCGTACCGGCGCGATCGACATCACCTCCGACGGCGCGCACATCATCGATCCCGGCTGCAACTGCGGCCAGGCAGTGGACACCAACGTCGATATGACCCAGGAACTCAAGGTGATGACGTCCAACTTCGGCGCCGACGCGCAGAAGGGGCCCATCGTGATCTCAGCCGTAGGCAAGTCCGGTGGTAATAACTTCCACGGCCAAGCATACCTTTATGTCCGCCATAATTCCCTGGACGCCAACAACGCGCTGAACAATGCCCAGGGCTTCAACCCCGCCACCGGAGTGGCGATTGCCCCCCGGCCCCTGACCAAGTACGTTTATCCCGGCGGAAACATTGGCGGTCCGGTGCTTATTCCCGGCACGCGTTTCAACCGCAATCGCGACAAGCTGTTCTTCTTCGCCGCCTACGAATACTATGGCCAGACCGTGGACAACGGCCTGTATCAGTCCTTCGTGCCGACGCCGGCCATGCGCGCCGGCGATTTCAATGCAGCCTCACTGGCCGCTTTGGGGAACATCGGCTACCAGGTAAGCGGTCAGCCGAATTTCACGAACGGTCAGGTTCCGAAAGATCAGATCGACCCAATTGGCCAGAAGATGCTGAATCTGTATCCGCTCCCGAACGCAAATTCGGCCAGCAACGGCGGATACAATTTTGTTCAGACTTCCACCAAGCCTCAGAACGCATACCAGCTCCGCACGCGCGTGGATTGGGCCATCAGCCAGAACACCAAGCTCTACGTAAGCTACAATCGCCAGCGTGACACGGCCTATTACACGGACACTCTGTGGTGGAGACCCACTCCGACGGTACCGTTCCCGACGCGCCTGATCGCCGCCAACGAGTCCGATTCCATCTCGGCCAACTTGACCAAGGTGTTCACGCCGACTCTCACCAACGAATTCGTATTTACCTACACCAACCTGAACCTGCCCAACTCGTTCGAGAATCCGGCCGCTGTGAATCCGGCCACCCTGGGCGTCAACTACCAGCATCTGTTTGCCGCCAACAACAACGTTGGTGACATTCCGAGCATGACCGGTTGGGGCGGCGGCTTCGCCAACCTCATTCAGCCGAGCGGATTCCAGATCACCGGCGCTCTCTACGCGAAGAAGACGCTCCCCACCGTCGCCGACAACCTCTCCAAGGTCTGGGGCACGCACAGCATGAAGTTTGGTTTCTACTGGGAAGCCACCTCGAACAACCAGCCCTCCAGCAATAACGCCAACGGCCAAATGCAGTTTGCGACCTGGGGCGGCAATTCCACCGGCAACGCTTATGCCGATATCCTCACCGGCCGCATTGCTTCCTACAGCGAAACCAACAAGGACGTCGTGCTGATCATGAAGTACCGTCCCATGGAGTTCTATGGGCAGGATTCCTGGAAGGTAACGCGCCGCTTCACGCTGGAGTATGGCCTGCGAGTGTCCCATTTTGGACCCTGGGTGGACGACAGCGGCAACGGATTCGCGGTCTTCGATCCGTCCAAGTACAATCCCAACGCCGCTTCCACCGATATCACCGGCGTGCTCTGGCATAAGAAGGATCCCAGCGTCCCGCTGTCCGGCTCCCAGAGCCGCGCGCTGTTCTTCAATCCGCGTTTCGGTTTCGCGTTTGACGTGTTCGGAACCGGCCGCACCGTGCTGCGTGGCGGTTATGGACTCTATCGCTTCCACGACGAGCAGAACGTACAAGCCAGCGCTCTCAACATTACCCAGGGATCCTATTCGGCGGGCGTGAGCAACGTGACGTTCTCCACTATTGGTCTCCAGACGGCCGGCGGGTTCGTCCGTCCGGGCAGTATCACCGTTCTCGATCCCAAGGACAACCAGCAGCCCCGCACGCAGAGCTATAGCTTCACCATCGCTCAGCGGATGCCCTTCTCCTCGCTGTTCGAAGTGGCGTACGTGGGCAACAAGAGCGATTACCTGAGCAATTGGAACAACAACATCGGTTCCATCAACGCTCTGCCGGCCGGAACACTCTTCAAGATTCCGGGCTTCTTCAACACCAACGGCGCCAGCCCCGGCGCGGGCGCCACTGATCCGCTGCGGCAGTTCAGCCTGTATGGCGGCAACAATGGCGGTATCAAGGTAATCAACCACCAGATGTACTCGAACTACAACTCGCTCCAGGCCAGCTGGAACAAGCAGTCGGGTCACATTAACTTCTTGATGAATTACACCTTCAGCAAGGCGCTCGGCGTCCGAGGTGAAGGCGGTGGACCGGGCGGCCTTGATCCGCTGAACGTGAACAACGATTATGGCGTCCTGCCGAATGACCGGACGCACATTTTCAACGTCGCTTACGTGCTGGAAATCCCGCGGTGGGGAACCCAGAACAAGTTCCTGAGCGGCGCCGTCAACGGCTGGAAGATCTCGGGCATCTCGCAGTTCCAGAGCGGCGTGAACCTCCAGGCGGCCGTCTCCCAAAACTTCAATGTCTCGTATAATCTCCCGGTAGGCACGCGCCTGCCCGATGGAACGGTTCTCACTTCAAGCCAAGGCCTGAACTCCAGTCTCATCACCGGCTCTCCGGATTTCGGGGTCAGCCCGGTACTGACCTGCGATCCACGCTCGGGCTTGCAAGCCGGCCAGTTCATCAACGGAAACTGCTTCGCGCCGCCTACTCCTGGCCACAACGGTCCGATCATCATGCCCTATCTTCACGGTCCGGCGTTCTTTAACCAGGACATCTCCATGTTCAAGGACTTCAACATTACGGAGCATCAGAAGCTGCAGTTCCGCTTTTCCGGCTACAACTTCCTGAACCATCCGCTGACATCCTTTATCAGCGGCGACAACAACTTCAACCTGAGCTTCGACAATAACGGCAAGTTGAGCAATCCGCGGTTCGGGTACGCCGATTGGAAGATCGGCCATCGCATTATCCAGCTGGCCGTGAAGTATAACTTCTAAGCCGGTTCCAGATCGTCAACCCTCGGGGGACGGCCGCCAGGCCGTCCCCCTTTTTCGTCCCGCCGTATACTTAGAAAAGACCCTCTCGATGTTCCGTGTTGTTGCCACTCTTGCTTTGCTTGCGGCCTGCGCCTCCGCGCAATCCCAGGCTGAAATTGAACTCAAGGACGCTGTCGCGAAGCATCAAGGCGGCGACTACGCCGCCGCCATCGAGGGTTACCGGGGATTCCTCAAGGGGCATCCGGAGGCCGCTGCGGTTCGCTCCAACCTGGGCGCGGCTCTGGCGCACGAAGGCCGCTTTGACGAAGCCATCCGCGAATACACGCTGGCGCTCGAAGCCGATCCCAATAACGCCGCCGTGCGTCTGAATCTTGGATTGGCTTACTTCAAATCCGGCCGGATCACGGAAGCCACCCGCGAGTTTTCCAAAATCCACGCCGGGGATCCGTCCAATCGCCAGGCGACGCTCCTGCTTGCCAACGCATATCTCTCGGGCGGGCAGAACAAGCAGGTGATCGAGCTTCTGGATCCGTTGTCCACCGCGGGCACGGCCGATGACGCCGTTTCCTATCTGCTCGGCACCGCCCTCGTTCGCGATCGCCAGTTCGAGCGCGGGCAAATCTGGCTCGACGGAATTCTTCGCAAGACGGAAAGCGCGGAAGCGCATCTGTTGATGGGCACTGCCCGCATGCTTGCGAATGACCTGCCCGGCGCCCGGACCGACCTGGAACGCGCTATCGAACTGAACCCCAAGCTCGCCGAAGCCCATACATGGCTCGGCCAGACCCTGCTTCGCGGCGGCGACACCACCGCCGCGGTGGCCGAATTCCGGCGCAGCCTCGCGATTGATCCTTTCGATTTCGACGCGTGTCTCCAGCTCGGCCAGCTGCTGCGCCAGGATCACGAATACACCGAATCGCGCGGTTTCCTGGAGCGGGCGCTCAAGATCCGGGCCGGCGATTTCGGCGTCCGCTACCAGCTGGCGACCGTTGACCTCGCCGAAGGCAAGCTGGATGCCGCGCGCGCCGGCCTTGAGGCGCTGGTGAAGGAAGCGCCGACATTCACGGAAGCGCATGTCTCTCTCGCCACGCTCTACTACCGAGTGAAGCGCAAAGAGGACGGCGACCGCGAGCGCGAAATCGTCAAGACCCTGCAGGCCGCCGAGCAGGCGCGGCAAGCCGGGGTCGCCAAGGGTTTGGAGCGCACTCCGTGATCCTGTTGCTGCTGCTGTGGCTGGCAGCCGAGCCTCAGCCGGCGGGCTCAAATGCCGCCGCAGCCGCCGAAAAAGCCCGCCAGGCTGGAAGCCCGGAAGCACCCGCCCTCTATCGCCGGGCCCTGGCCGCGAATCCTCGATGGCAGGAAGGCTGGTGGGCGCTCGGAACGCTCGAATACGGCCAAAACCATTACCCCGAATGCCGCGATGCGCTGCGCCAGCTGGTTCGCCTGTCGCCCAAAGGTGGTCCGGCGGTCACCATGCTCGGCCTTTGTGAAGTCGGCGCCCACCAGGACGATCAGGCGCTGGCGCATTTGCGGCAGGGCCAGGCTTTGGGCGCGGGCGACCCCGGCATAGATAAAGTCGCCAAATATCAGATCGCCACACTTTATGTCCGCCGTGGCCTGTTTGAGCCCGCGCTGGGGGTGCTGGCCCAGCTGGCGCAAACCGCGGGCGAGAATCCGGCCTATTTTTCGCTCGCCGGCGTGGCCGCGCTTTGGAAACCGGTTGCGCCCGACGAACTGCCCGAATCAGACCGGGAGCTGGTCTATCTGGCGGGCCGGGCGTTCTGGTATGCGGCCGCGCGCAAAGCCGTCCCCGCGGCCGAAGCCATGCAGGAGCTGCTGGCGCGCTATCCCTCGGCTCCCGGCGTCCATTACCTGTACGGAAGCTACCAGCTGGCCGAGAACGCCGGCCAAGCCGTGGATGAATTCCTGGCGGAGCTGAAGATCAACCCGTCGCACGCCGGTGCGCTCAGCGCCCTGGCAGCCGAATACCTGCGGCGTGGAGAGCCCGCGCAAGGCCTCCCGTATGCCCGCCGGCTGGTGGACGTGCTTCCGGATGCCTTGGCCTCGCACACGCTGCTAGGGCGATTGCTGGCTGAGCAGGGCGATACCGAGGAAGGCGTCCGTGAGCTTGAGAAGGCGCGCTCGATAGACCCCAATCATCCCCAGCCGCACATCGCCCTGGCCTCGCTCTACGCCAAACTGGGACGCAAGCAGGACGCTGCCCGGGAGCGTCAGGAGTTCCTGCGATTGAAAGACCGCGAGCCTTAGCATGCGTGTCGGTTTACTCCTTTTCGCGATCTGCTCCACGGCCAGCGCCGCGCCCGAGTGCGCCGGCTGCCATCGCCAACAAGCGCAATTCCAGCACGCCACGGGTATGGCGCAGGCGCTGCAGAGCGCAGCCACGGCTCCCATCCTGGCGACGCACCCGAAACTGATCTTCCGCCAGGGCCCCTATTCCTATAGCATCGAGCGCCAAGGCGACCAAAGCATTTACCGCGTCACGTCGGGTTCCGAGGAGTTCTCCACGCCCATCGTGTGGGCCTCCGGACTAGGCGCGGCCGGCCAGACGTACTTGCTCAAGCGCGACGGGCGTTGGTACGAGAGCCGCGTAAGTTATTACAAACAAATAGACAATCTTGACCTGACGGTGGGCGCGCGCCCGGACGTTCCCACCAGCATAAACGAAGCCATCGGACGCGAGCTGTCCAAGAAAGGCGCCGAAGAGTGCTTTCATTGTCACTCTACCAACGCCCTTTCGGGCGGCGTCCTGCGCGTGGATCAACTCACCCCCGGCATCCAATGCGCCCGCTGCCATGAGCGGGCCGAAGCGCACCTGGCGGGATTCGCATCGGCCTCCGCAACGAAGGCGGTTCCACCCAAGCTCGGCACCCTGTCGAGCGAAGAAACCGCCGATTTCTGCGGCCAGTGCCACCGCACCTGGGCCACCATCGCCACCGACGGACCGCACAACATTACCAACGTTCGTTTCCAGCCTTATCGTTTAGTGAACAGCCGCTGTTACGACGCCGCCGACGCTCGCATCCGCTGCACCAGCTGCCACGATGTTCACAACGATACGCCGCGGACGCTGGCCAGCTTTGACAAGCAGTGCCAGAGCTGCCATTCCGCGTCCCACGGGAAGCCCGGAGCGAAGCTTTGCAAAGTTGCGAAGTCGGAATGCGCCGGCTGTCACATGCCGAAGGTGGAGATCAAGGAAGCGCACAACAAGTTTACGGATCACTGGATCCGCATTGCGCGGCCTGGGGCGCCGGTTCCTAACTAACGCACGGCCACAGTGACGCCGTCCTGGCTGGTGGCGGCGCCGATCTTGACGTGGACCGGGACCCTGTCACCTGGCTGCACGTCTTTCGACATTCGCGCGTTGATCTGGAGCAGACCGGGGATGTTTCCGGGAGCGGCGCCGGCGTATTCGATAATCGCGGGCAGCCCGCCGATGTCCACCGAGACCGGCGCCAGCGGTTTCGGGAGCACATCCACCGCTATGCGGCCATCCACGCCGGGCGGGTCGGTGATCCCTTCTCCCGTGCCCCAGAGGATCACAACCGAGCCCGGACTCGCGGGCGCTGCCGGTGAATTCAAGGTGACGCCGTCTTGGTTAAGGACGGCGCCTTGTCCCTGGCCTGTCGCGGCGGAAGTGAACAGTCCGGGCGCGGTGGGAGCCACGGCGATTTCGAACGGATCAGATCTGACGCCCTGATACTCCACCTGGACGTGCGTGGTGGCTTTGAGCGCGCCAAGATACGGTACTACCGCGGAGGATTGTGTCGCCGAGGCGTAGACCACGGGCGCCGGCACGCCCTCAAAGAGAATACGGACGCCGCCCGTACTGCCGCTCACCAGGCCGTTTTCGTCCAGCTTCAGATAGGCCAGCTTGTCGGGCCCCATCGCGGTGCCGAAAATAGTCACCATCTGGCCCGGAGCGATGGCCTGGGCGTAAGAGGCCGCGTTGGTCATAGCCGCAACTACCGGCTTCGGAACCGGGACTGAGGCCGGCGAAATCACCAGCAGCGTGATGGAATTCGCCGGAAACACAGCGTTGAGACCGTCGCTATTCACGGCCACGTCAGGATGCGCGACGATGGCGTCCGGCTTAGCGGCGCTGTAGGTCCAGACCTTGGCTGCTTCAGCCGCGTGGAAGTTGGCGAGGCTGAGCGTGCTGGAAAGATCGCCGCCGGTCTTGTTAATCACGACCGCCGTGAGGTTCCGGTCTGACCGCAGCGCCGCATACACCGCGAGCTTTCCCTGATCCGCGCTGGAAGCCTGAACGCTGGTTTCGCCGAAGGTCCCGCCGATGCCGTCGTAGTTGCGGTAGATCTTGAACGCGAAGGCGCCGGGATCTGTGGGCTTGGGAGGGCCCCACAGCGTTGCCGCGTCAAGATTTTCCCGTCCGAAGATGCCCAACAGATCCGCCTGGGCCAGCGCGCCATTGATATTATCGAGCGCGCCCCAGTTGTACTCGGTGAGCGCGATGCGCGTGCCGGGGTAGTTCTGATCCACCATCTCGCGCAGGCGCGGAATCACACGCGGCGCCACCGGAGCGCCGTTGTTCTCCACATCCTTGATCCAGTAGTCGCCGGTGACCAGATATGTGGGATCCCAGAAAACGCGCGTCGATTGCAACCGCAGCGCCTGGTTATTGCTGTCTCCGGCGGGAGAGAACGCCACGCTGTTCGGTGCGAAGTAAGTGTGCTGGTCCAGGTAATCCAGCAGCCGCATGCCGTGCTGCTGTTCGTAATTACGCATCTGCTGCAGATACCAGGGCAGCAGCGGCACGCCGCCGTGTGCGTTGCGATCCACCGGGTTTGACCAGTAATTACCGCGGCTCTGGCCGGCCACAATATCCTTCTTCGAGAACCACAGCGAGGCCCAGTTGTCGCCCACCGGTCCGGACACCAGCGCCTTGGGATCGGCGCGCTTGATGGCTTCGCCGTAACGAATGTTGAGGCCGACCAGTTCATCATAGGTATAAGGATCGGGATGGATGTCTCGATGCGTGTTGTCCCACCAGATAGGCTCGTTGTCCAGACTCCAGATGGCCACGCCGCCCTGGTTGGCCTTACCGTAGCGCGTGACCAGATAGCGGATCCAATCGGCCTGGAAGGATTCGTCAAACTGCGCGTACGCGTCATTGGGATCGTTCTTGATGAACACCGGGTTGGACGGGCCTTTGCCATCCTGGACCTTCGGATCGCCACAGGCGGCGACGTATGGGATGCCGTTGCCGCACTTTACCGGATGATATTGGGCATACGGGTCCATTTTGCATTGGTTGCCGTACTTGCTCATCTCGTAGCTGCACGCTTCCACTCGGGCCTTGGGCAGCCAGCCGAGGACCGGGATTGTGCCTATGATCTTGCCGCCGCTGATGCGCGCCTGATCGGCGAATTGGTTGAAAGACGAACCCTCGGGCAGCTTGGACGCGTTGATATTTTTGTCTGGAAGAACTTCGTAGAACCAGTCGGCGGCGAGGCTGTTGATATCGAACTTCCAATGGTAAGTGCTGGTCCCGTTGCCGCCCCAGCGGCGAACGGTGGGCCTGATGTCCAGCGCCGCGGCTCGCTGCGCATCGGTGGCATTGGTTAAATCCCAGTAGAAGTTGATTCCATAGACATCCGGCGAAATCGGATGCGGGTTGGCTGCGGCGTCAACTGAAAGCGCAGGTCCGGGCTGCTGAGCCCAGGCGACGAGAGCGGCAACCCAGCCGGCGACTGAAATCATCCGAATCAATGGACGAATGCGATTCCCCCGTTCCGTCATAACTATTTACCAGTCTAACTCCCTCACGGTCTGCCCAGAAAAGAGTATAATAAGCACAGTAACTGAGGATATCCGAGTATGGCAAGAATCCAGCCCGTCCTGACGCCCACCGAGCTCGCGCTGGTTGACCAAATGGCCGAGTTGACCGGCTCCAAGCGAACCGAGGTGATAAAGAGCGCTCTCGCAGTCTATCACTGGTTCGTGCGACAGGCGCTCACGGGTAGCCAAGTCGTGGCGCGGAAACCAACCGGCGAGGAGGTTGCCCTCGAGACCGCGGAACTGGCGGTCCTGGAAGGCAAAGGTAACCGACTTGGCCCCGAAGAATTAGGCCTCCTGGCGAAACGGCTCGCAGCCACCTCGAATTCGATGGAGGCGGCACGGATCAAAGAGCGCATCACTCGCGGCTTCTATGGAATCTAACGCAGGAAGTTCAGTGTGCCGAGAGTTCGCCGACAGAATGTTCCCCCCGCGCTTTTCCAGCATCTGCTCGACCGCGTTCAAAGCCGGAAGATTCCAGCTTCTCAATTAGAACTGTTAGCGAAGTGGCTTGACACCGAGCCGGACGTACCCGAGGACCAATGGCACAAGCGATTCTCGGGAATGACAGTCTGCGGAAAAGGTGCTTTGATCAAGACCTTTCTGGTACCGCCTCAGGTTCCGAAGGGCCGGCAGATCTGACTTCAGCTAGCGCGCATTTTTCAAGCGGGTGAACTCGGCGCGCTCGCGGGCGGCGTCCTGGCTGCGGCCGGCTTTCGCATAAGCCGACGCCAGCTCAATTCGATTGTCGGGGCTGTCGGGAGCGAGCTGTTTTGCTTTTTCCAGTTCCGGAATGCCTCCGGCAAGGTCGCCGGAGGCCACCAGCAGCCGGCCCAGCGCGTTATGCGCGACGAATGATTCCGGCTCCAGTGCGACAGCCTGCCGCGCATACGGCAGCCCGGCCGCGGCTTCGCCTCGCTTCAAGTATTCATACGCGATCTGCAGCATCGCTGGCGTGTGATTCGGGGAAACGGCCAGTTCCTGTTTCCAGTGCTCCAGCGCCGCATCCGGATCGCTCTGCAACAGGAGCTGACCGAGCAGGTTATGCAGCTCCGGCGCGCGCGGATTCGCGGCCAGCATTGCTTCGAACTCCTTGCGGGCCTCGGCCTCACGATGCAGCGCTCCGGCCTGGATCGCGTGCCCCACCTGGTACACGAACTCCTCGCGATCAGCGGGCAGTTCAGACGTGAACAAGGGAAGCCGCAGGCCTGCCAGTCCGGTTCCTAGAATCGTATCGCGGTCCTCTGCTCCCAATGCGGCCAGCTGGGAATAAAGCTGGAGCGCATTCTGAAACTGCGCCGATTTTGTCAGCAGCAACGCGGCATGATACCTGGTCACCTTGGATAGCGGCGGCGTGGAGTCCAGTCCCAGGCGCAGCGCGTGCTGCAGGTCATCCAGCGAAGGCCGGTATTGCTTGAGCTCAAATTCGCACAGCCCGCGCAACGCCCAGCCGGGAGCCGCGGCGGGTTCCAGCTTCAACAAACGCGAGAAGGCCTCTCGAGCCGGCGCGAACGAACCGCGATCGTACTGCAGCGTTCCCAGGTTCCACCAGCCCTCAGCCCAGGCGGGCTGCAAAGCTACGCCGCGGCGATAAAGCGTCAGGGCGTCGTCAACGCGCCCGTTGTCGCGCGCGGCAGCGGCCTGCTGGGACAATTTCTGAACGGCTGCATTCTGGGAAGGCGTTGCCGCCAGCAGCGAAACCAGCGGCACGATAGCGAAAAACAGACAAAGCCGTCCCATGATCCGGACGCGCGGCCTTACTCAACGGTGAACATGGTCCGCTCTGCCGCTGTCGGCTTGCCGTTCTGGCTGATCGTCACCCGCATCTCGTACTGTCCGGGCTTGAACGAATCCAGCGGCGTGGAGGCGATGTAGGGGATTATGCCATGGCTGTCGGGAGCAGGCAGCTTCGGGCTGCCGCGGCCGATCACCTTGCCATCCTGCAGGAACTCGACGGCCAGATCGGGGGCGGTTGGCGAACCGGACTGAGCGTATACAGTGAAGAACATGGTCAGCGCCGACCCGGGGCCGGCTTTGGCTTCATCGTCGAGTCCGGGCGAGATTTTTCCGGCGGCGATCTGGAATGGATCGTCCGACTGCTCCACCATCACCGCGGCTTCGGTTGTATCCACGGGGGAGACGCTGCGCACCCGAACCAGGCTGCTGAGAGCGGCATTCTGCGATGGGGGCGGGATCAGCATCGCCGTTTTCTTGGCGCTGATCTTGCCCGTCTTCCGGTCCACCACGGCGGTCTCCAGCGTGTAGCGTCCGGGAGGCAGCGCGGCATGCTGGGAGTAAATGAAATGGCCCATCTTGAAAGCGTCGAGCTTGTCCAGCGGACCCTGCCGGGGAACGTCCTGGCTGAACTTCCGGACGATGGAGCCCTGCGCATCCTTGAACAACGCGAGCACCGAGAAATGCGTCCGGTAGGTGTGCGTGGTTTCATCCTTCAGGAACTCGATGCCTTCCAGGGGAACGTCAATCACCACCACGCCCACCGGCTCGCCTGACGCGGACTTAAAGTGGAGTCCCGAGGAGCGGAACGGAATATCGCGGGGCAGCGGCGCGGCGGTGAGCGCGTTGAGCATGGGCATCTCGTAGGTCATCAACGGCTGGCCCTGGACAAACGGCAGGGCGTTGTACCCGCTGCGCGTCTGCAGGCGCATCTCGGGACGGTCCACCTTGACGGCGATTTTCCGGAAGTGGCCGTCAAAGATCCGCATATCCGGCGAATAGGCGAGCTCGTAATGCGTATCCACGTCTTCGGTGATTTTGCGCAGGTTGGTGCGCAGGTCATTGGTGTTCGCAATCATGAAGCCGCCGGTTTTCTCGCTGAGATCGGACAACGAGTTATGGGAATTGGCGCGGATGGCCTCCTCGCCGCGGTCGCTGGAGGTGACCTGATCGCGGGTCACGGGTCCATAAGCCGCGGTTTGCTGGGTGCGGCTGCCATTGGTGGCTTGCGTCAGCAGCGAGCCGGCCTGGCTGTTCTGCGAGAAGG
>JALYHQ010000013.1 GCA_030776455.1 Acidobacteriota bacterium | reverse complement strand
GCTTTACATGGACGGCGCCAACATGAACGCACTGGCGGGTATCGCGCGTCCCGGCGATTTCGGTGTCGACGTCATGCACCTGAACCTCCACAAGACGTTCTCGACACCGCATGGCGGCGGCGGACCCGGCTCTGGAGCCGTGGCCGTCAAGAGCCACCTGATACCTTACCTGCCCCGGCCGCGTTTAAAACGCATCGGAGACGCCTGGAGCTGGAATTATGATCTGCCCCACTCCATCGGACGCGTGCGCAGCTTCTACGGCAACTTCGGCGTGCTGGTTCGCGCCCTCGCCTACATAATGGCGCACGGCCAAGGCATCAAGCTGGCGACCATGGACGCCGTGCTCAATGCCAATTACCTGCGCGCTCTGCTCGAGCCGTATTATGACCTCCCCCATCGCGCGCCCACAATGCACGAGTGCGTGTTCAGCGATGACCGGCAGGCGAAACTCGGCGTGCGCACCGGCGATATCGCCAAACGCCTGATCGATTACGGATTCCATCCCTACACCGTCAGCTTCCCGCTGATCGTGCGCGGAGCCATGATGATTGAGCCTACCGAGACGGAAGGCAAGGATGAGCTGGATCTCTTCGCCGACGCTCTCATTTCCATCGCCAAGGAGATTGAAGAGAATCCCGAACTCGTGTTGAAGGCTCCGCACCTTACGCGCACCAGCCGCGTGGATGAGGTCACCGCCGCCCGCAAGCCGATTGTGCGCTGGCGTCCCGCGGCCGCATCCAGCCAGGCCGCCGACTAAACTGGATACTTGCGCAAGCAGATTCTCGCCGTAACGCTGTTGGTCCTGGCGTTGCGCCTGCCGTTCCTCAATCAGGCGATACAGGGCGATGACGTTTACTATCTGTACGGCGCGCAGCATGCGCAGATTGACCCGCTGCATCCCAACCACGCCCGCTATGTCTTCCTGGGCGACATGGTTGACATGCGCGGGCACCCGCATCCTCCGCTGAACGCGTGGTTCCTGGGGGCGGTGCTCGCGCTCGCCGGCGATATTCGCGAGCCGGCCTTCCACGCCGCCTATATTCTGTTCTCACTGATCGCGGCATTCAGCGCGCTGGCGCTGGCCCGGCGCTTCACCACACGCCCGCTCGCCGCGACGCTGTTGTTCCTGGTGACTCCCACCTTCGTTGTAAACGGCAACTCGCTCGAATCCGACCTCCCGTTCGTCGCGTTCTGGCTGGCATCCATCGCGCTGTTCGTATATGCAGTGGACCGCCGTTCGCTCCCATGGCTTGCCGCATCGTGTGCGGCGATGGCGTTCGCCGCGCTTGCGGCGTATCAATCCATCGTGATGGTTCCCATCCTGCTGCTCTACGGCCGCAAGTGGCGCCCCAGCTGGATCGCGGCATTCACCGCGCCTGCTCTTTTGATCGCGTGGCAGCTCTGGGAGCGGTCCACGACGGGCGCCATGCCGGCCACCGTGCTGGCCGGATACATGCAGTCCTACGGTTTACAAGCCCTCGCTCAAAAAGTGAAAAGCGCGATGGCGCTAACCGGACACCTCGGCTGGTTGGTGTTTCCAATCCTGACGCTGCTTGCATTCCGCCGCCGCTGGTGGATCCTGCTGGCTGGAATCCCCTTCGCATTCGTGGACGCGAACCCGCTGTTCTGGCTATCCGTGGGAGTCGGCGTACTGGTGTTGGCAGCGGCCTGCGAACGCTGGCGCGAATTTCCAGCCGCCTGGTTGCTACTGTTCTTCGCCTCCGCTCTCGTCTTGTTCTTCGCCGGATCGGCGCGCTACCTTTTGCCCATCGCGCTTCCCGTCGCGATTCTGGTGGCGCGAGAGTTGCCTTCCCGTTGGCTCTATGCCGGCGCGGCGTGCGAGCTCGTGTTGAGTGTGGGACTGGCAATCGTGAATTACCAGCATTGGGATGGATACCGAACTTTCGCGCGCTCGCTCGCCCACCAGATGGAGACCCGCCGCGTGTGGGTGAACGGCGAGTGGGGCCTGCGTTATTACCTGGAATCCGAAGGTGCCCTCCCGTTGCTGCGCGGGCAGGCGTTGCATCCCGGCGAACTGGTGGTGTCGAGCAGCCTCGCATTCCCCGTCGCTGTGAGCGGCGGCGGTGGCATTCTCGCGCCGCTGTCGGCTTCCGAAACCCGGCCTTCCATTCCGCTGCGAATAGCCGGGCTCGGCGCGAAATCGGGATATTCCACCACGCTCTTCGGTCTCCGCCCGTTCGATGTGTCCGCTGGACCCATCGATCGCCTGCGCGCCGAAGTGTTCAGTGAACGGGAGCCCCGGCTCGAGGACGTCCCGATGAACGCGCCGCAGGCCTCGGAACAAATTGTCAGCGGCATCTACGACCTTGAGGATGGGCAGTGGCGCTGGATGAGCGCGAAAGCGGTCCTGCTGCTGAAATCGCCGGCGCAACCGAAGCGGCTTACCGTGCGCCTGGTGATTCCGGATGCGGCTCCCGGCCGCACTGTCACCGTCTCACTCGACGGCAAGCAAGTGCTCCAGGAGACATTTCCCAAATCCGGCGCTTATACGCTCACGTCCGCGGCCCTGCGCCCGGAAGGCAGCAGCGCGATAGCGTCCATTGCGATCGACAAGACTTTCTCGGTGCCCGGCGATCGTCGCGAGCTCGGCGCCATCCTCGCTCAAGTGGGATTCCGATGAAGAAGCCCGATCGCGTGGAAGAAATGCTGGACCGCCTCGCGGTTCTGCGTCGGAATCCCGACCAGCCCGGCTCACTGGAAGAGCTCAAAGCCGCGCTCGCGAGCAAGGTGAGCTTGGCTGCCGCGAAGGCCGCCAAAATCGTGGGCGAAGGCCACCTCGCGGAATTGATTCCGGATCTGCTGGCCGCCTTTGACCGGCTCATCGCGAATCCGTACAAGCTCGACAAAGGCTGCGGCGCGATGACCGAGATCGTGGGCGCTCTCTGCTCGCTGGAGTATTCAGGACTCGAGGTGTATCGCCAGGGCATCCGTCACCACCAGATCGAAGGACCCAATGACGTCTCGGTGACGCTGCGCGCCCGCAGCGCTCTGGGCCTCGCGCAAACCGGTCATCCCGATGCGCCTCTGGACATTGTCGAGTTATTGCAGGATTCCGAGCCGGGAGCGCGGGCCGGCGCAGCGCGTGCCTTGGCGCTCGCCGCCGGACAACCGGGAATCCTCGCGCTCCGCCTCAAGGTCCTGATCGGCGATCCCGTGCCTGAAGTTTTGGGCGAATGCTTCACCGGACTATTGACGGCTGACCCCCAGCAGTCCCTGCCATTCGTGGCTCGATATCTCGACGACCCAGATCCCGCCGTAGCCGAAGCCGCCATCCTCGCATTAGGCGAATCGCGCCAGCCTCGAGCCTTCGAGATCCTGCGCGAAAAACTGGAACGCACCACCGGCGGTCCCTTGCGTCGAACGCTGCTCTTATCCATCGCGACCCAAAGACTGGAGCCCGCAATCGCCTATCTGCTTTCCCTCGTCGGCGCCGCCGGCGCGCAGACCGCAAGCGAGGCAATCATCGCCCTCGCATCCATCCACCGCCGCGACGAGCGCATCCGCTCCTCAGTGGAGGGTGCCGTCGCAAAAAGGGCCGAAGCCTCCCTCACCGCAACCTTCCGCACCCACTTCTGACCTCTTTTGTACGGCGGGGCCCCCGCCCCGCAGCCGGCCCCCCGGCCGGCTCTCGATCCTCAGTTCAATCTCTACCCCAGCCTCCCCTGCCTCGCCTCCAGCGCAAGCAGCGCTTCCTTCACCGGCAACCCGCCTCCAAATCCCGTCAGCTTCCCATTCGCCCCAATCACTCGATGGCACGGAATCACAATCGGAATCGGATTCTGCCCATTAGCCGCCCCCACTGCGCGCGACGCCTTCGGATTCCCCACGCGCTTCGCCAGTTCCCCATACGAAATAGTCTCGCCATACGGTATCTCGCGCAGCCGGCACCACACCGCTTTTTGAAACTGAGTCCCCGCAGGCGCCAGCGGCAGCTCGAACTCGCTGCGCCCGCCCTCGAAATATTCGCGAAGCTGCCGAATCGTTTCCCCCACCGCGCCGCGCTCGGATTCTTCCCAGCCCGCTTCCGGCCGTCCCGGTTTTCCGTCTCTAGGAAAATCGATCCGCCGCACCGCATCTTCATCCCCGGCGATCAGCAGCCTGCCGATAGGCGTATCCAAATAGCTATACCTCATCCTGACTCCTCCTCCATAAATACATCGCCGCATAAGCGCGCCACGGCCGCCAGTTGTCGGTGTTCGCCGCGACATCCCGCAAGTACAAATCGCCCGCCGGGAACGCGTCCGGCTCACCCAGCCGCATCGCCACATACTGCGCGGTCCAGGGACCAATACCCGGGATGCGAGTGATTCTTTCTTCGAACTGTTGCGGATCCAGCGCTCCGTCGAACGCAATGTCACCGCTCGCCACCGCCTCAGCCAGTTCCCGAATGGACCGGGCACGCTGGCGTGTCACTCCCACGCCCGTTAGATCCTTATCCGCCAGCACTTCGGCCCGCGGGAACAATACGCCATCCTCGTGCGCCGTGCCGTAGGCCGTTGCAACGCGGCCCGCCATTGTCGATGCGCCTTTCACGCTCACCTGCTGCCCCAGGATCGCGCGCACCGTCATTTCAAACCCATCCCAGCATCCCGCGACACGCAAACCAGGATGCGCGCGCACCATCGGCTTCAACGTGCGGTCGCGGCTCAGATGCGCCGCCACCTCGGCCGGATCGGCGCCGGCATCGAATATCTTCCGAACGCGTTCGACGATCCGGAATAACGATCCCGGATCGGGATAACGGATCCGCAGCTCGAGACTATCCTTTCCGCGCACCGGCTGCACTGTGATACTCCCGGCCTTCCCGTCGATGAATATGGTACGCCTGTATTCCCCCGGCGTGACCCTTTCAACTCCTGGGATCGCGCGAGCGCCCAGAAATCCGATTAGCGAATCCCAGTCGTACGGAGGGCGATAACCCAGGCGGAACGTGTACTGTCCCGCGCTGCCATTCAATTCACGCCGGTTCGCCTTGCGCAGTTCCAATGGCGTGCGAGCATACAATTTCTGAAACGTCGCGTTGAAGCGGCGAATGCTTCCGAATCCGGCGGCCATTGCGATCTGCGTCATCGGCAGGCTGGTTTCGTCTATCAAATTCTTCGCGAAATGCACGCGCCGCGTTTGCGCCACGGCCACCGGCGTCGCACCCAGATAGCGCAGGAATAGCCGCCGCAGATGGCGCGATCCCATGCCCAGCCGCTCCGCCAGATGCTCCACTCCGCCGTCGTCGAGCGCGCTTTCGGCGATCAGTCTCAGTGCTCGCGATACGCTCGCGGATGCTCCCAGCCACGCCGGCGTTCCTGGCGACGCTTCGGGCCGGCATCGCAAACAGGGCCGGAATCCCGCCTCGGCGGCCGCCGCCGCGGACGGGTAATACCGCACATTCTGCGGCTTCGGCGATGGCGCAGGGCAGATGGGACGGCAGTAGATCCCGGTCGACGTTACTCCAATGAAGAAGCGCCCGTCGAATCGCGCGTCCCGAGCCAGCCGCGCCCGTTCGTAAACCTCAATATTCACCACTCACAGTATGACCGAGTGGCTCCGCCCCGACTAGCCGTTTTCGGACCTCTTCACTTCATCTAATTTCTTTGCATCCCGTGTGGGGCAGGTTAGCAACCTGCGGGACGCTTTCCAAGCGGCCCCGTCCGGGTTCCCGCAACAGCTTCAGCCTTTGGTGCGCTACGCTGCCGTGTGCGGCAGGTTAGCAACCTGCGGCCGATTAGCAATCGGCCCTGTTCGGATCCCGCCGGTCACTACCAAACGTTCCTCACGCCCGCCAGGTTATTTAATCTGCTCTTCATGAACGCCGCCTGCATTTTTCACATACTTATCGAACCACCCGATCATCTCCCACAGTGTATGTTCGATCGACTCGCGCGCCATATATCCGTGCGGCTCGAACGGCAGCGTCACATAACGTACGATCCCCCCATTGCCGCGGATCGCCTGGTACATGCGCTCGGACTGTATCGGAAACGTCCCCTGATTGTCGTCCGCCTCGCCGTGGATCAACAGAATGGGCCGCTTGATTTTGTCCGCTTGCAGGAAGGGCGACATCCGCAGATAGGTCTCCGGCGCTTCCCACAGCGTCCGCCGCTCGGATTGGAAACCAAATGCAGTGAGCGTCCGATTGTACGCTCCGCTGCGCGCGATGCCCGCCTTGAACAAATCCGAATGCGCCAGCAGATTCGCGGTCATGAACGCGCCGTAGCTGTGCCCGCCCACTCCCACGCGCTCCCGTTCCGTGACGCCGATCTCCACCGCCTTGTCGATCGCCGCCTTGGCGTCGGCCACCACTTGCTCGATGTACGTGTTGTTCACCGTCTCCGGTGTGCCCACCACCGGCATCGCCGCATTGTCAAGAATCGCGTAGCCCTGCAGCAGGAAGAACAGATGGGACATGCCCACAATGGTCGTGAATCGCTGCGTGGACCCGCTGATTTGTCCCGCCGTATCGGCATCGTTGAACTCCAGCGGATACGCCCAGACCACCGTGGGCAGTCTTGTCCCCGCTTGATATCCCGGCGGTAAATAGAGCGTAAAAGACAATGGCACGCCGTCCGGCCGCTTGTAAGTCACCAACCGCTTCTCGATTCCTCGCAACTGCGGTGTTGGATCAGCGAACTTAGTAAGTGGAGTTAAGGCTGAGCCGGATCGTACATAGTAATTAGGCGGCTCGCTGGGACTCTCCCGGCGTGTAATGAATTTCGATCCGTTGTCTTCCAGCAAGCCTTCAAAGACTTCATACGCGTTCGCATCGGACCGGAATACCCGTTCGCTCTTGTGGGTTTTGATGTTGTAACGGTCGAGGAACGGCCGATCCCCCTCCGGCGTCGCACCCAGACCGGAGAAGTAAATGTTGTCGCCGTCCTGCAGTATTCCGCCGCGGCGTGCGGATCGCGCCATCACGGGCTGTCCTGGATCCTTATAACGATCCTGCGCATTGCGTTCCCACAGCAGCCGTGGTGGCGCGCCGGGTTTCTCCAGATCCACTTCAAAGGCGCGTGTCCAGCGTTTGTCGCGCTCATAATCCGTCACGATAGCGAAAGTCGTCTTCTCCCCCATGGTCATTGATTGCAACCGCTGTTCAGTGCGCACTACTTCCACCGGCTCGGCTTGGAACGGTTCCTTGATCATCAGAACGCGATCCCGGAACGGCGCCTTCTTGCGTGGATCGCCGGCGTCCAGCGCCTCCACCCACAAAAACGTAGCTGGGGTCGAGGGCTGCCACATGTAGTTCCTCGGTCCTGCGGGCACGCCTTGAATCGGCACGCGATCCTCCAGGCCAAGACTCGCGATCTTGCGCTCCACTTTTCCGGCGCGGTCCCAGATCTCCACTTCCTTGGGAAAATCGTTCATCGGATGCAAGTACGAATATGGCCGGTGTACCCGAACCGTGAGCAGGTGCTTGCCATCCGGTGAAGGCCGTACGCTCTGGAACACGGCGGGCGTCCCGACGGCCGCAATCTTCCCCGTCTGCGTATCGGCGAACGCGAGTTGCGCGGTGGCGTAATAGTCGAACAAATCCTCATCGTGCGGGTTGTTCAGCATGTCTTCATACGTCCGCACCGGCCCTGCGCGGCCTGAGCTTTCCTGGACATGCGGACCCGTTGGAACCGCCACCTCGGCCGGAACGGCGCCGCGATTCGATGGAACCAGTTCTACCAGCAGTGTCCGATTGTCGTCCGTCCACTGGAACCAGGAATCGTTGCCGCCAAAGCCCGGCGCTACCACCGTGTTCAAACGCACGCCGTCCAGTTTGCGCGCGACGCCCGTAGCCGTGGCGCACACCCACAACTCGATTCGATCCGCAGCCGTGTTCGTGAATGCAAACATGCTGCCGTCGGGACTCCAGCGAGGAATTCCCGGCTTGGCGCCGGCCGGCAGGGCGATCACTGTCTCGGCACCGTCGGAGAGCCGCTTCAGGGTCAGCTTCGTTGCATAGATGCCTCGGTGCGATCCATTGTTCTTCGGATTCATCCGCAGCCCGGCCAGCCGCACCGTGGGCTGTGCGAGATCGGCGATAGGCGGATACCGCAGCGGCTGCGCCAAAATCACGTGCGTGCGCGCCGGACTCAGTGACAAAACCGGAGTCGCCGGCGCGTTCAACACATCTTCCACCACCTGCGGCGGCTTCTGATAGGTAAGCTCGGCCGCGGACAGAGAGAGTGCCGCCAGGAAGATCAGGGTGCGGATGTACATGCCAGAAGATTACCACCGCAGCGTGAACGCTCGAACACAGGTGTCCTCCCACAGCCGCAACCGTTCGACGGTTTCATTCAACTTAGCCGGCGGCCAGCAACTTGCATACTCCGTTTCCATGCGGCTCGTCAAATCACAATTCATTTCACTGTCGCTGCATGTGGCCGCGGCGCTTTTCCTGGTCATCCTGGGCTCTCGGATGGCCTTCCATATGGTGAATCCCCCCAATGTGATACAGCGCGCCACCAGGCTGCTCGCCCCCAGGCTACCGCGTGCAACCGGCGGCGGCGCAAACGTAGGTGACCAACCCACCCGCGCCGGCACGCCTCCGCCGAAGTCGTGGAAGCCTTTCGTTTACCCCCATCCTCAGCCTGATCCTAAGCTGCCACTCTACTCGTCCGTGGCGTTTGATATTCCAGCGGTCCCCCTGGATTCCCAGCCAATCGGCGATCCTTACAGCAAACTCGCTGGCCAGTCGCTTGGCAAGCACGGGCCGCCGGGTGGCCTGGGAGACGGCGGATGTTGCGGCGGCGTAGGCCCGGGATCAGGCGGACCTCCCGGAATTTCGGCGCGCGCCGGACGGGGATCTATCGTCGCCGCGATGCTCATCCACAAAGTAGAACCGGAATTCTCCGAGGAAGCGCGCAAAGCAAAATACCAGGGCGAAGTCGTTCTTTCCATCGAAATCGCCGTCGACGGGACACCCCATATTCTCCGCGTAGTTTCGGGCCCTGGCCTGGGTCTGAATGAAAAAGCCGTGGAAGCCGTGCGGCAGTGGCGATTCAAGCCCGCGTATCGCGACGGCAAACCCATCCACTCCACGGCCCTGGTGGAGGTGCATTTCCATCTGCTGTGACGGTAAAATCGCTCCAGCATGACCAGACTCATTCTGTTGGGGCTCATCGCCGCTCTTCTGTCCGCTCAGGAACCCGGTTTCCGCCCGCTGTTCGATGGCAAAACCCTCGCCGGCTGGGACGGCGACCCCAGGCTCTGGAGCGTGCGCGATGGCGTCATTGTCGGATCCACCGAGGGCGTCAGCCTCGACGACAATTCGTTCCTCATCTCGCGCGACAAGTTTTCAGACTTCGTGCTGCGCGCGCAAGTGAAGTTGCGCAACCACAACAGCGGAATTCAATTCCGCAGCGAGGCCTTGCCGCACTGGGTAGTAAAAGGCTTGCAAGCGGACATGGCCGAGGGCAACTGGTGGGGCTCCATCTACGATGAAAAAGGAACCCGCGGCACCATCGTGAACGGGTGGAAGGGCAAGGCCGAAACGGTTGTTCGCCCCGGCTGGAACGATTATGAAGTGCTCTGCGATGGCGACCTGATCCGCCTCACCGTAAACGGCCTGATCACCGCCGAGCTGCACGATGCAGCTTCCCCACGCACTGGAATCATCGCCCTGCAGCTGCACAAAGGAACGCCGATGCAAGTGGAGTTCCGTAATGTTCGCATTCGGGAGCTGCATCGCGATTAGCATGCCACCCGCACTCTTCGGCGGCACCTTTGACCCGATTCACAACGCCCATCTCACCGTAGCCCGCGAAGCCGCGGACCGGTTCGCTCTCGAACGTGTATTGTTTGTCCCCGCCGCCCACCCGCCGCACAAGCCAGAGTCCATGGGCGCCAGCTTCGACCACCGCTACCGCATGGTGGAACTCGCCTGCGCCTCCGATCCCAGATTCCACGCCTCACGCCTCGAAGAGGGCGGCGGAAAGAGCTATTCAATCGACACCATCGAGAAAGTGGGCGGTAATCCGTTCTTCATTATTGGAGCGGACGCCTTCGCCGAAATCGAATCCTGGCATCGCTGGCGCGACGTGGTCAGTCTGGCAGAATTCATCGTGGTCACGCGCCCAGGGCATGAGTATCTAGTTCCCCCGGGAGCCCGGGTTCAACGCCTGGATACCCTGGCTCTCCCCGTTTCGTCATCCGAAATCCGACGCGAGATCGCGACTGGCCGGATTCCTCCCGACTTGCCCCCGGTTGTAGGCGACTACATCTCTCGCCACCGGCTCTACCGCTTCTGAGCACTGCGCGACAATACTTGCGTGCGACTCCCCTCGTCCTACACGCCCTGGATCATCGCGTTCATTGAGGGCTTCTCCACGCTCGCCGTGGAAGTCATCGCCATCCGCCTGGCCGTCCCAGTGGTGGGATCCAGCATCACGCTCACCGGCGTCATGCTCGGCATCGTGCTGCTGGCGCTTAGCGCCGGGTACTGGCGCGGCGGCGTGCTATCGGCTCGCTGGGATCGCGCCCAAACCAGAATTCGTCTGGCGCGAAATCTTCTCTTCGCGGCCGTCCTTTACGGCGCCTTGGCATTTCCGCTGGAAGCGATTCTGCTCGAGAAATCGCTGGACCTGGGCTTGAATCTTCCGCTGGCGATCGGTGTCACCGCGTCGCTTCTGTTTCTGCTCCCCATCTACCTCGCTTCCCAAACCGTGCCCATGCTGGCCGAATTAACCAACATTGATGGCAAGGCGGGAAAGGCATCGGGAAAAGTTCTGTTTTTCTCTACCATCGGTTCGGTAGCGGGCGGAATCGTCACGCCGGTCTGGCTCTTTCCAACCCTCGGCGTTGCCCGATCCACCTTCATAGTCTGCGGATCATTGGCCATAGCGGCCGGCGTGATGGCCATCAGCCACTTCCGGTTCCTCAAGGCTGCCGCGACCTCGGCCCTGGCGCTTGCGATTGTAGTTTCCGCGCACGCTTTCGCGCCGTCTCCGCCCGCCGTCTACGCTTTTGACAGCGCCTATCAATCGGTCCGCATCGTCGAAGAGAAGGCTGAGAATGGACGCACGGAACGGGTCCTCATCATGGGCGGCAGCCGGGCTTCCGGCATTTACGCCGGCACCGGAGAGACTTCCTTCGCCTACGTTCTGGCCGCGGAGCAAGCGCTGGCGGAAACCAATCCCGAAACAGTCCTGGTAATCGGCGCGGCCGGGTTTACCTTCCCTCGCGATATCGCGAACATCCAATCCATCCAGCGAATCGATGCGGTGGACGTGGATCCCGTGGTCAAGTACATTGCGGAAACCAGGTTCTTGCGGCAGCCGCTGCCGGCGAAAGTTCGATTCTTGCCTATGTCCGCGAGATACGCCGCTCGCCGCTTGCGAAGCCAGGGAAATCACTACGGCTTCACGCTGGTCGACGCCTATTTCGGCAAGGGCATTCCCGATGAGTTAGTGACTGTCGAATTCTTTCAGGACATTCGCCTGGTCTCCGGCCACACCGCCATCAACGTGGTGATGGACCGCGATATGGAATCGGATTTCGCGAAGAACCTGCTTGCATCCTTCCGCGCGGCATTCGGTGCGGTTTGGGTCAAGGATGTAAGACCGGGCGACGACTATCTCACGAATGTCCTGGTAACCAGCTGGCCCGCCGCCGGTTCAGCTCCGTGGAGTGCGTCCGGCGTCACTTACCACGACGACAAAAACACCGCCGCCCGCGATCACGTGAACCTCATCTGGTGATTCACTGCTTCACGGTTGGATACTGAATTCCCAGCTGCTCCAGATAAGTCTTGTACTTCGCCGGATTGTAATAATACTTCTTCAGTTCCGGCGCGAACTTCTCCATCTTCTCCTTGTTCAATTCCACCGCCGGTTGGTCGCTGGCCGCAATCAAAGGCTCATACTTGATGTCCTTGGTTTGAACGTCCCGGAAATATGTCCACGCTTGAGACACCAGCTCGGGCTTCAACAAGAAGTCCAATGCGGTGGCTGCTTGTACCTTCGCTCCCGCCGTCGATCCCTTATGCGCGATTGGCGTCGCCATGGCTACCGCGTTGGGCCACGCGTGCCCTGGCAGGTTCGGAATATTCGCCGGATACATCAAGTACACCGTCGGCACATTCCACGATATGTCCCCGATATCGTCCGATCCACCGCCCTTCAGCTCCTTCGGCGCCTCCAACGGCTTCACTTTATGATTCAGCCCTTCCACCTTTGCGCCGATGTCTTTTTGCAGCGCCTTGGCCAGCGTCTGATCGGCATCGCTCCATTCCGGCATTCCCACTGTCTCTATATTCTTTTGCTGCACTTCGGCAATCGTTTTATTGAAGTGCGGAGGCCACGCGCTCCCCAGGATGCGGCGTGTCACTGTGGTGCCGGTCATCTTGGCGGCCGCTTCCGACATAGTGTTGCCCAGCTCAAACAATTCCTTGATGTGCGGATAGTCCAGCTCTCGAAAGTAATACCAGACGCTGGCTTCCGAGGGAACTACATTCGGCTGGTCCCCGCCGTTCACAATCACATAGTGCGAGCGCTGCTGTGTGCGTAGATGCTCGCGCTTGAAGTTCCACGCCGTGTCCATCAGCTCCACCGCATCCAGCGCGCTCTTGCCCTCCCAGGGCGCTCCCGCGGCGTGCGCGGCCTTCCCGTGAAAGCTGTACAGCACCGAAATCAGACCCGTGCTGATATCCGTCTGGCCGTAGTGAGTAGCGAATTCGTTTGCCACGTGGCAGCCCAGCACAATATCCACATCCTTGAACAAGCCCGCCCGGACCAGGAACGCTTTCGTCGCCACCAGCTCCTCGGCCACCCCCGGATACAGGCGAATGGTCCCCGCCAGATGATACTTGTCCATCAGCTTCTTCAGAACAATCGCGGCTGTCACGTTCACCGCCTGTCCCGAGTTGTGCCCTTCCCCGTGACCCGGAGCCCCCTCGACTATCGGATCGTGATAGGCGACGCCGGGTTTCTGCGAGGCCCGTGGAATACCGTCGATGTCGGTCATAAATCCGATCACCGGCTTCCCGGATCCATAGCTGGCGATCCAGGCCGTGGGCATTCCCGCCACTCCGCGCTGTACGTGAAACCCGCTCTTATCAAGCAGCCCCGTCAAATACCGCGTTGTCTCGTATTCCTGAAACCCCAGCTCCGAGTAGCTGAAGATCTGGTCCACCATCTGCTGCGTC
>JALYHQ010000012.1 GCA_030776455.1 Acidobacteriota bacterium | reverse complement strand
AGCAGTGGGTCGACGCGGAAGGCCGGTTACACCTGGTTACTCGCTAACGTATGCGCCACCTCCCCCGATCTCGCGCACATGGTCGAATGCTCTGGGTCTGCGGCATCTTGCTCTGCGGGTCCGCTTTGTGGGGGCAAGCCGAAACGGCGGCGCCCGCCGGCAAGGTCACAGCCGTGCGCTTCTGGTCGCTCGGCGACATCACGCGGATCGCGATTGAAGTGGATACCCCGGGCGAACTGAACGTCCGCTCGGATCGTCTCTCCAACCCCGACCGAATTTTCTTCGACCTGCCCGGCGCGCGGCCGCAGCTCGGCTCTCCGGCGTCCCGCGGCATGAATGTGATTCCCGTAGATGACCGCTTCGTGCAGCAGATTCGCGTCGCGGAGCCGCGCCATGGCACCACGCGAGTCGTTCTGGATCTGGCATCCTCCGTGGACTTCGTCACGTCCGAGCTGGAGAATCCCTCGCGCCTGATTATCGAGCTGCGCGCGCACGGAACTGTCGCGAAGTCGGTGAATCCGCCTGCGGCGACGCTTCCCGTTATCACCGCTGAAAGGCGCGTTTTCCAGCCGCCGGTTCCCACCGGCAATCGCCCGGTTTCGCCGCCACCCCCTTCCACTCCTGCATTGATCGATCCTCCGCCGCAAGTCGCCGCACGTCTCTATTCCCCGAAATCGTTGCCGGCGTCCGCCCCCGCCGCTGTCGTCGCGCCGCCGGCGTCCGTAGCCGCCAAGAGTACACCGCCGCCGCCAGCCACAGCCACCACTTCGCCCGAAGCCGCTCTGCCGGCCCGGCGGAACAGCACGGGCGAGCGCTCCATGATCCGCGCGCTGGGTCTAAAGATCCATCGCGTGGTGCTCGACGCGGGTCACGGCGGACACGACACCGGAAGCATCGGGCCCGAAGGACTTCGCGAAAAAGATCTGGTGCTGGATGTTACCCGCCGGCTCGGCGCGCTCATCGAGGAACGTCTGGGGAGTGAAGTAGTCTACACGCGTGCCGACGATACTTTCATTCCACTGGAGCGCCGCACCCGCATCGCGAATGATGCGCACGCCGATCTGTTCCTCTCCATTCACGCCAACTCGTCGCAAGTCCAAACCGCCACCGGCGTCGAGACTTATTACTTGAACTTCACCACCTCCAAGACCGCCTTGGAAGTGGCCGCCCGTGAAAACGCCGGCGCGGAGAAGAGCATTTTTGAATTGCAGGATTTGCTGAAGCAGATCGCCCTGAAGGACAAGGTGGAAGAGTCGCGAGAGTTCGCATCCAGGGTGCAATCGTCGCTGTACGCCGCGTCGACGCGCACTAACGCCAAGTCCCGGGATCGTGGAATCCGTAAAGCGCCGTTCGTGGTGTTGATTGGCGCTTCCATGCCTTCGGTTCTGGCGGAGATCGGATTCGTGAGCAATTCCAAGGACGAAGTGATCATGAAGCGCCCGGATTACCGCCAGCGCATCGCCGAGGCGCTCTACAAAGGCATCGCCAACTACGCGGGCACTTTAAGCCATTTCCAGGTGGCCCAAAGCCGCCCGTAGCAACCGCGCATCTAGCGGGCGACGCGCTCAATAGTGAGCAATTCCGGCGGGTCGGCTTCCAGCGAATAATTCAAGAACTCAACCCGATTGCGCCCGCGTTTTTTGGCAAGATACATGGCCTCATCAGCCTTCCGGATGAGTCCTTCGACGGTGACGGGATACCCCGCGGCGGCACACGTGGCGCCGAAGCTTGCCGTGAGAGCGAAGGAATTCTCAAATTCACCGACGGGTGACTGGGACAGCTTGACGCGCATCCGCTCGGCTTGGCGGTTGGTGGACTCCTCATCGCAGTTCGGAAGCAGGATGAGGAATTCTTCCCCGCCGTAGCGCCCTACGGAATCGTATTGCCGGACGGTCTGCTCCATTCGGCGCGCAGCCTCGCGCAGGACGGCGTCGCCGGCGAAATGCCCATGCGTGTCATTGATGCTCTTGAAGCGATCCAGGTCCACCATCACCAGACCCACGGGCAACAATTCGCGCTGGCTGCGGGCCAGCTCGCGCTGCAGCAACTCGACGATTGACGACCTGTTCCAGAGCCCCGTGAGCGAATCCTTGGTAGCCTGTTCGCGCAGTGCCTCGCGGGCGGCCAGAAGCTGCGCCTGCAGGTCCACCACGCGCGTGCCTGCACGCAGGCGCACCTGAAGCTCATGCTGGTCGAACGGCTTGGTGATGTAGTCGTCCGCTCCGGCTTCCATGCCTTCAATCAGGTCTTCTTTGAGGTTCTTGGAAGTCAGCAGCAGGATGTAGGTATAAGGTTCGCGCGCCTGCAGCCGTACCCGTCGGCACACTTCCACGCCGGTCATCTCGGGCATCATCCAGTCCAGGATCGCTAGCGGCGGCCCATTCTTGCCTTGCAGGATCTCCCACGCCTCGGACCCGTCGCTTGCCAGCACCACCTCGTAACCCCATTTCCGCAGAGTTGCGTCCAGGAGATGGCGCGAAACGATACTATCGTCGGCAATTAGGATCTTCACGGGCTATTTCGAGTGCCACCGTATGGCATCTTACACTGCTTCCGCAGCTTATACGTTCTCCAAGCTTGGTCTTCTCATCGGCTGTAAACTGGGTTAACCTTAACCGAAAATGACCCCATCCCCGCTCATCGCCGTAATCCGCCACGTTCCCTTTGAATCCTTGGGCTCCATCGAAGACGTGCTGCTCCAGGCAGGGCTTAAGCATCAATACTTCGACCTGTTTACCGGACAGGAGGCGCCCGCCGTCGAAGCCCTCTCGGCCGTGATCTCCCTGGGCGGCCCGATGTCGGCGAACGACGCGCTGCCATTCCTGGCCCGCGAGCTCCATCTGCTCCAAACCATGCTCCAGGCCGGCAAGCCGGTGCTCGGCATCTGTCTGGGCGCGCAACTTCTCGCCCTGGCGCTGGGGGCGGCGGTGTATCCGAACAAGGTAAGAGAAATCGGCTGGTTCCCGATCCAGTTCACCGGGGACGCGCAGTCCGACCCTCTGTTCCACTCGCTCAGCGGGGCGGAACGCGTGTTTCAGTGGCATAGCGAAACTTTCGACCTGCCTCAAGGCGCGATATGGCTCGCTTCGTCCCCCGGCTGCCCGCATCAGGCTTTCCGCTCCGGCCCGAACGCCTGGGGACTCCAGTTTCATCTGGAAACAACCGCCGCGATGATCGCCGATTGGTGCGCCGAGCCAGTCAACTGCGGCGATGTAGCCAGCTTGCCTTCGCTGCCCGATGCGGGTCTTCACGAACGCAGGCAGCTCGAACTCGCGCGGCTTGTTTTTGGACGCTGGGCGGATCTGGTCCAATCCACAGTTGCGCAAGAGGAGCATGCATGAAGGTGAATGCGCTTCTCAGCGGATGCCTGCTGATCTGTGCGGCCGCGCAGAGCCCGCAGAAATTCCGGACGTTCTACGCTCTCAATGATCCTGCCGCGCCCGAATCGTTGTCCCAGAACCTGACCGCCATCACCGCCTCGGACCAGGCCCGTTGGAGCGCTGCGCCCTTCGGGGGCCTGCTGCGTATAGACGCCGGCGCACCGCCGCGCGATCGGCGTCAATATTTCGCCGGCCTGCGCTATCTCCCGGACGACGCGGTTCTGGCGCTGGCGCCGGATCGCGACGAAGGCGTCTGGGTCCGCACTCGCACCGGCATCGCTCACATCGAGCTGCGCCGCATTACCCTGGCCCAGAAAGCGGACTTCTTCGAGCAGCGCGTCCGGCAGCGCCATTCGCGCTACGGCATGGTGGCGGATTCCACGCTCGCGACGCCCGGCCGCCTGGAATCGAACCGCCTTACGCCCAACGATAACGACGGCCTGTGGACAGCGATGTACGCCGCCGCCGAGTGCTTCCGTTACGCCTCCACCAATTCGCAAGAAGCGCTGGCCAACGCCCGCACCGCCATGGACGCGCTGCTGTTCCTCGAACAAGTTACCCAGCGTCCCGGCTTTCCCGCCCGTTCGTACATCCGCAAGGGCGACTGGCGTCCCTCCGACGGCACCTGGCACTGGACTCCGCAAGGCGACTATGAGTGGAAGGCGGACACCAGCTCGGACGAGATCGTCGGTCATTTTCTGGCGTTCTCGATTGCCTTCGATTTGCTGCCGGACGCCGAACTGAAGGCGCGAATCGCGGCCACCACTCGCCGGATCATGGATCACATCATCGAGCACGGCTACACGCTGACGGATGTGAACGGCAAGCCTACCACCTGGGGGCGCTGGGACCGCGAATACTTCGACGGCCGCGGCCGAGCCGACAGCCCGCTCAACGCGGTGGAAATCCTCAGCTTCCTGAAGGTAGCCGAGCACATCACCGGTGACCCAAAATACGGCGCGGCGAGCCGCGGCCTGGGATATACCAAACAAACCACGCGCCTGCTCGAGTTGAGTCACGAAATTAACTACTCGGACGAAGAGCTCGCGATGCTGAGCTTTTATCCGCTGTTCCGCTATGAGCGCGATCCCGCGCTGCTCGCGACGTATCGCGCGGCGCTCGATCAATGGTGGCGAAATATCCGGCGCGAGCAAAACCCGCTGTGGATGTACATTTACAAGACCGCGAATCCGGATGCTTCCCTCGATCTGGAACCAGCCGTGTGGACTCTGAGCCGTGTCCCCATGGACCTGGTGACGTGGACCGTGAAAAATTCCCATCGTCCCGACATCGTGCTGGACGCCGGGCCGGACCGCTTCCGGCATCCGCAAACTAACACCCTGCTACCGCCGGATGAGCGCCCGGTGATGAAGTGGAACGGCAACCCCTTTGTCATCGACGGCGGAAACGGCGGCCGCGCCGAAGACGACGGCGGATTTTTTCTGCTCTCGTACTGGCTGGGCCGTTATCATAAGCTGCATGGCCTTTGAGCACGATCTCGGCGTTCACGTTACTCGTAAACACAAAGACGGTGTCACCGTGGAGTGTGCCTTGCGGCCCGGTCTGCTCAATTCGAATGGCGTGCTGCACGGCGGCGTCACCGCGTCCATCGCGGATGAAGCCGCATGGCATGCGCTGGTGCAGCATTACGGCGAGGTGCCCACTACCACCACGGAGCTGAAGATCAACTATCTGCGTCCTATCAGCGGGTCAAAAGTAATCGCCCGGGCGGTGCTGTTGCGAACCGGAAAATCACTGTGCGTGACGCGGGTGGACCTGTTTGACAGCCACAAGCGAATGGCCGGGGCCGCGCTGGTGACTTACATGCTGCTGCCTACCTGAACCCAGGCCGCTTTGAGCTTCCGGTACGTCTCCCCCAGCTCTTCGGGCATCACCCTGGTCTCGCCGATCACCGACATGAAATTCGCGTCGCCGCGCCACCGCGGCAGCACGTGCATGTGGATGTGTCCCGCGATCCCCGCGCCGGCGGCCACCCCCAGATTCATTCCCAGGTTGAAGCCGTGCGCGTTGTAGATGGAGCCCAGATGCGTCTGGGCGGCGCGCATCAGCAGCATCATTTCGGCAGTGGTGGCCTCATCGGCCCGGTCCAGCGTGTCGACGTGTTCGTACGGCGCCACCATCAAGTGCCCGGTGGTGTAGGGAAACAGATTCAGAATGACGAAATTGCGCGCGCCTCGGAACACAATGAGATTTTGCTCATCCTTGTGCTCGGCGGCCTTCTGGCAGAAAATGCACGTGGCGTCGGCGTCCGCGCTTTGGATATAGCGGTAGCGCCACGGACTCCAGAGATGATCCATAGAAACGACGCGGGCGGCCCGTCAGGAACCGGGCGGCGTCGAACCCGGCTCGGCCGGGGGAGCTTCGGCCGGCGCGGCCGTATGCGAGGTGTTCACGAGGTCCTTGAGTTCCTTGCTGGGCTTGAAATATGGAATGCGCTTGGAGGGCACTTCCACGCGCGTGCCAGTCTTGGGATTGCGGCCGACGCGCGGCTGGCGCTGGCGCGTGCGGAAGCTTCCGAATCCGCGAATTTCAATCTTGTCTCCCCCGCGCAGTGAGCGAACGATACTGTCGAAGATCGCTTCCACGATTACCTCGGAATCCTTGCGGGTCATTTCCACTACCCTTGAAACTTCTTCGATCAGTTCGGCTTTGGTCATGGTGGGTTTGGTCTCCTGATGGGGGCCGCTTTTTCTAGCGCCCCTCTCCTTTTCCTCTAGTATTCATTACTTCCTCTATGGTCATGGTGGCAGCGGCGGCATGGCGCTGATAATCTTCCAGCCGGGTACGTTCTTCGTCATCCGCCAGCGCGCGGATACTCAGGCCGATCTTCTTTTCCGCTTCGCTGGTCTTGATCACTTTGAAATCAAACTCTTCTCCGATGGGCAAAGGCGATTCATCCGGCCGGCGCTCGGAAACGCCGGGTATCTCGGTCCGGTGGCACAAACCTTCCACGCCCGGCGCCAGTTCCACGAAAACGCCGAAATTGCAGGACCGGCACACGCGCCCGCGTACGATGTCGCCCACTTGATGCGTCCGGAAGAAGCTCTCCCAGGCATCCGGCTGTAATTGCTTGACGCCTAGCGAAAGGCGGCGGTTGGGCGCGTCGATATTCAAGATCACCGCCTGCACCAGCTGGCCCTTCTTGAGCAAGTCGGAAGGATGCTTTACGCGCTTGGTCCAGGAAAGATCGGAGATGTGCACCAACCCGTCAATGCCTTCTTCAATCTCGATGAACGCCCCGAAATCGGTCAGCTTGCGCACCCTGCCTTCCACCACCGAGCCGATGCTGTAACGCTCCGCGACCGTGGTCCAGGGATCCGCCTCCAGCTGCTTGATGCCCAGCGATACGCGCCGGTCGCGCGGCTTGATTTCGAGGATCACCGTCTCCACTTGATCGCCCACATGCACCACTTTACTGGGATGCTTCATGCGGCGGCTCCAGGTCATCTCGGAGATGTGGATCAGGCCTTCTACACCGGCTTCCAGCTCGACGAAAGCGCCGTAATCGGTGACGCTAACCACCCGGCCGATTACCTTGTGGCCCGAGGGATAGCGAGTTTCGATGGTCTCCCACGGATCGGGCACCAGTTGTTTCAAGCCCAGGGAAATGCGCTCGCGGTCCTTGTCGAACTTCAGCACTTTGACCGTGATCTGGTCCCCGACATTCACCATTTCGCTGGGATGCGTAACGCGCCCGTAGGACATGTCGCTGACGTGCAGCAGGCCGTCAATGCCGCCCAGATCGATAAAAGCGCCGTATTCCGTGAGATTTTTGATGGTGCCGGTGACGATAGAGCCTTCGGCCAGATCCTGCAGCGCGGCATGCTTGCGCGCTTCCAGATCTTCCTCGATGGCCATTTTTCGCGAAACTACTACGTTGCCTCGCCGGCGATTCAGCTTGACGATCTTTACTGGAATATCGGAGCCGACGAAACTGTCCAGATTATGCAGCGGCCGCACATCGATCTGCGATCCGGGCATGAACGCGGGCACTCCCACATCCACGTTGAGGCCGCCTTTAATGCGTCCCA
Organism: Acidobacteriota bacterium; assembly: GCA_030776455.1. Lineage (GTDB taxonomy): Bacteria > Acidobacteriota > Terriglobia > Bryobacterales > Bryobacteraceae > JALYHQ01. The sequence continues at coordinate 2,080 of JALYHQ010000012.1, read as the reverse complement.
CCACGCGTCCCGAGACGGCCAGATTTTCGCGATGCGCCTTCTCGAGATTGTCCCAGGAGCGCAGACGGCTGGCCTTCTCGTGCGACAGCGTAGTATAGCCTTCATGCTGGGGAGCCGAGCGATCGATCACTACATCGATGGTGTCGTTCTTGGCCACATGCGGCAGGCCGTCCGGACCAAAAAATTCCTCAATCGGAACAATGCCTTCCGACTTGTATCCGAAGTCGACGATTACATCTTTGTCGGTGACTTTGAGAACGGTGCCCTGCAGAAGTTCGCCATCGTGCGGCGGGGCGAAGTTGGTGTAGTCGGCAATGAGCTGCTCATAGTCCGGCTCCTCGGGGAAGGCCGAGGGGCTTTGGTTATGCTCATCTGGTCTACTGGCCATAGCCAACTCCCGAGTAGATGCTACGAACGGCGAGGAGAATGTACTACAAACCGTTGATAGATCGGTACTTCAGCAGCATAGCCGAGCGCGTCCGCGAAGTCAACCTGTAGCACAGGCTTCAGCCTGTGCCGGGCCGATAGGCAAGCAACTGCGTTCAAGTACGTGGACTTGCCACGCGGGACCAGAGGCCACAGGTCGAAGGGGCGCAGAGGAGTCCAGCGCTCCCAAGAATCGTTGAGAAGTGCCTCTGTAGTACTATAGCGAACACTGCCGCTACCACATAGCACCACGCAAAAACCTACCCGGCAGCGCTACTGGGTAGTCTTCTACGCGCTGACACTGGTGTTCATCCTGTACACGGACCGCGTCTGCATGGGACAGGCCGCACCGGCCATCCGCAAGGATCTGGGACTCAACGCGGCCCAGACCGGCTACGTCTTTTCCGCCTTTGGACTCGCCTACACGCTGTTTGAGATCCCCGGCGGATGGCTGGCCGATATGCTTGGGCCGCGCAAGATGCTGGCGCGAATCGTCATCTGGTGGTCGTTCTTTACGGCGGCCACTGGATGGGCCTGGAATCTGCCGTCATTGGTTGCAACCCGATTTCTGTTCGGTATGGGCGAGGCCGGCTGTTTCCCGACCCTGGCGAAGGCGGTAACCGCATGGTTGACGCCCCGGGAACGGGTGCATGTGCTGGCCATGCTGCAAGCCAGCGCCAACCTGGGCGGCGCGGCGGCGCCATTGCTGGTTCAGCTCCTGCTGGAGCGGATGTCCTGGCGTTATACCTTCGCTTGTCTGGGAGCCGCCGGCGTGCTTTGGGTGATACCCTTCTACCGCTGGTACCGCGATGACCCGCGCTCGCAAAAAAACGTGAACGCCGCCGAGCTCGCCCTTTTGACCACCGGCGCGCACGACCCGGTGGAGTCGCACGGCATTCCCTGGAAAAGCTTGTTCTCATCGCGCACGGTCTGGTTGCTATGCGCTCAGTGGTTTTGTTTCGATTATGGATTCTATTTCTTCCTGACGTGGTTCCCGACCTACATTCAGGAGGCGACGAAGTTCACACCGCACACCGGAGCCATTTTGGCGGGCTTGCCGCTCCTCGCCGGAGGACTCGGATGCATCGTCGCGGCATGGCTCGAGCCGATTCTGTCGCGACGGCTTCAGGGAATCGCGAAAGCCAGACGGCTGCTCGCCTGTTTCAGTTTCGCCGCGACTTCAGCTCTGCTCGTGGCATTCGTCTCCGTTCAACATACCAAGTGGGGTATCTCTCTCGTGATTCTCTCCTGCTTTACCAGCCTGTTTTGCCAGCCGATCTCCTGGATCACATGCACGGATATCGGCGGGAAGTCGGTGGGCACTCTCACCGGCACTATGAACACGTTCGGGCAGCTTGCCGGTGCTACCGTTTCGCCCACCGTGATTGGCTGGATTCTTCAGGGCACGAATCACAACTGGACTCCGGTATTCCTTGTGTCGGCGACCGTAGGTATCGCGGGCGTGGTGTGCTGGCTGTTTATTGATCCCATCACGCCGATCGCCAGGCAAGGCACGATTCCGTCGGCCCGATGAGGAGCGTGTCCATAACGTTTGGGGCAGGATAGTATCCTGCGGCCGATTAGCAATCGGCCTCTGGCAGGCGAAACCGCCTGCCCCACCAAAACGCGGGTAGAATGTGATCAATCCCACAAG
>JALYHQ010000011.1 GCA_030776455.1 Acidobacteriota bacterium | reverse complement strand
TGGTAGGACTGATGCGGTCCGTCGAAATTTCCCTTGGCCTGGTTCACGTTTGCCGCAGTGATGGCGTTCCGCAAGTCTTCCAGATTGAGGCCATAGGAAGCCAGCGTGGTGGGATTGGCCTGGATTCTCACCGCGGGCTTCTGGCCGCCACTTATGCTCACCAAACCCACCCCCGGCAGTTGCGAAATCTTCGGGGCCAGCCGCGTATCCGCCAGATCCTCTACCTTCGACAGCGCCATGGTGTTCGAAGTAAGCGCCAGAGTAATGATGGGCGTGTCGGCGGGATTGGTCTTGCTGTAAAGCGGAGGCGTGGGTAGATCCGGAGGCAGAAAAGTGCCAGACGCATTGATCGACTGCTGAACTTCCTGCTCGGCCACATCTATGTTCAGGCTGAGATTGAACTCCAGCGTAATCACCGAACTGCCTTCCGAGCTGACGGAAGTCATCTGCTTGAGTCCGGGCACTTGTCCAAACTGGCGCTCGAGCGGCGCCGTGACCGAGGAAGCGATCACGTCGGGGTTCGCGCCCGGATAAAACGTGATCACCTGGATAGTGGGATAGTCCACTTCGGGCAAAGCGGAGACCGGCAACTGCTTGTAAGCCACGGCGCCGGCGAGCAGGATGCCCACCATCAGCAGCGTAGTAGCGACCGGGCGCAGGATGAACGTGCGTGACGGGTTCATTTGCCGGGTGGCCTCTTCCCGCCGCCGCCTTTTCCGCCGGCCTTGCCTCCGCCAGGATTCCCGCCGCCGCCGCGGGGATTCTCACCCTCGAAATGCACGTTCACTTTCTCGCCCTCGGTCAGCTTGTCGACGCCGGTCATTGCCACCACATCGCCGGGCGCAAGTCCAGAAGTGACCTCGGAATCTTCTCCTTCGGTAACGCCCAGGTCGATCTTTTTCACCGTGACCGTGGAATCGGGATTGACCAGGTACACATAGGTCATTTGCGAATTGCGTTGGACCGCGGCTGAGGTTAGCAGCGTGATGCCGCGCTTCTCCTCCACCAGCAGCCGCGCATTCACGAATTGATTCGGGAACAGCGCGCTGTTCCGATTGTCGAAGGTGGCTCTCAGTTTCAAGGTTCCGGTGGTCTGGTCGATCTGGTTATCCACGGTGGTCAGCGATCCTTGCGCGATGCGCGTCTGCATCTCGCGGTCCCAGGCGTCCACGGGCAGGCGCTGGCCGCCGCGCACTTTGCGGATCACCACTTGAAGCTGATCCTCCGCGATCGTGAAGATCACGCTGATGGGCTGGATCTGAGTAATCACCAGCAGCCCGTTGGGGTCCGACGCGTGCACGATATTCCCCGGATCCACCAGGCGAAGGCCGACGCGTCCGCTAATGGGCGCGGTGATGTGACTGTAGGTAATGTTGAGTTTCGCGCCTTCAATCTGACCTTCGTCGATCTTGATGGCGCCCTCGAACTGCTTCACCAAGGCGCGCTGCGTGTCCAATTGCTGGCCGGCCACGGCGTTCTTGGCGATGAGGTCCTCATAGCGTTTCAGATCCAGCTTTGCATTCTCCAGCGAAGCCTGATCGCGCGCCAGCTGGCCTTCGAACTGCATCAACTGGGCCTGAAAAGGACGCGGATCGATTTCGGCGAGCGTGGCGCCCTGGCTCACCATGTCCCCTTCCTTGTAATGGATGCTCATCAGCTGCCCGTCCACGCGGCTCTTCACGGTAACCGTGTTCAACGGGGTCACCGTTCCCAGGCCGCTATAGAAGACACCGATATCGCCCTTCCGGGCTTTCACGGCCACAATTGGAGGCACGCCGCCGCCGCGTTTGCCGCCCGCTTTACCCCCGGCAGGACCTTGCTGCGCGGCAGGAGTTCGCTTGGCCCAAAAGTAGTAACCGCCGGCGCCTAACAAAGCCAGAAGCAGCAGCCAGGGCCACAATGGCTTACGGGGACGCCGCTCCAGGACGCCGGGCCTTTCCGAAGAGGCGGGTGGCAGCTCTTTAATCGGGTGTGCCGGCGCCGGCAGGGCGGGTTGATCCTTCACCGCCGATTCAGGGTTCTTCGGTTCCATTCCTTTTGAGCCAGCCTCCGACCAGCGGGTGAAGAAAAGGCGATTCTAAACTCGCACACGTTACCTGCTTGTGTCATTACATGGATGCATTTCGTCCGGGAGTGTTGCGCGACGGACCGCTTTTCGGTGCAGTTAGCCGGCGGACGGCCTTTTCCGCGGCACGCGCCGGACCCGTTTCACGGCGCTCAGGAAGTTCACTGGTTCGTTTGGTACTCCTCCCACTGACAGCCATTGGTCTACCGACTGTATCAGAGCGTCCCGATCGCGCGGCGACCGGAACAGCCGGCCCCTCGCCAGGCTCTGCAGAATTCGTCTGCCCGCATCGGCACGGGTGCGAAAGCGCACGATATTGCGGGCGCCGCCCAGCTCAAGGGCGGACACTTGTTCGATCACCCGGTAAGCATCGGCTGCTCCATAAGCCCGCTGAATTTCCGGCTGTTTAAGGATCGCCAACGCCGAGGCGATGTTTTTATTCAGCTTGCGCGCGGCGAACCAGACGTAACCGCCGCCGTGGATGGAGACGTTGACGGCCAAGTTGCGGCCGGCTGCTTCGGCGGCTTCGCGTAAGGCGGCGTCGCTTTGTTGACGGCTGAACTCAGCCACGGCCGCCACGAAGCGCTGCCAGAGGTCTTCGAACTCAGAATTGGGCTGCAGGTCCCCACCCGGCATACCCAAGACGCGTGTATAGAGAGCCCGCCGTTCCGGAGGCGCAATGCGCTCCGTGCCGGACCAGTAGTAGGCTGCCAGAGCGCGGCCGGCGGAACCCACTCCAACCGGCAACTGGCCGCTGACGAACCGTTGGACGATGCGATCCACGACATCGAAGAGGCGCATTTGTTCCAGTTGCGCCGCGGCGTAAATCGCGGCGACGCTCTTAATGTTGTCGGACACGATCTGATCGGAGGGCATACGGCTCTACTGCGTATCCACCGCCATCGACGGCTTTTCCAGGTACGGGATTCCCTTTTCCATCCACTCCGGCCGCGGCGCGCCCTTCAAATAATGATCGAAGTACTGCTGCAGCCGAACCGTATAGTCCTTCTGGTTCGGACGGCGGCGCAAACCATGAGGCTCGCCGTTGTATGTGAACAAGTACACTTCCTTGCCCAGCCTGCGGAGAGCGAGATAATATTCGATTCCCTGATACCAAGGGACGGCGTCATCGGCGTCATTGTGGATCATCATCACCGGCGTAGTCACGCGATCCGCCATGAACACCGGCGAATTCTCGATATAGCGCAGAGGATATTGCCAGAGGCTGCCGCCGATGCGGCTCTGGGTGCGTTCATACTGGAACTGCCTCGGGATCCCAGGACCCCAGCGGATACCGTCATACGCGCTGGTCATGTTCGCTACCGGAGCGCCCGCAGCCACGGCGCGGAACCGGTTCGTCTGGGTGATCATATATGCGATCTGGTATCCGCCCCAGCTGTGGCCCTGGATGCCGATGGCGTTCTCATCCACGTATCCGCGATCCACCATCTCCTGCACGGCGGGCAGCACGCATTTGAGAGCGCTCTGGCCGGGGTAGCCGGTCTTGTAGACGATGTCCGGCTGCAACACCAGATAGCCGTTACTCACGTAGAAAGAGATGTTGATGTTGTGGCTGGGCGCGGGCGGAACGAAATGATTCACGTTCTGCGCCAGCCGTTCGTAGATGTAGACCAGCAGCGGATATTTCTTCTTCGGATCGAAGTTATCGGGCTTGAAGAGGGCGGCGCTGAGCGGAACGCCGTCCGCATTTCGAAAATGGACCAGCTCCGCACTGCCCCACAAGAATTTCGACATCTGTGGATTAGCGTTGCTCACCTTGCGCAACTCGCGGAAGCTGGAATCGGTGGTCTGCAGGTCGGGGAACTCTCGAAATGTTTGAGCCGTCAGCAGCAGGACGTCGGCATCCTTCGCTTTCACCGGCGGCGTGTAGTGCCGGACCCCGAAGAGCAGCTTGCGCGGTTCGCTATCGCCGGCAAGGGAGCCTTGATAGAAACCGCTGTCGTGCGTGTCGTCGTTCTCGGCGGCCAGCAAGAGCGGCTCGGATGGGTCAATGCCTTTTTCGTTCGGGTCTGGATCGAGCTTCACATGGCGCAGCATCAGATGCTGCCTGCGGCCAAGCCCCCCCGTGATATTCTTTGCCAGACTGCCGTCCGGGTTCACTCGCCAGACGTCGTAATGATCGTACAGCACGACGTACTTCCCGTCGCGAGTCCACTCGGCGGGCGCGTAGGGCGCGGCCGAGCCGGGCGAATCGTGATCCTCGCGCCCAAACCTCACACCCAGACCGGCAGTGATGTTGGCGACGCGGCCGTCCGGCGCCGAGATGGTGCTCCAATCCGTTCCATTGAAGAACAGAGCATAGCGGCCGTTGGGGGACCATGTGACGCGGCCGATGTGCTTCTTGGCGGCCAGCTTTCGGGAACCCGACACGGTGTCGATGAGCCAGGTGTCGATATAACTCTCGTCGTATTCGCGCATGGAACGATATTCTCGGTCGTCTCCGCCCACGGCCCATAGGCCGTCCTCGCTGGGCGTGACTTCGGGCATGCTCTGATCGGCCAGCTGGACCAGTCTCTTGTCCGCAACGTGCCATACGGCTCGATAAGAGCGATTCTTGTCCGTCTCCGCGCGAACTTTCTGCATGGGCTGGATGTAATCGTCTTTCCAATGCCACAGGTCGACGGAGACACGGTCCTCGGCGGGAGTGTCCGCGGCCTCGTCCTTCGCCGGGCGGCCGGTCTCGGGCACGCATCCGAAGAAGATGTGACGGCCGTCCTTGGAGAAGGCGACGGCGCCCTTATCAGACAGGACGAAGCCTTTGCGGAGCCCGGGAGTAGCGGGCGAAACCAGCTCCTCGGCGGCGGCCCCGCCGCGGTCCCAGCGATACAGCTTTACCGGGGGCTGCTTCACGTCCGCATCCGCGCGATCGCTTACAAATGCTATTTGCGCTTGCGCTTCGTCCCAAACCAGCTTCGTATACTTGCCGCGGCCTGCGAGCAGCGCCACGGGGGAGGCGTCGGGGGAAGCGGCGACTGCATAAACGCCGTTAGCGTCTTCCTTGTTCGAACTGACGGCGTACACCAGCGTGCCTGCATCCTTGCTCAGCGCGTATTCGAGTACATCGGGGAACTCCCGCTCGGCGCCGGTGACAAGGGTTCGCAGGACCAGGTCGCCGCCGTACTCCTTGCCCTTCACTTTCGCCTGCTCGGATTCGCGCAGATACGCAACTACGCCATCGCCGTTCTCGGGAACCTGAAAGCTTTTCACGCGCGCAATTCGCACGGCCTTGCCGCTGGCCAAGTCCAGGATCGCCAGGCCACCCTTGGGCATGTCGTCGGGCTTCTTCTTATCGCGACGGGCCTGATCGGTTTCGGCTTTCGACGGAAACGTGGAGAAAACTACGGCCCGGTTGTCCCGCGTGAATGCGATCCGAAGGCCCGGCGGCTGCGGCGGCGGATCATCCGGATTCAGCGCGTAATTCGGACGCGGCGCCGGAGGCCGCACGCCGGCGGGCTCGCGCCATTCCTTGCCGGTGCCCAGGTTCCAGATGACGCATTCGCCGTCGCCTTCCTGGGGAAACAGCGCGTACGCCACGTATTTCCCGTCGTTGGAGAGACGCTGGTTCAGGATGCTGCGCCAGCTATCGTAATCCTGATGGGTGAGCGGGCGCTGCTGCGCGACCAGCGGCAGGGCCAGCAGAATTGGAAGGAACAGGAGACGTACTCGCATGATCCTTGTATTCTAGCCGCACGCTGCGCCCTTGGCCCAGCGGAGGGCCGAGCTCGTGGACGGTAGCTTCGATCTTCCCGCCGCGGACTTCCACCAGCACGTGCTGGTAGAACCAGCCCTGGTCATATCCTTCGCCGCGATCCAGACCTTTGAGATTTCCGCCTGAGCTCCCAACTTCCAGATAAACGACGCCATCGCGCGCGAGCCGGACGAACTGATGGCCGTGGCCGCTGATGACACAGTTCACGCCATATTTCAGCGCCAGTTTGTGCAGTGGAAATTCGCCGCTGTCGAACTTAAGCGGCAGCAGCCAGAAGGGCTTGTGGAACAGAACGAACTTGGGGGTGCGGGCGCGATTCTCGGCGAGGTCGCGCTCCAGAAATTGCAGCTGGCCGTCATCCAGGGTCTCGGTCTGGCTGTTGTCAAGCACCGTGAAGTGGGCGTTCTGGTGGTCGAAGCTGTACGGCGGCGCATGGCCGGTCTGTTCGCCAAAGATGCGGCGAGACGTGGGAGACCAGATATCGTGATTACCGGGAGTAAAGAACTGCTGGTACTTGTAGCTTTTCCAGAGCGCGCGCAGGGCGGTCCACTCGGCCGCTGCCGTGGCGTCATTGCCGCCTTCTATGGTGTCGCCGACGTTGACGATGAAATCGGGACGCAGCCGGTCAATCTCGCGCCAAGCCTGCTCGTAGGCTTTCTGGTTGGCTCCGCCGGTGCGGTCGCCAAGGATGGAAAATCGGAATGCGTTATCCGGCGGGCGCTGAGCAGGCAACCGCGCGGCGAGGAGCGCCAACAACACCGCAGTGCAGAACCGCCTCATGCCGTGATTCTAGCAATCCCTTGCGCAGGGAGCTATTGGGCTCCAAACCGTCTAGAATGAAGACATCACCTACATGCTCCGTCTCCCGTTCGCCGCCTTCGCCGCGCTCGCCGCGTTCTCCGTTTCCGCCTGCCGGCATGCTGTCCCCGACAACGTGGCGGCCAGTGTAAACGGCCGCACAATCACTCACACCGACCTGGATAAGCAATATCAGTCTTCTTTCAGCACGCCCGCGGCGGGCACCAGCGACGATCAGATGCAAATCCAAAAACTGGAGGTGCTGCGCAGCCTGGTGGATCGCGAAATCATGCTGCAACGCGCCGAAAAGCTGGGACTGATGGCTACCGACGCCGATGTCGAGGCGAAATTCTCGGAGCTGAAAGCTCCCTTTACCCAGGAAGAGTTTCAAAAGCAGCTTACCGCCCGCAGCATGACCGCGGATGATCTGAAGGCTGAGCTGCGCCGCAACCTCAGCATTCAGAAGCTTTTCAACAAGGAAATCACCTCGCACATCTCTATCTCCGACAAGGACGTTAACGATTTCTATAACGCCAACAAGACCGGGTTCAACTTCCCCGAACCGCAAATCCACATGTCCCAGATCCTGGTGACGCCCACGCCCGACCCGAACGTGCGCAATCTCAAGAACGATAAGGCGCAGAATGAGGAGCAGGCGCGCAAGAAGATCGAATCGATTCTGGCGCGCATACGCCAAGGCGAGGACTTCGCGATGGTGGCCCAGAATTTCTCGGAGGACACCAATTCGGCGCAGAACGGCGGCGATCTCGGCTATGTGCCCGAATCCGCGCTGGAAAAAGCCAATCAGGAACTGCGCAAGGCTATTTTGGGCGCCAATCCCGGACAGGTAACGCCGGTGCTGAAGACCGCCGAGGGATACAGGATCTTCAAGATCATCTCCAAGGAACCGGCCGGCCAGCGCGAGCTGTCCGATCCGCGCGTACAGCAGAATATCCGTGAGACGCTGCTAAATCGCAAGGACCAGCTTCTGAGGGCTGCCTATTATGAAGTAGCCCGCAATGAGGCCAAGGTAGTGAACTACGTGGCGCTGTCGATCACCCAATCTAAAGACAAAAAGTAGGCTTGTGTGGCGGGCGTGTGGGGCGCCGCTCCTTCCGAGTATCGGCTAAGATCCGGGCGTCTTGCGCGGCTGGTCCGGCTTGCTCTTCGACTCAGCGGGTGCAAGCTTGCGAATCTCCTCGAAGTACTGCTGCACGTATTGCTGGTAAGCCAGCGGAATCTCATCGCGATTGATCTCGCCGCCGGCTTCGGCGTGCGACGATCTTTTCTGGCTGTACTGCGTCTTCAGCTGCTGCTTGCCGGAAGCCACTTCCACCATCATTTCGCCGGTGACGTTGGACGACCGCTTGCCGATTATCTCGCTGATCTTGCCCATCGCCGCCAGCTGCTGTGCGTCTTTTAACGCCTTATCGCCGTCCTGTTTGCCGATGCCGCTCTTGGAATCCGGCGAAGCCGCGTGTTCCGGACTCGGAGAATTGCTCTTGCCCTGCGATGCCTGGGCCTGCTGGTTGGCCTGTGCTTGCGCGTCGCTGTTCGATTCCGAAGACGCCTGCGCGTTATCGGAGGGCTTGCCCTGTTGCGGCGTGCCTTTCGCATCCTTCCCGTCGCGCTGCTTCGAGGCCTGCGATCCGCCGTCCCTCGAGGCCGCGGTCTGGCTGCCGCCTGGTTTGGGCTGCATCTTGAGCTTGGACATCAGGCTGGCCAGCGCATCCTTGATCTTGTCGGTGAGTCCCGATTTATCCGACGCCTTGCCATCGCGCTGTCCGTCTTTCTTCGGATCCTGCCCGGTTACGCCACCGTCCTGATTGGGCGCCCCGGCCTCGTCGTCGGCCCCGCTGTCCTTGCCGGCTGAGTTTTGTCCATCGTCGGCCGATTCGTTGGGGTCCTGCTGCGGATCTTGCGAGGGATTCCCGTTGGATTTGGCGCCGGAGTTCGCCGCATGCTCGTTGTTCACGTCGGGAGTATCCACCGTGTTAAGAGCGCCGTCGGGAGCCGCGCTTTGATCGAGGGGCGTGGATTGCCACGGATCCGGCGTCAGACCCATCTGTTCCTTCCAGCGGTCATTCGCAGCTCGCTCGCCCAGGCCTTTTTTGCGGGCTTCGCGCGCGTCTTTGTCCGAAGTGGCAACGCCTTCGAACGCGATGGCTGCCAGCGAAGGTCCCAGATTCAGGCTGTGCGTGACTCCATAGCGCACGGCGAACAGTCCGGCGGCGGCAAACAGCAGTCCGGCGGCGGCGTATAGCGCGCGGGGAAACTGAAACGGAACTGCGCGACGCAGATCCGCTGTGCGCGCGAGGTCTTCCGCCGCCGTGCGCTGCCGATCCACGGTGTCCTGGGAGACGCGGACGCGCTCCGGATTTTCTTCGAAATAGAATGCAGTTGAAAGAGAGTCCTGCAAGGCGAGCTTTTCATCCAGCGTCCGGGCGATGCCGTAACCGGAAGGAATGCGGGTGCGCACTCGCCAGACCGCGGCAACCAGCGCGACGGCGAACAGCAGGACCGGCCAGTACCAATCCAGGAGCTGCGTTCCCGCCAGCAGCAGAACAATCCCGCCGCCCAGTGCAATGCAAGCCGCCAAGGCGAACTCATGCATCGCCAGATGGCCGAGTTTACGCCGGCGTGCCTGGGCGATCAAGCCGGCCAGTGCGTTGGGCTCTATCAAGAATCCATTATCCCAGAAAAGAAAAGGCCCGATGCTTTTGCACCGGGCCTTTAGAGGGCGTTGAAAACCCGCGCTGCTTTTAGAACACGATTCGAATGGCTACCTGAGCGCGCCGCGCCGACGTGCCGTCCGGCGGAAGCTGAGTTTGCAGAATGGCGCCGTAGGAAGTGTTCGGCACCAAAGCGATCAAACCATTCAGCGATCCGGTGGTCTGCTTGATGGCATTGTACTGGGTGTTAACCCTCGCCGAGGGGCCGGCTACTTGCACGTGGTTGAACACATTGAAGGCCTCAAACATCAGATAAACCTTGAGCCGCTCCGTGATCGGAAGCTGCTTGGCAAGGCGGGCATCCGTCCTGTACACGTTGCCGATTGGCAAAGCCGCGATGGATTCGAAAGGAACGCGGCTAGACCCGCCCAGGCCGTTCAGGGAAAACGTGCTCAGGACACCCGGCGCGCCGTTAAAAACGCTGACCAGCGGCTGCAGGTACTGCGAAGACGCTGCTACGCTGACCGCCGACAATTGCCAGTTATTCACAAAATATCGAGCCGCGAAGCTATTGCTGTGCGTGAAGGTAGGACTGACGATCGCATTGACCACCAGGCGGTGCCGCTGGTCAATGGAGCTGGATCCCTTTTCACCCTTGTAGTCGCCATTGAAAACCGAGGTGGGGAACGTGGAACCGAAGAGAACGTTGCCGCCTCCGCCGACGTTGTAATCGATGGAGTGCGAATACGTGTAGCCCAGCGACCCTTGCAGCCAGCTCGAATAGCGGCGGGTGAGGTGCACGATCAGCGCGTTGTAATAAGCGTTCCCGCCGGAATCAAACTCGGCAATGGTTCCGAATGCCGGGTTGATGCGTTGAGTGTAGAGCGGCGTGGTATAGCTCCCGGTCTGGTTCCCGGTGGCGTCGAGGATTGGATACGTGTAATTGGTGGTGGGTGCCGCGGCGTTGGCGTCGCGGGTGGTAAGCAAGTGGATGCCGCGGCTCCAGACATAGGAAACGCTGAGGCTGGTGTTCTTCGCCAGTTCGCGCTCGATAGCGACATTCAGCTGCTCGGAATACGGATTCTTCCAGTGACTATCGGCGAAGATGATGCTGGAGCTTCCCGTAACGTTTGGTTGCGCTCCCAGGGGCGCCGCGAACACCGGTCCCGCCGCTATCTGCGCCGGCACGTTTGAGTTCAACGTATACGAGGCCTGGTAAACGCCGTTGGTCAGGAACAGATTCTCAATAGTAGAAGTGGTGTAGCGGTTGTAAAAGATGCCGTAGCCCGCGCGGAACGCGGTCTTCTGATTGAGCGCGTAGGCGATGCCGATTCTGGGTCCGATATTCCAGCCCGCGCCGGGGATGTGACCCGTTTGTGGGAATGCCGGGTTCGAAATCGGAGGCTGCGGTATCCAGGCGTGTTCCAGGCGGACGCCGGGGCTGATGGTGAGCTTCGGAGTGACATGCCACTGGTCCTGAACGAAGAGGCCGATCTCGGGCATGTTCACATCCACCAGAGGATTTCCGAAGGCCTGCTGGAAGCGCTGGTAGTTCTTCGCTCCCGTGGTATTACCCGAGAAGTCCAAGGCGAACGCCGTTAGTGTTGAGTAGGTATAAGTACCGTATCGGTTTGCCAGCCTGCTCACGAAGTCTTCTACATGGTCCCAATCCACACCAAACTTCAGGCTATGCTTTCCGACGTTCAACGAAAGCGTATCTGCAATCTGAAATCGCTGTTCGCTGGGATTCAAACGCGGATAACCGTTCGCGTACCCTACATTGCTTATGCCGTTGACCGTTAACGCTACGGGCCCGAAAGGTGGCAGCAAGCTGGGACTGGCGGGATCGTACTGCCGGTCTTTGAAGTAGCCGAAGCGAAGTTCGTTCAGAGCGGCGGGCGTAGCTACAAACGTCCAACTGGCTCGCGCTGTGCGGTCAAACACGTTGGTATCGGCGTTATTTCCGATTCCGCTGCCATCGGCCAGCGACAGCTGCGTCTGAATTCCGTTCGGCGAACGGAAGTCCACGTAATTGGCGCTGAAGCTGAAGGCGTTGCGCTCATTCGGGTGGAAGTCAATCTTGCCGAACAGGAGATTGGTATCGGCCTTGCGGGGAACGAGTTGGGTGTCGATACGGCTTTGCAGATAGGATACGGCCGCCTGGCATTGCGCGGCGGAAGCGGTGCAGTTCGTTACGCCTTTGGGAGTTACCGGAATATAGTTTCCATTCCCATCGAACAGCCCGTTGGTGCTGGTTAGGTTTGAGGAGACCAGCGGTTCGAACCGGCGCTGCAGTTCGCCATTGAAGAAGTAGAACAGCTTGTTCTTGAAGATCGGGCCGCCGATGCTGACGCCGGCCTGGTGCCGCCATTCCGGGGGGTTTACGCCGTGGGCGGTGATATCGGTTGCGTTCAGAGTGCGGTTGCGGAAGAACCAATACGCTGTCCCGTGCAGTTCATTACTGCCGCTGCGCGTCAGGGTGTTGATCACGCCGCCGGATGCGTGCCCGTATTCGGCCAGAAAGTTCGAGGTCACAACCTGAAATTCCTGCACGGCGTCCTGCGAGATGTTCGTGGTGCGGGTCCGTCCGGCGTTCTCGTCGTAGAACGAATTCGTGGTATCGTTACCGTCCGTAAGGAAGATGTTGCCGCCGGGGTTTCCGCGGAAAGAGATCAGCCCGAACGGGCCGTCCGTGGTGACACCCGGAGTCAGCAGGACGAAGGAATCGACGCGGCGTCCGTTGATCGGCAATTCGATAATCTGTCTGGTGGTGACTACCTGCGATACGTCGGTCTTGGTGTCGTCGATGACGGGGGCCTCCGCCGTTACTTCTATAGCGGTGGAGGATGACGACACGGTGAGCCGAGCAGTGAGTGTCACGGTTTCGCCGACGGACACGGTGATGTCTTTGATCTCGTAGCCCGAAAATCCGGCGGCGGTGACGGTCACGTGATAACCCGGAGCGGGTACCAGCGCCGAGGCGGTAAAGCCCCCGCCCGCATTCGTGTCCAGGTCGCGGCGAATACCCTTGGAAGGATTCTCAACAACAACTTTCGCGTTCGGCACGACGGCGCCGGTGGCATCCTGCACTACGCCTGAGATGCTGCCGAACCCTGCGCTCTGGGCGAACAGACAGGACGCCACGAAGACGAACAAAAATGCCAGACGTGCATAGCGGTTCGAGAGTGAACCTGCCCAAGCGCGCCCTGTGGATGTAGAAGTGGATTGCATCGAAGCCCCCCTGAATTGATTTCCTGGAACTAACCTGCGTCGGTACCTAACAGCATACAACAACGCGTGTCACGGCACCATAGAGATTGTGTAAAAGTCGTGTTTCACGCCCTCGCTTGAAGCCCGGATCTTAAACAAAACAGGTGGTTATGAAAAATGGAAGCACTGCAGGTGCGTTTATGTCTAAGTGGATGCGTGCGAGTACGCCCATTTTCCGCTACGATAAAGCTTTCCCCCAACATGTTGCGCTTTGAAACAGCCGGTGAATCGCATGGAGAGTGTCTGGTGGCTACTCTCACCGGCCTTCCCGCCGGCGTGCCCGTGTCGCTCGACGCCGTAGACCGCGATCTCTGGCGTCGCCAGCAGGGTTTCGGGCGCGGTGGCCGCATGAAAATCGAATCCGACCGCGCCGAGATTGTCGCGGGCGTCCGGCACGGGAAGACCATCGGGTCGCCCATTGCGGTAATCCTTCAAAACAAGGACTGGAAAAACTGGACCGAGGCGCTTCCGGTCGAAGAGAACGACGCTCTCGATAAGCGCAAGCCCGTCACGCGCCCACGTCCCGGCCACGCCGACCTCGCGGGCGCGATCAAATACAATTTTCACGATGCCCGTTACATTCTGGAACGCGCCAGCGCCCGGGAAACCACCGCGCGTGTAGCACTGGGCGCCCTGGCCAAGGCGCTGCTCGGGGAGTTCGGCATCGGTGTCCTCAGCCACGTGATCGCCGTAGGTCCGGTAACTCTTGATCGCGAGGCGACATGGGACGAGTTGGTCTCGCTCAGCCGCAAGGATGAAGTGTTGCTCGGCTGCATCGACGCCGAAACCGAATCGCGCATGAAGGAAGTGGTAGATCAGGTTTATCGAACCGGCGACACCGTGGGAGGCATCTTCGAAGTGGTGGCGCATGGCGTGCCGCCGGGCCTAGGTTCGCACATCGCCTGGGACACGCGCCTGGACGGCCGCATCGCGCAGGCCATCGTCTCGATGCAGGCCGTGAAAGGCGTCGAGATCGGATTCGCGCGCGACGGAGCGGCGGCGTTCGGATCGCGCGTGCAGGATACCATCCATTACGATAAAGGCGAACGCCGGTTCAGGCGCGGCGCCAATCGCGCCGGCGGCCTGGAAGGGGGCATGACCAACGGCGAGGATCTGCTGGTGCGCGGATTTCTCAAACCCATCTCGACGCTGCGCCGCCCTCTGGAATCGGTGGACCTGGAAACGCGCGAGCCCGCGCTGGCGGCCTATGAACGCAGTGACGTCTGCGTGGTCCCGGCCGCCGGGGTTATCGGGGAGGCCATGCTCGCGCTGGTGCTGGCGCAGGCGTTCCTCGAGAAATTCGGCGGCGATTCGCTCGGCGAAACGCGCCGCAACTTCGAAGGCTACAAGGAGCAGGTTAAGAACTTCTGATGATCTATCCGATCGTAAAGTATGGCGACCCGGTGCTCGAGAAACAGGCTGAATCGGTTCAAGAGTTCGACACGCCGGATCTGCACCAGCTGGTGGCCGACATGTTCGAATCTATGTACGCGGCCAAGGGCGTGGGCCTGGCCGCGCCGCAGATCGGCGTCTCCAAACGCATTTCGGTGATCGATCTTTCCGTTGGCGAGGATCCCGCGCAGAAGCTGGTGCTGATTAATCCCGAGATCATAGGCCGCGAAGGAACCCAGAGCGGGGAAGAGGGCTGCCTCAGCTTGCCCGGATTCCGCGAGCAGGTCACGCGGCCGATGAAAGTGACGGTGCGCGCCCAGGATGCTCACGGGACCGTGTTCGAGAAGACCGGCGAAGAGCTGCTCGCGCGCGCTTTCGCACATGAGATCGATCATCTGCACGGACGCCTGTACATCCTGCATGTGAGCGCTTTGAAACGCGATCTGATCCGGCGCAAGGTGCGCAAACTGGTGAAAGCCGGAGAATGGAGCTAGTCTTTCTGGGCACGCCCGAGTTTGCCGTGCCGTCGCTGGAGCGAGCCATCGCGGCGGGCCATCGCGTGCTCGCCGTGTTCACGCAGCCCGACCGTCCCAAGGGCCGCGGCGGCCAGCTGGCCGCATCGCCCGTGAAACTCGCGGCACAGCGGCACGGCATCCCCGTGCATCAGCCCGAGCGCGTGCGCCGTCCCGATTCCGTCGATCTCCTGCGTTCCATGCAACCGCGCGCCATGGTGGTGGTGGGCTACGGGCAGATTCTGCCGCAATCCATCATCGATATTCCGCCGCTCGGAATTATCAACGTGCACGCGTCGCTGCTGCCCAAATATCGCGGCGCGGCGCCCATCCAGTGGGCCATCGGAAACGGCGAAACTCACACTGGCGTGACAACCATGCGAATCGACGCCGGGCTCGACACCGGCGACATGCTTTTGAAATGGGAGACGCCGATCGGCCCGGAAGAAAACGCGCTGGAACTGGGCCCGCGACTGGCGGACGCGGGCGCGGACTTGCTCGTTCAAACGCTGGCGGGCCTGGACGGCGGCGCAATTACAGCCGAGCCGCAGGATTCGCCGCAGGCCACGCTCGCGCCCATTCTCAAGAAGGAAGACGGCCTGATCGATTGGAGCAGGCCCGCATCCGAGACTTTCAATCGGATGCGCGGATTCTTGCCGTGGCCCGGCGCATATACATCGTTTCGCGGTCGCGGATTGCATATCTGGAAAGCGCGACTCACGGGAGAGCAAGGCACGGGAACACCGGGCCGCGTTTCCGCGCCGGCGGGAAGCCTGCTGGCCGAATGCGGCGCCGGAACCGTGCTCGAATTGCTGGAGGTTCAGCTGGACGGACGCAAACGTATGCCGGCCGCGGCGTTTCTGCAAGGTCATCGCATCGAGCCGGGGGAGAAGCTGGGATGACTCTGCCGCTCGGGTACCGTTACTCCTCTGTCCACGCGGGAATCCGCAAGGATCGCCGCGACGATCTGGCGCTTATCGTTTCAGACCGCACGGCCTCGGCCGCCGCCGTATTTACGCGCAACCTAGTGCAAGCGGCGCCGGTGAAGCTGGCGCGGAAGCATCTGAAAAAATCGGGTGGACGCGTTCGCGCCGTGCTCATCAATGCAGGCAACGCCAATTGCGCTACTCCCAATGGAGACAAAGTGGCACTCGAAACTTGCCGTGCCGCCGCCAAACAAATCCAGGCGCGCGCCGAGGAAGTATTTCCAGCGTCAACCGGCGTCATCGGCGTCGAACTCGATCCCAGGTTGATCCTCAATGCGCTGCCGGGCTTAATTCAAGGACTCGCGCCGCATCGTTTTGAAGACGCCGCTCGCGCGATTCTCACTACTGACACCGGTCTCAAGACCGCCTCGCGTGAAGTGCGGCTCAAATCCGGCTCCGTGCGCATCGCCGGATTCACGAAAGGCGCCGGCATGATCCAGCCCAACATGGCCACGACGCTGGGGTTCGTGATGCTGGACGCGGCTATCTCGCCTCGCGACTTGCGCTCGATGCTCGCGCGCGCGGTGGAGCGCAGTTATCACCGCATCAGCGTGGATGGCGACACGTCGACAAATGACACGGTGTTGGTGCTTGCGAATGGCGCCTCGGGAGTGAAGCATAGCGAGCCAGTGGAGACCGCGCTCTGCGAGTTGATGGAGGACCTGGCGCGCCAGATCGTCCGCGACGGGGAAGGCGCGCGAAAATTGATCACCATCGAAGTGACCGGCGCGAAAGACGACGAATCGGCGGCCCGCATCGCGCGCGCGATTGCGAACTCGCCGCTGGTCAAGACGGCTATAGCGGGCTCCGATCCAAATTGGGGCCGCATCATTTCAGCCGCCGGCAATGCCGGAGTAAAATTCGATCCCACCCGAGTAACCATCGCGCTTCAGGGCGTTACGGTCTGCCAGCGCGGCGTTGCAGCGGAATTCTCCGAAACCAGCCTGAAAACGAAACTCGACAACAAAGACTGCGCCATTGATTTCTCCCTACGCAGCCGCGCAAAAGGCCACGCCCGCTTCTGGACCTGCGATTTCACCGAAGACTACATCCGCATCAACGCCAGCTACCGAACATAATGTGGGGCAGGGCATTTGGCCTGCGGCCAGCCTCCCAAGTTCCCACTTTGCACCATACTTAATCCATGAACCTCCGGCCCGTTGCCTTCATCCTCCCAGCCATCCTCGCCTCCGCCCAGTCGGTCACCCGGTCTCGCATAGCCGATGGCTACGACGCCATCCGGATCTCCGACCTCCGCGCCGATCTCACCTTTCTCGCCTCCGACGCGCTCGAAGGCCGCCTCTCGCTGGCCCGCGGGTCCGACGTTGCCATTGAGTGGATCGCCGCCGAGTTTACGAAGGCCGGCCTGAAGCCCGTGCGCCAGAAAGTTCCGCTCATCGAGTACCATCCCGACCGCGAGCACTCACATCTGGCCATCGACGCCAATGGAAAGCGCGAGCTCTTCCGTTTCCCGGATGCTTTCGGCAATTTTCCCAGTGACGTCACCGTCGCCGGCTCCGTGGTCTTCGCCGGATATGGAATCACCGCTCCCGAGCTTCACTATGACGACTATGCGGGCCTGGATGCGCGCGGCAAAATCGTTCTGGTGTTCGACCATGAGCCTCAGGAGAACGACCCGAAGTCGATCTTCAATGGTACCGGCAACACCCGCTACGCCACTTCGCGCGTGAAATTGCTGAATGCCCAGAAGCACGGCGCGGTGGCGGTGCTGTTGGTGGCCGAACCTAACCGCAAACATCCGTCAAACCAGGAGCGTCTGGCACGCATCGCGGGCATGCAGCAGCGCGTGGGACGGCTGCCCGCACAAGCCATCGATGGCGACGAGCTTCGTGTTCCGTTGATCACCGTTAGCGACAAGATCGCCGCCAGTTTGCTCGCCGCCACCGGCAAGAAGCCTGGGGAATTGCAGGCCGGCATCGACGCAACACTGAAGCCGGCCTCTCAACCACTGACCGGATTCAGCGCGGAAGTGAAGAACTTCGATCGCGATCGCCGCCTTGCCGATTCGGCGAATGTTCTGGCGACACTCGAGGGTAGCGATCCGGCGCTGGCGGCCGAGACAATCGTCTTCAGCGCTCACTATGACCACGATGGCTCCGCCGCGAACGGCGAATATTATCACGGCGCTGACGATAACGGATCGGGCACCGTGGGCGTCGTCGCGCTCGCTCGCGCATACGCCCAGAATCGGTTCAAGCCGAGGCGCAGCCTGCTGTTCGCCGTCTTCGCCGCTGAAGAGCGCGGCTTGCTGGGGTCATATTATTACGTCCAGCATCCGCTGCGGCCGCTGGATACAACGCGAGCGGTGATCAACTTCGACATGATCGGCCGCAATGAAGCGCCGAGCGAACAGACCAAGGGCCTGATCGAGATCGCGCCCGACACGTCGAATGAGCTGAACCTCGTTGGGATGAGGTACAGTCCCGACTACCGTGCCGCCGTCGAGCAAGCCAACCAGATGGTGGGACTGAAGCTGAACTACAAATGGGACGACGAATCCGCGCTCAATGTCTATTTCCGGAGCGACCAGTTTCCGTTCGCCCTGCGCAACGTACCCGCCATGTGGTGGTTCACCGGATTCCATCCCGATTACCACCAGACCACCGACACGGTGGACCGCATCAACTTCGAAAAGATGCAAAAAATCCTGCGCCTGGCTTATCTCACCGGCTGGACCTTCGGCGACGAAGCCGCGCCCCCGAAGTTCGTCGAGAATCCCGCGGGTTCCGCCCGCTAATCACAAATAACCGAGCCACCAGTCCTTGCGGCGCTCCTTTACGCCCGCAAACCACAGGGACATCGGATATAACGCCGCCACTACCGCTGCCCACACCACATAAACCACCCACAGATCTTGGCCGCCGCGCAGCGCCACCGCGATCGCATGACCCAGGTAAATATGAACCAGGAAGTAAAACAATGGGACCCTTCCGAACACCAGCACCGGATTCTTTGGCCCTACACGCACCCGCCCCAGCCAACCGAGCGCCGCGATCGCAGGGCCCAGCGTCATCAATAGAAAATCCAGTGATGGCGGATACTTGTTGCAGTTCAGGAACGACATCACCGTAAACATCGCCGATCGCTGCGCGCTCCACGGCACTGGATCGCCATAAATATTGAGAGCCCGCACCGCCACAAACGCGAGCGTAAGCCCGATTCCCAGGGGCACAAGCAAGCGGCGCCGGCGTTCTTCATCCCACAGAAACACGGTGCCCAGACAATATCCCGCGGCCATCACGGCGGGCCAGGGAATCAGCGGATACGCAAACACAATCGTGATGCCGCCGGCTTGCACCGCCGCCTGTTGATGCAGCGCGTCCCAGATCCATCCGAGACCGCCGAACTGCGCGGCGGGAACACGATCCAGCAAATTGTGAAGCGCGATCATCGCGATGCTGACGCCAGCGAGTACGCGCGCCGGCAGGTACACCAGCGCGGCCAGCGTCACCATGCTCAAGCCCAGCGCCCAGAGAATGGTCAGCAGCAATGGTCCCCGGATGGTGAACAGGAGTCCGAACCGCAAGACGGTGACTTCCAGAACGATCAGCCACAGCCCGCGCGTGAGCAGAAACTTCGCCAGCTCGCTCTTCCCGCGCCGGTTGCGCATCCAGAAGAAGGCGCCCAGGCCCGCGGTGAACATGAATACCGGGGCGCAGAAATGCGTAATCCAGCGCGTAAAAAAGAGCACTTCGCTGGTACGGGTGAGGTCCTCCGGACGAAACTGCGTGGCCGCGGCGTGCACAAAATCGCGCACATGGTCCAGCGCCATGACGATCATCACCGCGCCGCGCAGCAGGTCGATGGATTGCAGCCGATCCCTTGAACGTTGAGCGCCCATTTACGGCGCGTCCACAACCTCGCCGATGTATGCGATGTTGTCTCCCTTCTTCATCGAGGGCACCGCGCCAATGTACAGCACTACGCCCGTGGCCGGAGATATGGCGTCCCATACAGCGTCTCCAAAATAATCCGTCAAATATCCGATCTTCATTCCCTTTTGAACATACGCTTCCGGACCCACCAGAGGATAGAAAATGCCGTCCCTGGGGCTGGTCATCACCGAGTACCGGCCGACCCACAACGGATGCTCCACCGGCGTAACCGTGCCGGGAAGCATCTTCAGGTATCGCATTACATTCACGGATCCGCGCACCAGGATGTCGACATCCTGCGCGTCCCTGGTGCCCGCGTGCCCGGCTTCGGCAACGATGGTGGGCTTCCCCATATTCTGCGCATACCGCGAAATGCTGACCGTGGCGGGCGCCGGCGTATTCGGATCCGGCCGGTTTCTCTGAATGATGATATGGTCCAGTCCAAACGCCAGCACCATCGCGCGAGACGTCGCGTCCAGCTGATCCTTCCCCGTGTCCGCCCAGTACGAATACGGCCGCAGGTTCTCGTCGAGATCGCCACCGTGGAAATCGATCAGATAGTCGCATTTCTCGATCACCTGCTTCGCGATGGCCCATGAAGCTCGCTCCGTCTGGGTCCCGTCAGCCTTTCCCGGATAGAGCCGGTTCATATTCTTGCCATCCACGGGATTGAGATGCGGCACCTTCTGCAGAAAAGACGCGATGTTGATCAAGGGAAGAACGATCAGCGTTCCGGCCAGACCCGCCGGGTCCGTGGACTGCGCCAGCTTCTCCAGCGCGATAATGGACGCGTATTCAGTCCCGTGTGCCCCGGCCACCACCGCGAGCGTGGGCCCGGGCCGCGCGCCATGAATTACGATCACCGGTATGTCGGCGCCAGCATCCACCCCCGCGGGCACGCGAATAAACCCGTTCGCCCGGCGTCCAGCGGCGGCCGACGCCGTCCCCACCATTACATCTTGTCCCCACCCGCAAACACCGAGCGCAAGTATCCATAGGCATCGCATGATACCCGCGATTATAACCGCGGGCAGCTGCTAGCGGGCCAGTGTACGGGTTCCTTGCATGACGCGTTCAAAATTCACCAGCGATGCAGGATCGTCGTCCCGGGCGGGAGCGATCCAGGCAAACAACCGCGTCAGCCATGTATCGTCAGGATGGTTCAATCGCTCGATCGCGTATTCATTCCGAAAAATTACCGGCATGCTTATTGGACACTGTTAGTGGCGTGAAGGCGCATTCAAAGTCCTGTTGCCGCCCATTAGAACATTGAATATGACGTCTAAGTGGTTCGTTGTGGGGCGGGTCCCCTGACCCGCGCCGGGCGCCCCGCCCGGCTACCGGGAAGCCCCGGCTCCCCGCAATACCTTCCCCGGCAGCGCCTCCGTCTGCTTCCCTCCATCAATTACCGGCACCCCATTCACCAGCACGTACTGCATCCCCTCGGAAAGCTGGTTCGGATTCTCAAAGGTCGCCAGATCCCGCACTGTATCCGGATTGAACACCACAATATCGGCCCACATGCCCTGCTTCAACACGCCTCGATCCGCCAGCCCCATCCGTTGCGCCGGCAGCGCAGTGAACTTCCGAATGGCCTCGGGCAGCGTCAGCATCCGTTCCTCGCGCACATACTTGCGCAGAATTCGAGGAAAGGTCCCATACGCGCGCGGATGCGGATGCTCGCGGCCCAGCACGCCGTCGGGCGCCGTTCCTTGCGAATCGTTGTCGATTGAAACCCACGGCTGCCGCAGCGCCAGCGCGACATCCGGCTCCGCCATCCCGAACACGGCCACATTGGTGAATCCCCGATCCTCAATCAGCACATCGAAGATAGTATCGATTGGATCCGTACCGCGCGCCTTCGAGATGTCCGCGATGGTCTTGCCCTGCAGCGGAAGCAGCTTAGGATTCTGCACCACGCTCACCAGGATCGCCTCGGGTCCAGGAATCTCCAGCCATTCGTTGTCCCACTCCGTACTGGGCTTCAGCATGTCGGCGCGAATACGGGCCCGCGTCGCCGGATCGCGCAGCCGCTCCAGCATCTTCTCATTCCCGCCATCGTGCGCCCAGGGTGGAATGAACGCCGAAAAGGAATTGAACCATGCCGGATACGCGTAGGTGTCGGCCGTGATGTCGATTCCAGCGCGGCGCGCGCTCTCGATCTTCGCAACAATCTCCGGCATGCGCCCCCAGTTGGGTTTGCCGGCCGCTTTGAGGTGCCAGATCTCCACTGGAATTTTGGCCTCGCGCCCGATGCGGATGGCTTCGTCCAGCGCCGCCATGATCGCGTCGCCTTCGTTGCGCATGTGCGTCGCGTAGATTCCGCCCATGCGGGCGGCTTCTGAAGCCAGCGCGATTAGTTCTTCGGTGCTCGCATACGGCGCGGGCGCGTACTGCAGGGACGTCGAAAGCCCCACCGCTCCATCGCGCATCGCCTGCGCCACTACCTGTCTCATGCGATCGAGTTCGGGTGCGGTGGGAGGCCGGTTGTCGTCGCCGATCACCAGTCGCCGAACCTGCGTGGCGCCCACATAGCTGGCGAGGTTGTGGCCCAGCCCCTGTTTCTCGAGGCGCGCGAAATATTCGCGGAACGTCGACCAGTCCGCCTTCACGCCGTAGTGTTCGTAAGTAGTGCGCTCGGCCGCGCGAATGCGGTCGTTCAGAGGCGCCGCCGAATCGCCCTCCCCGGTGATCTCGGTGGTGATCCCTTGAAAGATCTTCGACGGCAGGTGCGGATTCACCAGAATCGTCAGCTCGGATTGGCCGAGCATGTCGATGAATCCGGGCGTCACCACCATCCCGCGCGCATCAATGACCCGGTTGGCCCGGGAATCGGCGAGCCGGCCGATGCTCGCGATACGGCCACCGCGCACACCAATATCCGCCGAGTACCACGGCGACCCGGTCCCGTCGATCACGCGCCCGTTGCGAATGATCAGATCGTAGGGCTGCGCGAACGCCGCCAGCGAGAAAAGAGCGAGAAGAGTGAGCCGCATCACGACGGGATTATAGCGCGGCCTGCCGCTTACTTCTTCAGCGTTCGAACGTACGCCACCACATCGTCAACGGACTTGCCGCTAACACTGGCGATGGGCTTCATCTTGCCATTGCCTCCGGTAATAATCTTCTCGATGGCGTCATCGCTCTGGGCCTGGACTTCGGCCGAACCCAGGTTCCGCATGTCCACCTTCATCATCTTGGCGATGGCTGGATTCGCAGTGCCATCCAATCCGTGGCAGGATTTGCACGATTTCAGGTAAAGTGCACCTCCGGCCTTCGCGTCGGCGGCCGAAGCCCCAGTGACGGCTATCGCAACCGCGGTGAATGCAATCAAAATAGTTCGCATGTTTGAATCTCCTTGTTCTATGGTTTGCTTTCGATCCCGAGTGTCTTCAATATCTCGGGTGATGTCTCTTCCACGGCCAGCGCCTGATGGCACGCGCCGCAGTCTTGGGTAATGGTCTTCTTGTCCGCCGTGGCGTGTCCGTCGTCGTGACAACGGAAGCAGCCCGGATAGTCGGTGTGGCCCAGGTTATTGGGATAGGTGCCCCACTCAACCTTTAGATCCGGGAACACGTTGCGCTGATAGATGGCTAGAAGCGCGCGCCCGGCAGTCTGGATATCCGTGGTTCTCTTTCCGTACACCTCCGGGTACTTCTGCTGGTAGAAGTTTGACAGGCCCGCTCCGATCTTCTGATCGGCTTCTTCGCTGGATTTGTAACTCGCCTTGACCAGCTCCACGCCCGTCTTCTTGATGAACGGCAGGGTATTTGACAACTGGCCGCGCGCGATGGCTTCGTCCACCGCCCGGTCCGGCAGTTCGAACGAGTGCGCCGGGCGGTTGTGGCAATCCACGCACTGCATCTCGTACGTGGGCAGCGCACGGATAGCGTCGAGTTTCGCATCCCCGGCAACATAGGTGCGCACCACTCCTGCGTTTTGATATTCCACCCACGGGATGGTCTGCCGCTTCTTATCGGCCGCGGCATAACGCACGTGAATGTTCGGACCCATGTGCGCGCCATGGATGCCTCCAAACCCGCCGCCGCCCTCCAGCATCATGAGCACGGTCTGGTTGCGGCTATTTGCCTCGTCATCCTTGAACTTGGTGATTACGCGCAGGCGCGGAGCGGAGAACTTCTCGCGGGAGTGGCACTGCTCGCAAGTATCGACGGCAGGCGTCAGGCGATTGCTCTCCATTGCCGATTCGATGGGCCGCGGAAAAGTGTTGAACGTTACGCCCATCAGCTGCCGCGTGCCAGCCATTTTGCTCTTGATCCAACCCGACGCGCCCGGACCAACGTGACACGCGATGCAGGCCACCTGCTGGTGCGGCGCCCTCTGATGCGCTATGAATTCGGGCTTCATCACGTGGCAGCTTTGCCCGCAAAACTGCACCGTCTCCATGTGGGCCACCGCGCGATACGTGACCTGGCTGCCGATGATGACGTTCAGCACGGTAGCCACCACGCAGAAGATGACCACGTGTCTCCATGCCGTTCTGCGATTTTCAACCCCCGCCATGCCCGCTCGGATATTGCGTTTCGCCAGGGCGATTCCGATGGGAATGAGCCCCAGCCCCAGAAAGAAGACGATGGGGATCGCGATGAAGATCAACAGCCCGATGTAGGGATTGTTCACGTGCCCGCCCAGGTGCACGGGCAATACGCACAGCCAAGAAACGCCGGCGAGTGTCACCAGCGCGGCGCCCAGCATGCTGATCCAGTGACTGGTCAGCAGTATCAGGAACGGGCGGCTGGGCCGGGCGGGCATGTTATTTTGCGGCTCCGGGTGAGTTCAGCCAGGCGATCAGATCGGACATCTCCCGCCCATCGAAACGCGGCCACGGGACGCCCTTGGCGGTCATCTGTTCCAGCATCTTCGGGCCATGATGCCAGAGCGCCGAGACCATCCGGGTACCCGTGAACGGGCCGCTCAGCTTGTCGTGGCAGCCCGCGCAACGCTTGGCCGCGAACACGCGTTTCCCCCGGGCAGCATTGCCCGCATCCTCGAAAAATTGCCGCGCCCAGACATAACTCAGCAGATCCCGCATCTCGCCGGCTTCAAAGTGCGCCGGCTTGACGTTCATTCGGGGGGCGTGATCCCACATCGCCGCCGCGATCTCTGTCAGCGTCCGCCCTTTGATGTGCGGCGCGAACGACGAGCCCGACTGATGGCAGCCCCTGCAGCCTTTCGCCGTGAAGATGGCTTCGCCGTCGACCCCCGTGCTGGTCTGGAACGCTCCGGGCTTCTGCCGCGTGGCCGGAAGATTGCGAAGATAGACCAGCAGATCCGTGAGATCCTGCCCGCTCAACTGCGGCCACCGCATGTTCTTCAGCTTCAATTCGGCAAGCATGCCTGGCGCGTGGTTCCACATAGCTTCTGTGAGTGCGATGGGATCGGCCAGGCTTTCCCATTGACTGACGGGTTTGACACCCGGTCTCGCGGCCTCATTCAAGCCGTGGCAGAGCGCGCAGGCGCGGTCCGCGAACAGGCGCTTGCCGCGCCCGGCATCGCCCGGTTTTTCAAAGAAGCGCGCGGAGTAGAAGTACGCGAAAAGATCGTCGGCGGCCTGCTGATCCAGATCGCCCGCTCGAATCTCACGCTCGCGCATGGCGGCCCACATCGTGGGTGCGTGGTTCCACATCGTACTGGCGAGCGACGCCGGGGTGAAATTGCGGTCAATGCGGTGTCCCAGATCGGCCGCGATGTGCCCGCCTACGCCGTTGACGCTGTGACACTGAACGCATGCCAGGCTCTTGAACAGTTGCTCGCCGCGCGCGGAATCGGCGGCCTGCATGCCCGCGGCGGATGCTAATACTATCAGCAGAAACCGGATCATCGCGTCAGCCTCAACCCCGTGGTGAGCAGGTGCGTTCGGAACCCCTCGTAGAGATAGAACGCCTCTCCGTAACCGTAATACTGCCATTCGGTGAACCAGCTCACATTCTTGCGAACCGGCACGAACAATTTTGCTTGCGGCTGGTAGTAACTGGTGGGACGGCTGCCTGAGGACCGGACGAACGATCCCCCGACCGATATCTTCGGAGTTAACCCCGAATAGCCCGGCAGATTTGCGCTAAACAGCGCGGTGAGCGTATGCGCATTGTCCCGATAGGACGACCGCTCGGGCAGAAGGATCTGCGGCACCAGATACGAAATGTCCGACCGCAACGTGGACCGGCTATAGGAGCCTTGAAAATCCCAGCGCTTGCCGTCGCCGGGCGACCACAAGAAGGCGAGCGATTCCTGTTGCGCCAGATAGTCATAACGGCTCACCGGCAGTGGATTCTGATTATTCAAGAGCAGGAATTCCGCCGACAGGCTGAGCGACGCAGTAGCCTGATAGTGCGCGCGCGCGCGAAGCTTGCGGTAATCGTACAGGCTGGTCCGGAAATACGCGCCGCTGCTGGATCCGCCTTCCACTTCGCCTGATATCGACAGCTTCTGGCTGGGACGAAATACGATGCCGCCGATCCCCACGTTCCGCCGCAGCTTACCCTGGTCGGAGCTCTTGAGACCCGCCGGCGGCAGTGTCGCATCGCGCGCCTCGCCCCACACGTAGCGATATCCGCCGCGCAGCGTCAGCCGCGAAGTCAGGTCGACAAAGAGATCCACTTCCTCCTGGCTGTAATTCGTCGCCAGGGACGAAGCCAGCAACGCGCTGGTCTGACGTGACGGAAGCAGCGTTTGACTCGACGACGCTGAGCCGCTCTGATGCAACCGGTCCGTCAGCCAGGATTCGACAATGCGCACCCGGCGCAGCGGCCGGATCTCCGCTCCCAAGCTGGCGGAAGTATGCGGCTGTTTGGCCGCCGATGAAACCAGATATTGCTGGCTATTGAAGGACAGCAATTGACTCAGCAGAACGAAGCTTCCGGTATCGGTCTGCCGGTAGTTCACATCGCTCTCCGGCTGGCTAAACAGAAACTGTCCATAAAGGTCCAGCCAGGACGTGGCATTGCCTGTGAAGAGCACCTTGCTGTATGTGCTGTGGCCTCCGATCCCATACGCCGCCAGCAAGTTCGTCAGGAACAGCTTCTGGGTCAGGACCGGTGTCAACGAGTTTCCAGGATTATTGGTTGTGCTGGCGGTAAAGACGCTCTGGTCGTCGCGAAACGTGGTGCCGCCTTCTTCCAGCGTGACGTGGAATCGGCGCAGCTCAACGCGCACTCCGCCCCGATACAGATTGGTTCGATCGCGCAACGTGTTCGGCACGGCATACTCATTCGCGTCCGAAACAAAGACGGTGGCTCCGCGCCCAGATCCGGAATCGCGCTCATAAGCGAGGTACGGAACGAACCAGTTGCCGGGCAGCAGATCAAGTTGAAAGCTGGCGAACCGGCGATGCGTATCGAAGGATTGCTCGTTCAATACGGTGCCGCGCGCCAGCAGCGGGTCGGCGTATGAGGGCAGAAAGTTGAAGTACGCGATATTCCGGTAATCGGCGTTGAAGTCGTACAGCTTTTCTTTCTTGGCGTCCAGGTGAAAGCTGGAGTTCGGGTCGTCGCCCCAGCTGGAAGCGCGAACGCGGATCTGATCGAAGAAGCGGCGCTTGGGATCCACGATGCTGAAGTCCGCTCCCAGCAGCTTTGGACCGGATCCCAGATTCACGATGCTGCGATAGGTATCGAAGCTGCCCGCAACTCCGGTTCGCCAGCGATAGCCCATATCGATCGAGCCGGTGATCCACGCCGCTTCGGGCACCGGAACAGGCGAGGTTTCAGCTTTAGTTGTTGGCGGCGTCTTGGTGGCTGCCGCGGCATCCGGCTTGGTGTCTGCCGGGGCGGCCGGGGCCGGGACAGGCGTTTGCCCCCACAGGGGCAGCAGCGCCGCGAGGATGCAGAGCAGTCTCATCGCAGCAGATTCCTGTCCACATGACTTCCGTGGATCTTCTGATGGCAGACGGTGCAGTTCCGGAATCGCTGCGACCGCAAGTCGTGGAACGCCGGCGGCACCACGCCCAGAGCCGCGTTCGTGGCCGTCACGCCCGGAAGATTGGCGTGGCATTCCAGACAAACCAGGCGCACTTCCTGACGCGTCAGCATCCGGGGATTTGCCGAACCATGCGGCTCATGGCAGGCCGCGCAGCCTTCAAAGCGCACCACCGCGTGCTCGAATGTGAACGGACCGCGCTTGTCGCCGTGACACTTGAAGCAGCCCGGCTCATTCGCCCCAAACGCCTGCATCATCGCCGGCCGCGTGCTTCCATGCGGATTGTGGCAATCCACGCAGGACATCGCGCCCTCGGGCAGCTTGTGATGATTCGGCTTTTGAAACTGTGCCCAGGTTGACAGATGGCAGCCCGCGCATTGCCGGTTGACCGCCGCTGCTGTGCGCGCCACCAGACCCGCCGGTCCATTGGCGTGAATCTTGTGACAAGTGGTGCAAGCGACTTGATTATGTGCGTGGCTGCTCTGCAAGCGGCCCACATGGGTCGGCTGGTTTAAGTGGCAGGACATGCAGATTTTGTCGGCCGCCAGCGCTGCCAGTTTCGAAGGATTACGGATGTCCTCGGCCGACGCCGACTCGGTGTGCTTCTGCGCGGGCCCATGACAGGATTCGCACGCCTGGCCTTTCCAGCCTCGCTTGGAATCGGTCTCTACCGTGTGATGCGGGTTCTTGGCGAAGGCGTTGTAGATATCCTCATGACAGGCCTGGCAGGCCTCCGACCCGGCGCGCGCGGGCGGAGGGTCTTGGGCCAGGGCCGTAACACCACTCACGGCCAACAGAGACAAGACTACTGGCAGACCGGACACGCCGCGGAAACCGGTCAAACCGTTATCAGCGCGCATGCACCTTGCTGACGGCGAAATCGTCGTCAGGTCCATGGCAAACGGCGCAGGCTTCTCCCAACTGGTTGGTGTTAGTCAGCGCATGCGATGCGACACTCTTGTCGGTATGGCACGCGGTGCAGGCTGACGTGGTTGGTCCCACCACAGGGATGAATCCTCGAGGATCCTGGACCTGCAGCAGGTTGTCCTTGAGCGGAAGCTGCTCGGAGCCATTCACGTGGCACTCGGCGCAATTGCGGCGGTCTCCGGGGAAGCGGACATCGTTGAAGTTGTTCTTCGATCCGCCGAAACCATAGATAGTGTAGTCCGTGGTCAGGTTTTCGCCCGTATGGATCTTGTGAATCATGAGCGCGAAGTTGATGGCCTGCGGAGGGTTGGCCGAAGCCGGCCGAACCGGTGAATCGGTTCCATTCGGGTTGTGGCACAGTACGCACATCGTCACCTGGTTGCGATTGTCGCCATGAATGGTCAGGCTGGTGTGGCAGCGGTTGCAACTGACCAGGTCCACCACCGTCCGCCGGGCTTCGAGTGCCGACCCATCCACGGAGAAGTTGATCACCTGATTGACACCGGCGTCGCGAACGTTCTTCATCTCTTTGGTGGTGCCGGGCTGGAGCGTGATATTGCGTTCGCCTTCGATGCCGATCGTATACGTGCCGGTGGCGCCGGCCGCGATCCCCTTCTGGAAGGTGTAGATGCAGGTGCCGTCGGTGCTGCAAGTGCCTTTGGTTGCATCTTCGCTCTGCATAAAAGAGTAGTCGGTGGTGGGACCGGACAGCACCAAGGCGACGCGCGACATCGCGGCCAGTGGAATCGGTGTGCCGGACTTATCCTTCAAAGTGAAAGTGACCACGGGCTGACTGCCCGCCGAGCCGTTGTCCACCTTGATTAACTGGAAAACCACGCCCGGCATGTCGCGCGAGAAGCGTGGGATGGTGTGCCCGCCCAGGATGGACGCGTCAAACTCCAGCTCGCCCTGAGGCGTGTGGCAAATGGTGCACTGCTTGTCGTCAGGCTGAGGGCCGCCTAAGTGGTTCACGCCGGACGCGAAGTTAATGTCGTCGTGACACGAACCGCAAGCCGCGCGTGTGGGAGCGGTGACGTAGTTATTTGCCTGGGTGGCTGCCGGAGTGTGGCAAATGGTGCAGTTGCGGACATCCGAGCCTACCGGGAAGACGACACTGGAATAATCGTTCACCGACTGGCCGAATCCGATGATCTGGTATGGGGTCCCGGCTTTCACGCTGGGGAGATTCACTCCCATGTGGATCTTGTGAATGAACACCTTCATATCCACGGTGTTGCCGGTATCCGGATCGATGGTTTGCGGTTGATGGCACAACACGCACAGTTCAACCTTCTGGCGCGCGCCGCCGTGCAGCGCCAGCGGATCGTGACACTGGTTGCAGCTTTCCGTGCGCACTACGTCCCGAATCACGGTGACCGGGGAGCCGTTCGGCACGAAGTTGAACACGTCGTTGGAGTATTGCGTGCCAAAATTGAAACTAGTCAAGTCCCGGGTCGCATACGCCCCGATGCTATGAGTGGCGGAGCGATCGATGCTCGACGGCGCCTTTGTCTTGAACGTATAGGTGTACTCGCCATCGGCAACCTGCACGAACGCGCCGCCCGAGTCCGTACCGGCCTGCGTGGCTGACACTTTAGTGATTGCGCTGGTTTGGACGCGAGTGGTGTAGGCGGTGTATTGGGTTTGACCCGCTGGAATAGTGGCTGCGATAAAGCTGACTGACACGGATCCTGGCGTTGTGATCCCGAAGCGATCGAGCGGAAGGCCCTGCGGGTCGGTCAGCTTGAATTGCGCCTGGATCGTGCCGTCGCTGCCAATAGTGGCCGACTCAATCTTGAGCACCAGGCCGGGGCGTACGAAATTGATCACTGCGGGGGCCGCGAAGAACGCCTTTTCCCGTCGCGAATACGCGCTGGGTTGAGCACTGGCCAAAGCTGCCGTCACAACCACCGCGATGGCCGCCGCCGACGCTCGACTACGAAACGTATTCATGACTGCCTTCCTGTTCGCCGTGCCGAGTTCTAACGATTGTTCAATCCTGTCGCTTGGCGCCCATGGTGCCTGCGCACTTTCAGCGTAAATCGTCCCCGAATAATGCATAACCAGGCATAGTCCCAGGTTTGAATCGAATATGACCTGGTGAGTCTCACGATGACTGACAGCTTCACGGGCTCTTCTCTTGCAGGCGGCCATATTTTGGTCCCGCACATTTCGGATTCGAGCCTACACCATGCATTTCATTTGCCACCAGGGGTTGCGTCTTCTTTGGCAGAACGCGTTGATCTCGTCGTGTAACCGGAATTGCAAAAGG
Organism: Acidobacteriota bacterium; assembly: GCA_030776455.1. GTDB lineage: Bacteria > Acidobacteriota > Terriglobia > Bryobacterales > Bryobacteraceae > JALYHQ01. The sequence continues at coordinate 21,806 of JALYHQ010000011.1, read as the reverse complement.
AGCTTGGTCGTACTTAGAGGACTACCGCGAATCCATCAGCCTGATCTCGCTTTATCGCAGCAGACCCAAACGGTACGACTACCTGTTCCTGCTGGATTCTCAGCGGCAGGGAGGAAGCCTTATGGGGAATCCAGGCGATTTCACTGGGCGAAACAACCCAGTTGGGTTATTTGCCCCCCTGTAAGACATCCGATGTGGCAGAAATGGGCCGCCCAGACATGGCATTGCACCTGCAGCTTTCCTGGTAGTAAGGAGTTGCCATATGCAGACCTTCCAAAACATCCTGTTTCCGGTCGACCTTTCCGAAGGCTGTGCCGCCGCGGCGCCCTTCATCGAGACGCTGGCGCGAAAGTTTGACGCTCACGTCACCTTGTTGCACGTGCTTGAGTTGCCGCCGGCATATTTTGGCGAGCCATTCGGCTTCGGAACCATGATCGACTTAAGTGCGGTGCGCGATGGGCGGCAGAACGAACTGGACGGCTTCCTCAAATACCGTTTCCAGGGGTTAAGCGTGCGCCGCGTCATGCTTGAAGGCGATCCCGCCACTGAGATCCTCCAGTACGCCCATGAGCACGGAGTGGATCTAATTGCCATGCCCACGCATGGTACGGGCGTCTTCCGTGCACTACTGCTCGGCTCGGCAACTTCCAAGGTTCTGCACGATGCTCCGTGCCCCGTTTGGACGGCCGAGCACATTGAGGAATCGAACGCCGCCGCCGGCCCCATCCGGAATATTATGTGCGCCGTGGATACCACCGAAGACAGTCTGCCCGCTATGCGCCGCGCCGCCGCTCTGGCAGGCGAACTAGGCGCCAAACTGTGGCTCGTGCATGCCATTCCGTCAGTCGCGCTTCCCGAACGCTACTTCGAACAGGACTTCCGGGCGATGATCGAAATCGAGGCTCGCAAGACTATCGCGAAGATGCAAGCCGAGGCCGGGCTCGATTTGCCACTCTGCGTTGGAGTGGGAGACGTGGCCAAAGTAGTTCGCGAGGCCGCGCTGCATCATCAGTGCCACCTCTTAGTGGCCGGCCGTGGGCATCTCTCCGCGCACCTGGGACGCTTGCGGACGCATGTGTATTCGCTGATCCGGGAGTCGCCTTGTCCCGTAATCAGCGTATGACCCGACATTCTTTAAGGAGAACAGGCATGACCACTACCACCAATGACAGTCTGATCGCGCCGCTCACCGATCACGGCTTGCTGAAAGACCTGGATCCCCGGTACTTCCATAAGCTGGCGAGCCTCGCGCTCGAAGCTCATTTCGCGCCGGGGCAAGTAATCTTCAAGGAAAAGGACACCGCCGGACTGTTCTATCTGATCCTTTCCGGATCGGTGGCGCTTGAGATGGCGGGGCCGGCCCGTCTCATCGAAATTGAGACGCTGCACGAGGGCGCCGGTCTGGGCTGGTCCGCCTTGCTGGGCGATCAGCCCAAGCACCTGCAGGCGCGGGCGCTCACCGCTGTCTCCGCGCTGGCGTTCGAAGGCCGGGTCCTGCGCGAGGCCTGTGAGAGGGATCCCCACTTCGGCTGCGCCCTCATGAAGCGGCTGCTGGGAATCGCCGTGGAACGCCTGGATGCCGCGGCACTTCAGATTCTAAATCGGTACTGAGTGCGATTGGGACACGTAAGACGGAACTCCATGACCACTGTGCAGCTCGCCATCCCCGATTCCGAATACGCCCAGTTTCTTCGGACTCTGTTGGCGCGCGATGGCGCGCATCGAGTTCTGCTGGTGGCCAAGCCCAATCTGAATGTCGGCGGCGTGGTGGTCATCGATGGGAGAGGGTTCGAGAATTCCGTCCCGTTCGGCTCACAAACCGAACGATTTGTGGTGATCGTGCCGAACCGCGCGGATAGTCTGCTCAAAGCCTGGCAGACCGGCGTACGGCACGTTGTGTTTGAGAGGGATTCCGCGAATACGGTTCAAATGGCGGTTATGGCTGCCGAGTTACGCCTGCCAAAGGTTGGGTGTGACGCAAGTATTCCGCAACCGCGCTCACAAAGCCATGAACCGAGACTTCAGCGATCCGGTGACCGATGATTGCGTTCGCGGCGCTTCCCAGCACGCCTAGTGGCGGTTCGCAGCAGCCTGAGAAATCCAGCTGTGTTTCGGTGGCTGTCAAGGCATAGAGGGATATTTCCGCCTTCATCAGCGGGAACAGTCGGGGCAGCGTGGCGGCCTCCCATTCCAGCTGTATGTGGGTGACCTGAGCCGCCAAAGCTTCCGAGTACCTCTCTTCAACGCTTTTGACCGTAATCCTGATGTCGGCTTCCAGGCGAATCCCTCCGGCGCTCACCCGCAGTTCCGAGGCAATCGATCCCGCTCGCGAAGCGGCCGCCTGAGTGGCCGATTGGAAGACTGCTAGAGCGTCCTCTTTGATCGCCTCGCGCACTTGCGCATATGGATGGTTGATGTACTCATAGCACTGAATCTCACGTCCGTAAGCCGTCGTCATAGACTGAAGCGGAGCAATTCAATGACCACCGCATGTCGCCGCCAATCGTCGAGTTGCCCAGGCGCGATCGCCCACTCATGGGTGATATTACCGAATTGCTCCACTACACGTCTGGCTCGCTGGGGTTCGGCCCGGTCCTTTGATCTAAAGGGCGAGTCGCGGGATTCGCTGTAAGATGGCAGCATGGAGCCAAGCGGAAATCTTGCTTGAATCAGCCGATCCGGTTGCCCGAATATTGGATCTTGCCGAGGACGCCATCATTTCCATCGACGCCGATCAACGCATCATTCTGTTCAATCAAGGCGCCGAGAAGATCTTCGGCTATAAACGCGAAGAGATCCTCGGCAAATCCCTGGACTGTCTGCTGCCTGCGCGTTTCGTCGACGCACACCGCCGCCATATCCAGGAATTCTCCGCCTCGCCCGTCAGCGCCCGAACCATGGGCGAGCGCCGGGAGCTCTTCGGGCTGCGCAAAGGGGACATCGATTTTCCCGCAGAAGCTTCCATTTCAAAAACCAGGGTCGAAGAAGGCTGGCTCTATACGGTAATTCTTCGCGATATCACCCAGCGCAAAATCGCCGATCAGGCCATCCGCGCCTCTCTGCGGGAGAAGGAAGTCCTGCTGAAGGAGATTCACCACCGGGTGAAGAACAATCTTCAAGTGGTCTCCAGTCTCCTCGGTCTGCAGTCCCGAGGCATTGAAGATCCGTTGATGCGAAAGAAGTTTCAAGAGAGCCAGCATCGGATTCACTCCATGGGTCTGATTCATGAAAGCTTGTATCAATCCGCCAATCTCGCCGAGATCGACTTTCCGGCTTATATCGACCAGCTGGGCGACTATCTGTTTCGAGCCTATGGCGTGGATTCCAGCCGAGTTGAACTCGCGGCCTCCATCGACCCGCTGCGCCTGACCATCGATACCGCCGTCCCCTGCGGATTGATCGTCAACGAACTGGTTTCCAATTGCCTGAAGTACGCTTTTCCGGAAGGCCGAAGAGGACGGATCAGCATTGAAATGCACCAGGACGCCGGGGGCCACTCCATCCGCCTCTCGGTGAGCGATGACGGCGTCGGATTGCCCGCCGGCGCCGGCCGGCCCGGATCGAAATCGCTGGGCCTGAGACTCGTACGGACGCTGGCCGATCAACTAGGTGCGCAGGTGGAGATAACTTCCAGTCCCGGCGCGCGGATCGCGCTTACCTTCGCGGCCGGAGAACATCAATGAGGCCGGCCCGAATCATGATCGTCGAGGACGAGCGCATCACCGCGGAGGATATCCACGACATTCTGACCCACCTGGGATACACGGTAACGGCGATGGTCTCCACCGGAGCCGGCGCGATCTTTGAAGCCGAGCGCTCCCGGCCTGACCTCGTGATGATGGACATTCGCATACAGGGCGATATGGACGGCATCCAGGCCGCGCGCGAAATTCGCGACCGCTTTGACATTCCGGTGGTCTACCTGACCGCCCATGCCGACCGCGAAACTCTGGATCGCGCCAAACTGGCCGAGCCCCTGGGTTACTTGATAAAGCCGTTTCAAGAGTCCGAGCTGCTGGCCAGCATCGAAATGGCGCTGCACAAACAGAAAGCCGACCGGCTCTCCAAACAAAAGGACGAGATACTTTCCGCGACGATTCAATCCATCGGCGAAGCCATGATCGCTACGGATATGGACGGCGGGATTACCCTCATGAGCCTCCCTGCCGAATCCTGGACGGGTTGGACCGGGGCCGATGGCCGCGGCGCGCGGATTGACCAGGTGCTTCAGCTCAAAGGGCGCGGCCGAATCGGCGATTCGGTCAGCCAAGCGATCCGGACCGGCGCGCTCGTCGAGCTCCCAGGTGGAATTGTATTAGTGACACGGCAAGGCGCCGAGAGGCCGGTGCAGGGAACCGTCTCACCCATTCGCGATCACAATGGCGAAGTGAATGGAGCGGCCATCGTTTTCGGAGCCGCCCGCGAGGATCGTGCCCGTCTGGCCGCAGTCCCGAATGAAAAAGGGCCGAACGTGGGTTTTGAGATCATCGCCGAATCGGAAGAGATGCAGCGGCTCATGCATTTCGCCCGGCGGGTGGCCGCCAGCGAGGTTTCCACCATCTTGCTGCGAGGCGAGAGCGGCGCCGGCAAGGACGTCATCGCCAACTTCCTGCACCACGGAAGCGCCCGCGCGTCGCAGCCGTTCCTCGCCATTAACTGCGCCGCCATACCCGACACGCTGCTCGAGAGCGAGCTCTTCGGTTACGAAAAAGGAGCGTTTACGGATGCTCGCGCCCAGAAGAAAGGCATCCTGGAGCTCGCCAGCGGCGGCACCGTTTTTCTGGATGAGATCGGTGAAATGGCTCCTTCGCTGCAGGCTAAGCTCCTGCGCGTGCTGGAAGAACAAAAGGTCCGCCGCCTGGGAGGCGCCGCCGACGTGGACGTGGACTTGCGCGTTATCACCGCCACCAACCAGGATCTCGCGCAGGCCATCCAACAAGGCCGCTTCCGCCTGGATCTGTATTACCGGATCAACGTAATCCAAATTGTTGTGCCCCCGCTGCGCGATCACAAACAGGACCTTCTCCCGCTGGCGAATCATTTCATCGCATCCTATAACCGGAAGTTCAAACGCGCCATTCAGGGGCTGTCACCCGAGGCAGCCGAGGCTCTGCTGGCGCATGACTGGCCGGGCAATATCAGGGAGCTGCGCAACGCCATCGAGCGCGCCATGGTCCTGGAGCCCACGCCCTGGGTGAGCACGCTGAGTCTCGGCCTCGGCTCGGGCGATGTGACGCTCGCGCACCCCGCATCGCAGGCCCCGGACCTCACCGGTATGTCGCTCGAAGCGGCCGAAAAGACCATGCTCCTGAACGCTCTTCAGAAGGCCGGCTGGAACCAGACGCGTGCCTCCCAGCTGCTGTCCATCACGCGCGATACCCTGCGCTATAAGATGAAGAAGTTCAATCTGCGGCCGGGCAGCGCGGCAGGTCCATCTTAAGGGGTGAGCCTAAGAACGAAGTGGTACGGGGGGGTAGCCACCCCCCTCAAAAGAGTAGATAGAATCCCCCCTCCGTACCGTAGCCAAAAGGACTTAGACGCTGGATAATTGGACCTGGCCAGAGCGGCCCCTTGGAATACCCTATGGATCTGCTGTTCACGGATAATCAACCCGGCACCTGTACTTCGGAAGGCCTGGATTGCCCCAGTTGCATCCGCCACTCCGCCGCCAGCATCGCCGCAGTCTGCCCATCGCTAGGGTCGCTGGGCCTGCAGAGTCTGTTTCGAGTTCTATATCCGTCGCCGGGCTGCGCCATCATGGCCCCAGCCTTTGACCTCGCCTACCACGAAGCGTTAGGCCTTAGCCTGCGCCGTCCCGCGGCAGCCGCTACCGCCGCTTAAGCCACCCGAATCCGCCACGGGGTTTAAGCGTCTCCGTGCGGGTTGGTTTGTTGGGGAAAGGGACCGCACGGAGACCAGCTGCTTTGTATAGGTAGACGTATACCCGCCGGGATCGGTTGGCTACAAAAACAAGAATTTTGCGTTACTTCTTCTTCGGCGCGGGCTTCTTCGCATCCGGATTTTGGTACGTCGTTGCCACGGAACCTTCCAGTGATGCCAGCATCCCCTTTGCGGCCTCTGCGTTAACGCCGGTTGGCGCCAGAGCCAGGTATTTCTGGAACGCTTCCTTGGTGCCCGGCGGTGGGATAATCTTGCCGTCCGCGGCCGTGGTGGCTTTCGAAATCAGATAGACGCCGTACTGGTATTGGGCGTCGGCGTAATTCGGGTCGGCCTCAATCGCCTTCTGAAACGCGGCGCCGGCTTCTTCGATTCGGCCTGTATTCACTAGCACCGCGCCGAGGTTATAGAAGTACTTGGCCGCGCTGCTGGGATCGATCTGCGCGGCTTTGCCCAGTTCGGCCTGCGCTTCCGGATATTTCTTTGACTTGGCCAGGGCGAGTGCATAGTTGTTGTGATACGCGGCATCGTCGGGTTTCAGCTCGATGGCCTTCTGAAACGCGTCCAGGCTCTTTTCGTAGCTGGCCTGCTGCTCTGCGCCGGTCTGGGTTCCAGCCAGCGAGACATACGCGTCCGCCAGGTTCCCCCACACTACGCTCTGCTTGGGATCCACCTCGGCGGCCTTGTTAAAACTTTCCACGGCCAGCGCATAATTCTTCGCCAGATAGGCTTCCTTGCCGGCGTTGAAGGATTCGTTCAGCGCCTTGTTATGCGCCATCGCGGCCGCGCTTTCCTTGGCCCGCTTCTCCAGCGCATCTTTTTGTTCCTTGCTCAGCCCGCGCTCCTGCTCCTTGGTCAATGTCCCGGTCTCCACCGCCTTCTGAAGATCCTGCGCCTGCTGAGCGGTCTTCTTCAGGTCGAAGTCCACCGTCTTGGGATCGCCCAGGCTGGTCTTCACATTGTCCACCGAGTCGCGCACCTGGTTATCAATGATGACGCTGACCTTAAAGAGGCCGAGCGGAAGGCCGTTGTAGATATAGTGACCCTTCTTGTCGGTCTTGGCGCCCTTGTACGTCCCTTTCATGTCCTTGCGTTCAATCAGGATAGAGATGCCCTTCATGGGCTGGCCGTCGGCATCCTTCACATCGCCTTCAATGGCCGAGATCTGGGCGAACGCGGAGCCGCCGAACAGCAGGAAAGAAAAGGCAAACAGGAGCCAGACGCGAGACGTGGCGAGCATACGGAAAATCCTCCAACGGGAAGTAAATCGCTTCGATTCCAGGATATCAGGCCCCAGCGGGCGTGGAAAGTGGCTTGCGTGCCGCGCGGGTCTTGGGCAGCCAGCGCGTGAACAGCTCGAAAGGGGCCCAGTAGTTCGGCTTGCGATAGTTATCCTGGGAGCCAACCAAGGCCAGCTTGGCATCCCGCAGCGCCTCCCCCGGCGATTTGCCATGATGGATTCCGGCATACATCTGCTTCATGATCAGGGCGGTGGATGCGTCATCCACCGGCCACAGTCCCGCCACCACATTGTGCGCCCCGGCCTGGAGAAATGCCCAGGCGAAGCCGACCAGACCTTCGCCGGAATACGTACGTGTCCCGGCGCTCTCGCAAGCCGACAGCGTCACCAGGTCTGCATCAATAGCCGTGTTCATCACGTCGCGGGCGTAAAGTTTGAATGAATCGCCGCCGGGCGAAAGGATGACAGCCGAATCCAGCGGACTCTGCTGGTTGGCGACGGCGTGCGAAACGAAGTGGATGGTGGAGAATTGCCTCGGGTTGGCCTGGGCATAGGCGGCGGGCAGCGCGGCCGGTCCCGTGATGGCAACCGTACGGGCAGCGGGAAAGTTGGCTTCCACCGACTGGATCTCATCGGCCGCGTGCCTCAACCGCGGAAACTGCGCTCCCGCGCTAACGGGGTCGCCAAACAAGAGCAAAGATTGGCCGGGATGCGCCGCGGTTGCGGCTGTGAGCACGTTAAGGGATGGGGCGACCGAAATCGTCACATCTTCAATCCAATAGTGCGGCTTCGGCTTGGGAACCAGAAGCGCCTCGAAATTCAGCCGGTGCAGCGGGCCGTCCGGCACAATGACGACGTTGGACCCGGTGGCGGCATACGGCTCGGCGGGCTTGATCAGCGCTTCATATAAAGGACCGGCGGCCGGATGGCCGGTGGCCGCGAGGTCGCGATCGCGGATTGCCGCGTTGTAGGAGTCCACCAGATCCTTCAGGTGGTTCTCGGCGGGCAGCGGGAACTGCTGGAGACTGGTGCTTGTAACCACCCATAGATAAGAAGTCCGCGGTGCGGTCCAGTAGCACAGGAAGACGGTCCCGGTGTCGCGTGCCAGCGCCTGGATGGCGCGCAGGTCCGGCGCGGATCTGGCTGCGCCTTCGCGGCCCAGCTTTTCGGCCAGCAGCCGCGCGCGGCTTGATTCGGCCACCCGCAAAGCCTCTCCCGCCTCATTGCGCGATGACAGAAACTCGACATAGTCGCGATAAAGCTGCGCCGCGCTGGCGAGGTAAGTAATTTTGTATTCGTCCTTCACCATGCCCGCGCGCTTGTTCTCCACCAGGTCCGCCGCCCGCGCAAATTCGGCTCGCGCCTCCTCGGGCCGCTTCAATCGAGCCAGCAGTAGCGCCAGCCGGTCGCCCGCGGCGACTCGCGCCCCCAGGTAAAGTTGCGATTCGCTCACGGAACGATATCCACTCTCGGCCGCGGCGTCGTCTCCTCGTACTTCCGCGATGCGGGCTGCGTTCAGCATCTGCCACCCGCGCATCAGCGCGCCCGGCAAGCCCGCGAACACCTTGCCCGCCTCGCGATTATAGGTCTCGGCGGCGGTCACATCGTTCAGTTCCAGGCTGGTGGCGGCAAGATACGTGAACCACTCGGCGCTGAGGTCCGTCACTTGATAATCGCGAGCGGCGTCCGCCGCTTTCCTGAACCAGATCCGGGCCTCCGCGTACATCTCCCGGGCGTAATAAACCCTTCCGAAGCCCCCCAGAGTCGCCGAGCGATAGCGAGAATGAATCGGCGCCATCAGCTTGTCCGATTCGTCGAACAAATTTCGCGCATGGTCCAAATCGCCCAGGTCGTAATAGCACCAGCCCATGTTCGCGAGTGTGACCGCCCGGTGCACCGGCGACGGCAACGCCAGCCCGAGCACGCGCTCAAAGAATGCCAGTGCTTCGTCGTACCGCGCGGCTTTCATTTTCAGGAATCCGAGATTGCCCAGAGCCGAGCCCGCGACGTAGGAATCACCGCGCAGGTTCGCTTTTCGCAGGGCCCCGCGAAAAAGCGCTTCCGCCTCCGCGAAGTCTTTTCTCCAGCGCAATGCCAGCAACCCGCGCCGAAGATCCAAGTCCTCCGATACCCTGGACTCCGGGAAAGCCCCCGCCAGGCTCTGGGCTTGCTCCAGGAAGCCGGCCGCTTTTTCGTATTCCGAATTGTTCAGCGAAAGCGAGCCCAGGTCCGTGAGCCGTTGCGCTTCCAGCTCCGCGGCGTGTGGCACGTCGCTCACGGGTGTTCGCAGAAGGTCCAGCGCCGCCTGTGTGGACCCTTGGGAGAAAAGAATTTCGCTCTGGAGTAAGCGGAATTTCCAGCTCCACTCGGACGCGGGTTGCTTGCCCGCGGCCGCGATACCCGCCCGTGCGATGCGCATGGCGCCGTCGTAGTCGGCGGCATCGCACAACTGCTGCGCGTGACGCCACTCGGCTTCGGGATTCGATGCCCGCTGGCGTCCGCATGCGCACAAGACCAGAGCGGCGATCACGGCGGCCGGCGGGATCGTCCTTCTAAGGCGGGTACGGCTGCCCGTTGCCGTAGACATCGACAACGGTCAGCTTACCATCCACCGCCCCGCTCAATTCCAGCCGCAGCATGGTCAGGTGGCGCTTGTACGGCGTTACCAGGTACTCTCCAACATGGATCCGCCCAAAATCCTTTACGTCGATCACATTGCCTGCGCACGTGATGCCGTCCGATGGAAAGGACTGCCCGGGCTGATCCACCAGCGTCATATAAATGGCCTCAGTGCTGGGATCGAGAGTGCTTCCGGAAATCTCGCGCTTCCGGAAGTCGGCATCGCGGAAGAACCGGTCATGCAGGCCGGTCCAGGAATTGCCGCCGTTCTTGACGAAGGAATCCAGCTCCAGATTGGGCACAATTACGTGCCCGCGCACGGAGAGTCCTTCAAACTGCGCGTGCGTCACCGTAATGGTGCCACCGTCGGGTCCGTTGAGCGGTAGATTACATTCCAGCCGGGCTTTGATCCGATCGATCTTGAGTACCCCCAGAATCTCCACGTCTTCCAGCGTGGCCGTTACGCTGCTGGTGCCCATGGGACCGGGCGCCGGATCGCGTGTGCCGGCGGTCTCAGCCACCGCCGAGCCGAAACGCACGGCATCCTTGCCGTTGAATTTCTCAAACCGGAAGTCCAATTGCCGCAGCGTGTACTCCCCTCCGATGAGCGGCAGCACGCTGGCAGTCTGCGCGGCGATGGTCCCCGTCACGCCCTTGGTGAAAAATCCCGCAACCACATGCGCGGTTCCAGCCGACAGGTACCTTTTCATCTTCACCTACTCGTACGCTAATGAGAATCGATAACGGTTGACTTCTTTCGCATCCTGGGATGCATGGCGAAGGACGAGTGTATATGGACCGGCGGGATACTTCGCCACCGGTAAACGGAGTGTCGCCGATGAGCCGCGCGCCAGCGGAACGGAAGACCCGGTCTTACCCGAGGAATCTTCGATCAGCGCCGCCAGTGGAACATTTTTCTCCGCCGGCGGAATGTCGAAGGTCACATTAAAGGAAGAAGCGCTCTTCGGAACCGTAAACACCTGATCGTCGCCGCGTTCGGCCGCGTGGATCTGATAGGACGGCGTGGAAGTTACTTCGGCATACCCCGCGAGCTCGCTGCGTAAGCTTGAGATCACTCCGCGGTCATGAATACTTACCCCGATCAGCGCCACCGCAAGAGCCCCGCAGAGCGAGAGCTGAAACGCCGGCCGCAGCCAGGCCCACAAACCCGGATCGGCTTGCGCCGCGACCGGGGAGCGCCGCATCTTCTCGCGGAAAACAGCGCGGGCGTTGGCGGCGAAGGCGGCTCCCGTGCGCAGTTCCTCCGCGCACTCGCGGCAAGTGAAAAAGTGCTCCTCGAATTCTTCGCGTTCGGGAAGAGACAGGTCGCCCAGCAGATAACGCGCTGGCGCCTGTATCCGGGCGGCTTGATCGTGGTCCATACTCATCGCCTCACTATGATCGTGCATCCAGGCGCCATTTCGTTTCACCTGGAGCCGAATAAAAGTAATCTTTACAATGTCGGCGCATTGATCCTCGCCAGCGCGTCCTTGAAATGTTGCCTCGCGCGGTGAAGCAGTACCCGCAGGTACTCGGCCGTGACGTTCATTTCCCGGCAAACTTCATCTTTATCTCGCTCCTCCAAAAGGATTTTGCGTAAAAGCTCGCGATCCTTCTGGGACAGTTCAGCTAACACCCGCTCTACTATTTCCTTGCTCTCCTGCGAGATTATGTCGTGATCCAGATCGATGGTGGTGTCCATCTGATCGGGCGGGTCATCCGGCATGGGGCTATGTCGTCCCGCTTCCCGAAATTTTTCTAACATCACGTTATTGCAAATGTTGTTTACAAAGGCTCCCAGACGCTCAGGGTGATGCAGCCCATCGTCCTTGTGCAAAACCTGCAAAACCCGCAGGAATGTCTCCTGGCAGACATCTTCAATCAAGTGCCGCGAGCGCACCCGGCTGCGCAGCTTCAGCACCAGCAGTCGGGTAAAATACGTGGTGAAGTGTTTCTCCACCTCGGCGTCCCGAGCCGCGAGCTTCGCTACGTAGTCCTCATTGAAGGACGAAAATTCCATGCAGTTTCCCGGTACGATTAGGCGTAATTATAGCAGGTTGTCCTTAAGTTTGAGCCACCTGCATGGGGAGATGAACGACAGGCCTCCCGGCCTGTCTCTTTTCGTGGTGACGCGGAGTTTACTGGAATTGCACGGCAATCGTATGCGCCTCGCCATACGACAGGAACCCTGCATCCAGCTTCCCGCTGGTGAGTGGCGCCGTGAAGGGCGACCCGCCTCCCGAGTTGATCCCGAGATTACCGAACGCTACTTCACCAGCCGCAAGTCCAGTGGACGATGGCAGCCTCTGCACCACGGCCGCCGGAACCACGAATTTGCCGGCGGTCGCGGGAGCATTGCAGAAGAATTGTGCGCCCCGGTTCTTCGAAGGATCATTTGGATTCACTACCACCGAACTGCCGAATACGGTGACAATCGCATTTGCGCCGGCGCTACCACCGGTGCCGCCGGTCCACGCGATCGTAAGATCTCCCAGCGGGGGTTTGGCGAAAGAGCCTACATTGGTCCACACCAGGTTGTCCGGCATGGTGGTGGTCGCCGTGAAAGCACCCACCTCCGGCCCCCCCGCTGAAGTCAAAGTAAACGGACCCGGCCCAAAGGTGCCGAAGAAGACATTCAGGTATCCACCGGTTGGGTTCTTTACGATAAAGCTCGAACCGGGAGCGATCGTCATCCCGTCGCCCGCGTTGATCTCTTTGCCCCCGAGGAGCGTGAAATCCGGAACGGCGAACCCCGAAGGCGGATCGATGGTATCCAGCACAGCGCAACTGCCCACCGCCACCGGAAAGCTCGAGCCGCCGAAGGCGACCGTGATCCGGTTATACATTTGGAACACGCTATTGAAATCGGCTTTGTTAAACAGGCCGCCCGCGCCTTCCGCCGGAATTCCCGCCACCACCGCCCGCAAGAATAAGAAGAGCCCTACGTTAGCGGTGCCGCCCGGTATATCCAGTCGCGTCAGCGCGTCCTTGCTCAGTCCCAGCGGATGCACGCACGCCGTAGGATCGCTCGAAATCGAAATGGTGAATTGCTGGCTCGGAATTCCGCTGGCCGTCACTTCCGCCGGAATGTAGCACCCCAGCGCGACATCGGCCGGCACCCTGAAGTTGATCTGATCGAGTCCGGGGAAATTCGGCGAACGACCGGCATACAGCACGTCAGCCCCTTGAACCTGCTTGCCCGCGACGTTCACCTTCACGTTCGAGCCCACCTGCACCGCTCCCGGGGGTACGTTATCGGCTCCGCTAATCGGGCCCAGGCCGGTTCCATAGAGAGTCAGAATCGAACCGGGTGTCGCAGGCGTCGTCAGATTCACCAGATTCGCCGTTCCGCCAAACTGGATCGCCGCCGGACCCGTTCCTCCGCTGTTCAGCGTATAAATTCCAACCCGCGATTTCACCACGCTGATCGTGGACGGTGCGCTGGCCTGCCCGTTGTACGTCACCACCACCTGCGCGTTTCCCACCGGAACTGTCGACGGCAGAATCGCCGCCACGGCCCCCGAAAAACTGTAGATCATGAATGCGTCGAAGGATTGCCCACCGCTCTTGATGCTGACCGACGTGCTTCCCGTGGGCGAAGGCAGGCTGGTAGGCAGAGGCAGGGCTTGCGCCTGCACCAGGGCCGCCGGCCCCAGTCCGGTCCCAATGGCGACGAAGATCGCCCCTTGGGCGACGTTGTTGTTACCCACCTTATTGGGCGGGGTGGCCCCATCCGAGGGCGCTTCCACATAACTGGCGGAATTTACCACCCGGGCGATCGTCGGCTGAGCCCAAGCAGCCGCGGCGGACATGGCGGCCAGCAACCCGATTTTGAGGAACTTGGAAGACATAAGTCCTTTATACCAAAGCCAGCGGCTCGCTTACCGTAAAGACAAAAAGTCGTATCCAATCGAGGCCCTGGCACATCCAACTACTGTCGAAGAGCCGTTACAATAATTATGGGCATGAACATGAAGATCAGTGCGATTGTCCCTGTCCTGAGCCTCGCAGTTTTACTGGGGGCGCCTCCGCCCGAATTGCGACGCGCACAGGATCTGTACAACCGCACTGAGTACAAAGCTTCACTCGCGATTCTCAACCGGGTGACCGGCCAGGATGCCAAAGTCGAGGCTCTGCTGGGCCAGGACTATTTCATGCTGGGCGAGTACAAGAAAGCCACCGATCACTTCCAGCAGGCGTTCTCGATGGAGCCTTCCAATTCCGAATATGCGCACTGGCTCGGGCGGACCTACGGCCGCCGCGCCGAAACCTCCGGGCCGTTCACCGCCCCCGGTAACGCCTCGAAGGCGCGCCAGTATTTCGAGCGCGCCGTTGAATTGGACGCGCACAACGGCGAAGCTCTGAACGATCTGTTCGATTATTACCTGCAGGCCCCCGGATTCCTGGGCGGCGGCTTCGACAAAGCATCGGAAGTGGCCAAGAAGATCGCCGCGCTGGATGCCGCTGAAGGACACTTCGCCCAGGCCCAGCTGGCCGACAAGCGCAAACAGTTCGACGCCGCTGAACAGCAGCTCCGCCGCGCCATGGAACTGGCTCCGCGGCAGGTGGGCCGCGTTCTCGATTTGGCCCGCTACCTTGCCCGCCACGGCCAGTATCAGGAAAGCGAAGCCGCTTTCCGCCAGGCCGAGAAGCTGGCGCCCAACAGTCCTAAAGTGCTCTACGCCCGCGCCCGCACCTATGTGGAAGAAAAGCGCAATCTGGATGAAGCCAAAGTGCTGCTGAAGAAATATCTCGAGTCCAAACTCACGCCCGACGACCCCTCTCGCGAAGAAGCGCAAAAGCTGCTCCGCAAGGCGGAGGGCGCCTGACCCCGGCAGTCTGACAGTCAGCCTATGTTCATCCGCGAAGCCCTACGGTTCAGTGTGCAGTCATTGTGGGCGAACAAGGTGCGCAGTTTTCTCACCGGCCTGGGACTGGTGATAGGGAACGCCTCCGTCATCCTGGTAGTCACCATCTCCATCACCAGCCGCGAGATTATTCTCGACAAGATCCGCGGCATCGGCTCCAACCTCATTTACGCTCAATACGAAGCCGGCACCAACACCACCGCCAAGGTGGACGCCGACCTGATCAAGATGGCCGATGTCGAAGCAGTCCGTAAACAGCTGGAAGGCCGCATCGTCGCCGCCACCGGCGTGATGACTAACTATGACCGCATGCGCATCAAAGGCAAAGAGCAGGACATCGCCGTAATTGGATCGGACGATCAGTATCCTCTGGTGCGCAATCTGGATCTTCTCGCTGGACGCTTTCTCGATTCCGGCGACGTAGCGATGCGCCAGAAAGTAGCGCTGCTTACCGAGAAACTGGCGAAGCGCTTGTACGGCAGCCAGTCCGCGGCCATCGGACAGGTGATCAAACTGCACGGTTTGCAATTCACCGTCATCGGCAGCTTCAAGGAGCGCACCGAAACCTTCGGACAAGCCGAGTTGACCGCAGAGACCATTCTGATTCCCATCACCGTGATCAAGTATTTCGCGCCCGTGGAGCGCATTGATCCTATGTACCTCCAGGTGCGCAACGCGGCCGACGTGGAGCCCCTCACCGGCGTCGTGAAGAGCATCCTCGAAAGCCGCCACCGCCCCGGCGCGCGCTACCGGGTGGAGAATCTTTCCGCGATTTTGGACGCGGCCAAGAACATCGCGGTCGTGCTCACTGTCGTTTTGGTTCTGGTCTCCGCCATCGCGCTGATCATTTCCGGAATCGGGATCATGAACATCATGCTGGTCACCGTGACCGAGCGCACCCGCGAGATCGGCCTGCGCATGGCCGTGGGAGCATCCAAGCGCGCTGTGATGGAGCAATTTCTCACCGAAGCGGTGGTCATCAGCCTGGGTGGCGGAATCATCGGCATCCTGATCGGCATCTCGATCCCGCTGAGCGTCGGATTCTTTACCGACGAAATTCAGGTGCCGGTATCCTTGACCAGCGTGCTGGTTGCCTTTGCCGTATCACTGGCAGTAGGCGTCATCTTCGGAATTCTCCCCGCTAACCGCGCGTCCCAGCTCAACCCAACCGAAGCCCTCCGCTACGAATAATCCCCTACCGCACCGCCAGCAACCCCTTCACCCTCACATCCACCTTCTTGGCCTCCGCTCCCGCATGAGTTTCCCTCAGCAACCCCGACCAAATCTTCAGCCACGGAACCAGATCGGGCGAATCCGGCCCGTACACGCGCTCGGCAATACCCATCGCCCGTTTCATCAGGGGCAGCGCGTGATTGTAGTCTCGCAGCCGGCGATACATTTCCGCGCCATTGCGCAGCATTGTCGCCAGGTGCGGATGGTCCGGACCGATATTCAGCTCAATCAGGGCCACGGCGTTCTCGAAGATGGGCGCGGCCTTTTCCAGTTGCCCCTCGGACGCATAGGCCATGGCGAGATTCGCCTTCGTGACCGCGAGCGTCGGATGGTTTGGCCCAAATACCTTCTCGAATAGAGCGAGCGCGCGCAAGAAACTCTCCTCGGCTTGTCCGTAGCGGCGGTCCACGAAGTACAATGTGCCCAGTTCATGGTATGCGGTTGCCATGTCGGCCGCATGACTTCCCGTCTTTTCATACGCGGCCACCACGCGGCGCAACAGCGGCTCGGCGCGCGCCACGTCGCCGCGCTTCACATAAATTGCCGCGATTCCGGTGAGCGCCACGCAAGTCTCCATGCCCTCTTCCCCCACTGCCGCGCGGTCGATCTCCAGCGCTTTTCGCAGCAAAACTTCCGCTTCATTCAATCTGCCCGTATCCAGTAATACGCTGGCTACCCCGGCCATGGCCGCGCCCACTTCCGCACCCTTGGCCCCATTCAATGCGATCAAAGTGTCCATTGCCTTCCGAAACTGTTGCTCTGCTTCGTCGTAGTGGCCCTCTTCGCGCAGGGTCAAGGCCAGCTTTCGGCGCGCCGCGGCGATGGCCGCGCCGTCGGGCGGCGAGGCGGACTCGAGTTTCTCCAGCGCCGTCCGGAAGCGCTGCTCCACGCTCTTAAATGCCCCGGACGGTGCGGCGGCACCGAGGTGGATCGCCAGACACACTCCCAGCGCAATCAGGTTCAGGCGCATTTCAACCGTCCTCCCGTTGGCAGTTGGCTGCCGGTGCCGCGCGCCACCGCCGCCACATCTGCCTGCTTAGACGGAATACCGGAAATATTGTTGGCCGTTTACTAATAAAGATTACTGGCAAGAAATTGCTGCATATTTATCCGTGCACGGCTTTCGAATCCGGCGCGCAACCGGCCTTTATTGGCCGGCTTCCGCTCGCACATCATATCGGCGGAGGACCGACGCTTTGCAGCGCTTGCATGCGGCACTTATTGCACTCAACTCTCCCTTCATACCTCAGATTGCCGCTGCCTTCCGCCTCGCCTATTGAAAACAAACGACTATCTCTTTTGGTCCGGCGCTTGCTACCCAATCCTTCGGAGAGGGAATACACAAACATGCTGAACTGGGCGCTGGCGTTTTTTCTGATCGCGATTCTGGCTGCGATCTTGGGCTTCACGGGTGTGGCGGTGGCCTTCGCCGGCATGGCCAAGATCCTGTTCTTTCTGTTCCTGATCGTGTTCCTGGTCGCGCTGGTAATGGGAGTTACACGGCGGGCGTGAGTAAGAATTGCCTGTCCGTGGAAGGAATGTACGGCCCCGCCTTCGGAGGATCTTGCAATTTGATTCACTTAGGGGTGGAAGCTGAGTTGCAAGAGGACGTGGGACGTTGAGACGAGCGGCGAGGACCGGGGAAGCTGGATCTCAGGCTATCGGCGCGGGACTAGGGTAAGGCTGAGGAGCGAGTAGTTACGAGGGCTGGATCCGTCCGGCCCTCGTCGCATATTGGAGGGTTACTATGTCAAAGAATACTTCCGCATTCGGGATTTACCGCGATCAGACCACGGTATCCGAAGCTGTCGACGCGCTGAAGCAGGCTGGATTCCGGAGCACTGACATTTCGGTCCTGTTTCCGGAAAACAGCGGCACCAAGGATTTCGCGCATGAGAAGCATACCAAGGCGCCCGAAGGCGCGGTGGCAGGCGCCAGCTCGGGAGCCATCATCGGCGGCGCGCTAGGCTGGCTGGCCGGCATCGGCGCATTGGCGATCCCCGGCATCGGCCCCTTCATCGCGGCGGGCCCCATCGTCGCGATGTTGAGCGGAGTCGGCGTCGGCGGCACGCTGGGAGGCTTCACCGGCGCGCTCATCGGCGTGGGCATTCCGGAATACGAAGCCAAACGTTACGAGGGCCGGATACGCAACGGCGGCATCCTGCTTTCGGTCCATTGCGATAATTCGGACTGGGCCAAGCGCGCCAAGGAACTCCTGGAGCACACCGGCGCAACGGATATCTCCACCAGCACCGAAGCAAAGGCCGATTTCGCAGCCGCCGAGCGCCCCGAACCCCGCGTCCGCGCCGGCGTCCTCGAACCGTAAACTCTCCATTGTGGGGCGGACCCCCTGGTCCGCAGCCGGCCCCCCGGCCGGCTCTCCCCATTTGCTCTCCCCCGCCTACGCTGCTACTCTGCCCACAGATGAGTCTCCTGGAATTCGACCGCGCTCTGTGTGCCGGCTTCACCGATGCCAGCTCACGCGAGTGGCTCGAAACCAACGGAATTGGCGGCTTTGCCTCTTCCACCATGCTGGGACTCAACACGCGCCGCTACCATGGGCTTCTGGTTGCCGCCACCCGTCCGCCGGTCGGCCGCCTCGTGTTGCTCTCAAAAGTAGAAGAAACCCTCGTCGTCGGCGATGTCTGTTACGAACTCGGCGCTAACCAATATCCCGGCGCCGTCCATCCGCATGGCCAGGATTATCTGCGAAGCTTTCGGCTGGATCCCTTTCCTATCTTCACGTATGAAGTAGACGGCATCCAGCTGGAGAAATCCGTCTTTCTGGTCCATGGCGAGAATACGGCAGTGGTGCGGTACGAATTCAAGTCGGACCGCCCCGGCTGTTATCTCGAAATCCGCCCGCTGATCGCGTTTCGCGATTATCACTCCACCTCGCACGCCAACAGTTCCATCAACGGGGCTATTGAACAGAGCGGCCGCGTCGTGACCATCGCGCCTTACGCGGATCTTCCGAATCTGCGTTTCTCCCACAACGCGCAAGCCGTGGAAGCCACGGGCAGCTGGTACTACAACTTCGAGTATGAGCGCGAGCGCGAGCGCGGCTTGGATTATCGCGAAGACCTCTACAGTCCCTTCCTGCTCCGTTTCGATTGTGCGGTCGAGCGCCGGCCGGCCATCGTGGCATCGCTCATGGATCGGGGCGCCGGCCAGGCTGAGGAGCTTCGCGCGCGGGAAATCGACCGCCGGGCCCGCCTGGTGCAAGGCGCGCCGGATCCGATCCTGGCCAATGCGGCGGACCAGTTCCTGGTGGACCGCGGAAAGCAAAAGTCCATCATCGCCGGATATCCCTGGTTCAGCGACTGGGGCCGCGATACCATGATCTCCCTGCCCGGCCTCACCCTCGTGACGGGCCGCCATGATGAAGCCCGCGCGATCCTGCTCGCTTTTGCGGAATGCATCGACCAGGGGATGCTTCCAAACCGCTTCCCGGACGCCGGCGAAAAACCGGAATACAACACCGTGGACGCGACCCTCTGGATGTTTCATGCGGTCCACGAGCTGCTGCGCTATACCGGCGACTTCGACTTCGTGCGCGAGCACTTGTATGCACGGCTGGTCGACGTCATCGCCTGGCACGAGCGCGGCACCCGCTACGGGATCAAGCTGGATTCCGACGGCCTGCTGCGCGCGGGCGAGCCGGGCATCCAGCTCACCTGGATGGACGCGCGAGTAGGGGATTGGGTGGTGACTCCGCGCCACGGCAAGCCCGTCGAAATCCAGGCGTTGTGGTACAACGCGCTGTGCGTAATGGAACAGCTCGCCACGGCTTTTGAGGATCACGATCGCAGCCGGGCCTTCGCCCTGCTGGCGTTGCGGGCGCGTGAGACTTTCCCGCGCGCATTCTGGAATGCCGCTGAAAGCTGTCTTCACGACGTGCTGGAGGATTCCGGTCCCGACGCCGCCCTCCGCCCCAACCAGATCTTCGCTGTCAGCTTGCCCTATTCCATGCTGGACGCGCCGGCTGCCCTCGCGGTGGTGGAGGCGGTGGAGCGCGAGCTGCTCACCCCCTATGGCCTGCGCACACTCTCGCCGCGCGATTCGCGTTATCGCCCGCGCTTCGATGGCGATATGGCCAGCCGCGATTCCGCTTATCACCAGGGCACCGTCTGGCCTTGGCTCATCGGGCCGTTCCTAACCGCCCGCGTGAAGACGCATGGCAACTCAGCCGAGTCGCGCGCAGCCGCGGGGGAGCTGCTGCGGCCGCTCCAGCGGCATCTCAGCGAGGCCGGACTGGGCCAGATCTCGGAGGTCTTCGACGGCGACGCGCCCCACCGCCCCGGTGGATGCATCGCCCAGGCCTGGAGCGTTGCCGAAGTGCTGCGCGCGCGGATCGAAGTAGTGGAAGGCCGCGAGCCGGACGCGCTGGCGTTACGCGCCCGCGCCGCGCGCATCAAACCCTAGGACCAGCATGCGTATCGACGCGCACCAGCATTTCTGGGAGCCGGGGCGTTTTCCGTATCCCTGGATGCCGCCCGATCCATCGCCGCTGCGCCGTCCGTTCCTGCCCGCGGAGCTCGGCGAAATTCTCGCGCGCAATCGCTTCGATGGCTGCGTCACCGTGCAGGCCTCCACCGTCGACGGCGAAGGCGACTGGCTGCTCTCTCTGGCCGCCCGACACGATTTCATCCTGGGCGTGGTGGCCTGGGTGGAACTGGCCGCCGCCAATCTCCCGCGCCGCCTGGATGAGCTCCAGCGCCATCCCAAATTCAAGGGCGTGCGCCATCCCGTGCATGATGAGCCGGATGACCGCTGGCTGCTGAGCCCGGAGGTCACTGACGGCCTGCGCGAGCTGGCGCGGCGCGATATCCCCTATGATCTTTTGTTGCGCCCGCAACATCTTTTCGTCGTCTCCGAGCTTGCGGAACGCATCCCCAACCTGCGCATGGTGATCGATCACATCGCCAAGCCGCGGATCGCTGAAGGACATCTGGAAGGCTGGGCCGGAGATATGGAGCGCATCGCCGCCATCCCGCGAGTGTCCGTCAAACTTTCGGGCATGATCACAGAAGCCCATCCCGGGATTTGGAATGCCGAACACCTGCGTCCGTTCGTGCAGCACGTGCTTGGGCTGTTCGGGCCGGATCGATTGATGTTCGGCAGTGACTGGCCCGTGTGCCTGCAGGCCGGGAGCTGGAAAGAAGTACTGGCAGCTTTCACCCAAGCCGTGGGGCCGCTCCCGCTTGAAGACCGCTCGCGGATTCTCGGCGAAACCGCCGCGCGATTCTATCGGCTCGGCTGATCGAGTATTGAGATTTCCTTGAAGTAGATTGTCGATGCCCCGTCGTGATTCTGAAGTCCGATGTATCCGGAATCAGGACGAGGTCCGCGAATAGGCTCGTACCATTGCTTGCGCGGGGGTACCGGCTGATCGCCATAAAAGTCGTTGATCTTCTCGCCGTTGAGAATTACTTGCGTGGACTGCCGCATCATCACTACGTCCATCACGTTCCACTCCCCCATCGGCTTCTGCGTGCGTTTGGTGGCGCGGCTCAGCGAATAGAGCGCCCCGGTGCAGTGCCAGTCGTCGCCCGCCGCGTCTATCTGCACTTCATAGCCGTTGTGGACCCCGTACCACGGATCGCGCGGTTTTTCGGGCAACCGGATGTAGACACCCGAATTGTCCTTGGGAGTGGTGGTCTTGAAAACAACATGCAGCGTGGCGTTACCGACGGTGGCGCCGGTGTACCACAGCAGTCCCATGCCGCCTTCGGTCTTCAACATCCCGCCTTCAACCGTAAATCGTCCGGGTCCCACGTGCTCCCAGCCGCTGAGGTCCTTGCCGTTGAACAACTGCTTCGCATCTCCGGCCAGCAGCCCGGTGGCCAGCATGATCATACAAACAAGGATTCTCATGATGTGAGGATTATACCGCCAACCCCACCTATCTCACCGTAAACGTCAGCACCGTTTCTACCGGTATCCGC
>JALYHQ010000010.1 GCA_030776455.1 Acidobacteriota bacterium | reverse complement strand
AAGCCAAGCAGTGCAGCGATTTGCACACCGATCAACTTTCGCAGGCCGTGCTTCTGCGATTTGCCGAATCTGGCCGCCTGGAAAGTCACCGGCAGCGAGTTCTCGAAACCGGACGCGAGCGCCTGCGCGCGGTGCTGTCGGCCTGCACCCGCGAATTGCCGGAGACCGCTGAGTTTACGCGGCCGCGGGGCGGGATGAATCTGTGGATCCGCTTGCCGTCGCCGCTGGATGCAGGCGAATTGCTGGCCTGGGCGGAGCGCGAAGGCGTCACCTACCTGCCAGGGAAATATTTTGCCGTGTCGCGGCCGGAGCCAGGCAGTCTGCGTATAAGCTTTGCCGGCGTCGCGCCGGAACAGATCGCATCCGGAATGCGCATTCTAGGAAAGATTTTTGCGGGTGAGATGGAGCGTGCGCGTGCCGCGGCCCGCATGGATTCCGCCCCTGCCATGGTATGAGGGCGTTTGTTTGTAACAAAGAAAGCGGCGGAAGCTCGGTGCCCCCGCCGCGGTTCACAAGGAGGGCTGCATGTACTTAGACGAAGACTTCCGGCTAAAAGTCGGACTCGCTGAAATGTTAAAAGGCGGCGTCATCATGGACGTCACCAACGCCGAGCAGGCCGTGATCGCCGAAAAGGCGGGAGCCTGCGCCGTAATGGCCCTGGAACGCGTTCCCGCGGACATCCGCAAGGAGGGGGGCGTGGCGCGCATGGCGCCCATCACCAAGATCCGCGAAATCATGGCGCATGTCACCATCCCCGTCATGGCCAAGGCTCGCATCGGCCATTTCATGGAGGCCCGCATCCTCGAAGCCCTCAAAGTGGACTACATCGACGAGAGCGAAGTGCTGACTCCCGCCGACGAGGAACACCACATCGACAAGCGCGATTACAAGGTGCCGTTCGTGTGCGGCGCACGAAATCTGGGCGAGGCCCTGCGCCGAATCGCCGAGGGCGCGGCCATGATCCGCACCAAGGGCGAGGCCGGCTCCGGCAACATCGTCGAGGCGGTACGTCACATCCGCACCATCGTCAAGGAGATGAAGCAGCTCACGGTGCTGGGCAAGGAAGAACTGGTGGCCGAAGCGAAGAAGCTGCAGGCGCCGCTCGAATTGGTGCAGTGGGTGGCCGAGAATGGCAAGCTGCCGGTACCGAATTTTTCGGCGGGCGGCATCGCCACTCCGGCCGACGCGGCTCTGGTGATGCAACTGGGCGCCGAAGCGGTTTTTGTAGGATCGGGAATTTTCAAATCGTCCGATCCGGAAGCACGCGCGCGCGCCATCGTGAAGGCCGCTACGTGGTTCAACGATCCGGCCAAACTGCTGGACGCCAGCGAAGAGCTGGGTATCGGCATGCCCGGTATCGAAATCGGCACGCTTCAGGAATCGGAGCTATTGCAAACTCGAGGATGGTAATGAACGGCAAGAAGCGTGTCGGAGTTCTGGCGCTGCAAGGGGACTTCGACGCGCACAAGAAAGCGCTGGAACGCGCGGGCGCCGAGGCGGTAGAGGTGCGCTCGGCGGATCAGCTTAAGAACATCGATGGCCTGATCATTCCCGGCGGCGAAAGCACCACCATGCTCAAGCTCCTCGAGAGCGAGGGCCTGCTGGAGCCTCTGCGCGCCTTCGGCCAGCGGCGTCCCGTGTTCGGAACCTGCGCCGGGGCCATTCTAATCGCCAATGAAGTCACCCATCCGGCGCAGACGTCCCTGGGGTTAATGGATATCACTGTCGAGCGGAACGCCTATGGCCGGCAGGTGGACAGCCGCATCGCGCGGCTGGATCCGGATGGAATGGAAGCCGTGTTCATCCGCGCTCCCATCATTCGCCGCGTGGGCGAGGGATCGCGCGTGCTCGCAAGCTACGGCGGCGATCCAGTGCTGGTGGAGCAGGGAAGACACATGGCCGCTACGTTTCATCCCGAGCTGACCGATGACTCGCGCGTGCATCGCCTGTTCGTGGAGCGGCTGGATCGGTAATGGAGCCGGTGCGCGTGGTTTTCGTTTGTATCGGCAACTCCTGCCGCAGTCCGATGGCCGAGGGATTCGCGCGGCACTACGGATCGGATGTGATCGATGCCAGCAGCGCGGGGCTTGCGCCTTCCAACCGCATACAGCCGCTGACGCGCAAAGTGATGCTCGATAAAAATATCGACTTGACCGAATACTATCCCAAGACGCTGGCCGAAGTCGCTCTGCGCGGATGTGACTTGATCGTGAACATGTCGGGACAAAAACTGATGGCCGTGGATGGCGCGGCTACCGAGGAATGGATCGTGCGCGATCCGGTCGGCGAGAGCGAGGAAGTGTACGTCGAAGTCCGCGAGGAGATCGAACGCCGCGTGATGGCGCTGATCCTGCGGCTGCGAAACACGGCACGTAGAATGGGCGTCGCAAATCCTGTAGAATAGGAAAGCCCACCGACGTGCGGATGTGGCGGAATTGGCAGACGCGCATGGTTCAGGTCCATGTTCTCGCAAGGGAGTGGAGGTTCAAGTCCTCTCATCCGCACCAAAAACTCTGATCTTTGCGACGGTGTTCCACGCCCTCCGCTTCACGTACGCTTGCCGACCCACGCGGCTCAGATAACCGCGATACGGACACGTCACTGCTTTCAGAGCCGCGCCCAAAGGAAGCGCAACGACAGCCACTTCCTTCACGCCCTCCGCTTCACGTACGCTTGCTGACGCGCGCGGCTCAGAAAGGGTGATACGGCCCGAAGGAAGCGCAACGACAGCCCCTTCCTTCAAGCCTCCGCTTCACATACGCTTCCTTCGGGCGCGGCTCTGAAAGCAGTTGATGTGCTCGTATGACACTGGGCGTGACGCCGAACTATAGCGGCTGAACACCAATTGCTTTTCCGAACTCAGAGGAGTGTATCTTACAAATCAGTCAGCCATCAAAAAAATGCACGGACGGTGCTCTTCCTTCGTGCGCTCCCAGTAGCGCTCCAGTATCCGGTACACCATCAGGCCGGATTCGCCCTCGCCCAGCAGGAAGTAGCGGATGCTCTGGCGCATCAGATTCTGGCGGGTGAGGCCGAGAAAAATCGCGTTGGGATGGATGAGTTCGCTCAAGTACGCGATGGCGTTGGCAATGGCTACCGCTTGCGATGCCTCAATCAGCACATCGTCGCCATCGCACGTCACTTTCAGTGAAAGCGGCGAAAGGAATTCGCTGCGGTTATCAATCAACTGGATGTTTACGAAGGCCAGTGGGCCTTCCATTTTGTAGTACTGCCGGATTTTCTTGATGCGCCGTGCGCGGATCTCTTCGGTGAGGCTGCGCACGGGGACCAGATTGAAGCGCTTGTCCACGATTTTGTTCCATTGCTGCTCGGAACCCGCATCGCAGAATTTGAGGCCAGCAACACGCAGCTCGGTGGCTCGCAGGTACCGGCTGATAACGCTCACCGCCAGAATAAACAAGATAAAGAACGACGCAATGATGATGCCATCGGGCCGCTCAACGATATTGGCGAACGTTGTATAGGCGAAGACCGCGGCCACCGCCCAGCAGTAAAGCGCAATTCCGAACCTGCGTTCGCGCCAGCACGACAGCGCCGCGGCGATGGAGGCTGACAGCATCAACACCAGCACGCCCGTGGCATAGGCGCCGCCCTGCGCTTCCACGTTGGCGCGGAATATGACGGTGATCAATACATTGAATCCGAACAGCACCAGCACCAGCGGGCGCGCGTAGGCTACCCACTCAGGGGCGAGTCCCACGCGCGGCAGATAGCGCGGGATCAGGTGCAGCAAGCCGGCCATCGCGGAAGCCCCCGCGAACCAGAGGATCAGGATGGTGGAAATATCGTAGACGCTGCCGAAGACGTTGCCCAGCAGCTCATGCGCGAGATACGCGATGGCGCGTCCGCTGGCCGGTCCGCCGGCGCGCCAGGCTTTCTCCGGGATCAGCAGCGCGGTAACGAAGCTGGACACCACCAGCAGCACGCTCATGATGAGGGCGGCGGCGGCCAGCAGCTTACGCGTATTGCGGATCAAGCCCATGGGGCGGGTATCGCGCGCTTCCGAGCCCCCGGCGTCTTCAGGCCCGCCGCGGATCAGAGGCATCACCGACACGCCGGTTTCGAATCCGCTCAATCCCAGCGCAAGTTTCGGGAAAACCAGCAAGGATGCCAGGGCCAAGCCCGTCCAGTTGCCCCCGTGGTGCTGGAACAAGGCGGCGTGCCAGTCCGACAGCAGCGAGGGGTGGCGCAGCACTTCCATCATCGCCCGCACCAGCACAATCGCATTCAGAAAAAGGTAAGGCACGCAAACCGCCGTGGCCAATTCAATGGCCTCGGCGAACCCCTTCAAGAAGACCGCCGCCAGCAGCGCCAGCAGCACCAGCGTGATAACTATGCTGGCGTAACCCTCAAAGGGACGCAGGATTGGGTGCAGGTACGGATTCTCGATGGCGTGCTGAGCGGCATCCGCGGCGGAGAGCGTCATGGTGATGATAAAGTCCGTGCCCGCGAAGCCCAGCAGCACCAGGACCAGGATCTTCCCCCACCATCCGGCCAGCAAATTCTCTAGCAGCGCGATGGAGCCCAGGCCCACATAGGACCGCCCGGCCACTTGCGAATAGATGGGCAGCGCACAGACCAGCGTCACCAGCACCAGCACCGCCGTGGCGATGGGAGAAAGCGCTCCCGCCGCCAGCAGCGCGATGCCCGGCTGATACCCCAGAGTGGAAAAATAATCGACTCCTGTCAGCCAGATCACCAGGTACCAGGGGTGCCGCCGGTGCCCCTCGCTGACGTGGACGTTCAGGTTTTCGCCGCGGTGCAGCCACCGCATCCACGCGTTCCCTTCGGGAAGCTCCTCAGGCATCGAAAATTTCCATGGCCTCATTCAGCGACTTCAACGGATCCCTCACCGGGCTGTACTCGTGCGCGATATAGCCGGTGAATCCCAGCTCGGCGATCGCCTGCGCCACGAAACGATAATTCAACTCCTGCGTCCCGTCGATCTCGTGCCGTCCCGGATTCCCGCCCGTGTGGAAATGGGCGATGTACTGAAAATTGTCGCGGATGGTACGAACGATGTCGCCTTCCATGATCTGAAGATGATAAATGTCGTAAAGCAGTTTCACTCGCGGGGAATTTACCCGTTTGCAGACCTCCACGCCCCAGGCCGTGTGATCGTTCATGTAGTCCTTGTGGTTCACCTTGCTGTTGAGCAGCTCCATGCAGATGGTGACACCCTTATCCTCGGCATGGGCTTTCACTTTGTTCAGGAACTTGACGCAATTGTCCGCCCCTTCCGCGTCGGACATGCCGCGGCGATTTCCGGAAAAGGTGATGAGGTTCGGCGCGCCGTAGGCCGAGCAGACGTCAATGCCTTCGTGCATCAGCTTCTCGATACGGTCATGATTCTCGATCCGGTTGAGCGCGTCTGGGATCGTTCCGCCGTACCCCGGGACCATGGTGGGCAGCAACCCGTTCTTCTTGAGAATCGGCCAGTCCTTGGGACCGATCAGGTCATACCCCTTGGCGCCAAGCCTAGCAGCGTCGCGCGCGGTTTCTTCGAGGCTGCGGCCCCGTCCGAACACGCCTCCCGTGACGCACTGCTTCAGCCGGCCCTTGCGCTGGACCGGGGGCTCGTCTTGGGCGGAGACGCCGAGCGCCGCGGCGCCGGCGAGAGCGGGAAGAAAGGCTCGTCTGTTCATGGGTATTAGTATCGCGCGACGGCATGTAAAGTGGCAGTAAATTATAGAGCCGCTCCTAAGACGCCCTCGGCCCAGCGAGCATAACTCGGTTCGAGCTCTGGTGCAAACGGTCGTGGACGAGACCTATGGCGGCCTTTGGGCACCGCCACCCATTCCGATCGACGAAGAGGACTGGAGCCTCGCTTGGGTCGCCATCGTGAATGACCAGATCGCCGGAATAGCTCTGACGCACGATGAGTGGATCAGCGATCTGTGGGTACTTAGCGAGAGCCGCGGACGCGGGATTGGGCGACAACTGCTTATGAAGGCAGAAGCTGAAATTATTGACCGCGGCCATCGAACATTACGGCTTCGAGTTATAAAATCTAACACCTCGGCCATTCGGTTCTATCACCGGCAGGGTTGGCAGAGCGCCCGGGGGTTTCCCCACGAGAAGTTCCCGGTGACAATCATTGAAATGGTGAAATCAGCTTGAGTGATCGATCACAGGCCGCAAAGAAAATCCGCACGTGAGCATATCTCCCTGGGACACAAGTACTTAGAAGAGGCATTCCATCCAGCCACGGTAATGCAATTCGCGAAAAACGCGCACCTCCTCCGTACAATCGGGGCATGGAAGGCAATCTTGAATTCTCCCTGCCGGCGATCTGGCTTAAAGCGCCCCCCGAGCGAACCCAGCGCTTCTTTACGGTGTACTCGGCGGTATCGCTGGCGCTGCAGCGCGAGCTGCGCAGGCGCATCCCAGAGGAATGGTTTAGCGACCCGGCCCGCTTTGAGAATGTGCGGCTCGCGTGGCCGCTGCTGCTGTGGCAGGCGAGCCTCCCGCTGCGTCCCCGGAGCCGCAACGCGCTGAACTACGACGTCCTGGATAACGGCATCATGAAGCGCTACTTCCGCGAGGCTCGGATCCGGCTTCCCAATCTGCTCGAGGGCGTCCAATCCAGGATCCTGGCTGAAGGCCACCCCGCTCTGGCTCAGGGGTACGAGCCAAAACACGCCGGTGCCATCGCGCAATTCGTCGAGAGCAACGTCCGCTGCCGGGCGCGCCTGGAAGGACTCCTGGTGGCCGAGGCCGCCCTCATCAACGGACTCGTCAGACTGGCCGGATTCGATGAAATGAGCCGCCGCGAACAAACTCTGCGCGTGCAGGCGCTGACCCGAATCTGGAATGCGCAACTCCGCGCCATCTATACCCGGCAGGACTTCCGCTGGCTGCTGCCCGAACTGCTGGAAACCGTCAGTCGCGCATTTCTTGAGTCCACCTGCGAATTAAATGCCCCTCCGCGCACTAATGTGGCATGAGCAGAATCTCTATCCTGTTGGCGAGCGTGTTGTGCGCCTTTCCAGCGCTGCCCGTTGTGGCAGCCACTCCACCGGTCCGCACCGGACCGCGGCCCAGCGATGCGGAAATTGAAGCCACCATCCGAACTAAGCTGGCTAAATCCAAGATCGGCAAGGACGGTATTCAGGTCCGTGTCCACAATGGCGTGGCCACTTGGACCGGCACTACCAACGTGATGCAGCACAAGGGGGCGGCTACCCGGATGGCGAAGACGGCCGGAGCGATCCAGGTTATCAATAACATTAAGATCAGTGATGAGGCTAAGCTGCGGGCGTTCGGCAATACAAGCGGGGAGCCACGGCGGGCGCAGGTTAAGGCGCCGTAAGTTTCTTGTACTCCTCGGCGATGAAGGGGGGCTCGTCGGGTTCGCCTTTGGGGGGCATCCCGAGAGTCTTTGACCAGCGGTGGATCCAAGAGAATCCGGTTCCCGCGTAACCGTCGCGCAGCTTGTAAGCGGGGTCGCGCAGTGCGGCTTCAAGCGAGACGAAGGAATAGCCGCGCGAGCGCATCATCGCGATCAGCTTTGGCAGCATCTCGGCGTTCAAGCCATTGGCGTGGATCAGCAACACCTGGGCGATCTCATGCCCGGCCACTTCCACGGAGCGCTTCTCAAAAAAGTCGAAGAGCGATTCCATATACGGCACGTACGCGTCGAGCACTCGCTGCGCCAGCGCATGATTATCATTTTTGAGAGCGCGCGCGTAAACGGCGGCGAACATCCAATCGGAATTGTCCAGCGTCACGGGCGCGATCCGGTAGCCGCGCTTTTTGAGGAAAGCCGCCAAGGCTGTCTTAGTCTTCTCATCGGGTCCGGTGTGCAGGAACGGATGGCGGAACCAGGTCGGATTTGTCAGCGCCGCCTCGCCCCGGATCACGTCCGCTTCATAGCGTTCCAGCGGCACGCGGTTCAGGTCGGGATGCGAGAAAGTGTGGTTCCCGAGCTCGGCGCCCGCCTCACGCCACATTCCGAGGATCTCGGCCAAGCCGGCTTCGCAACGCCCCGCATTCACGAACCCGATCACCGGAATCTTCTGAGCGCGGATGGGCCCTAGCAGACGCCCGGTCATCGACTTGATGCGTGCCAGATCGCAGGGCCCAGGATCGCCGCCGCCCAGCGGAAGGTCGTCGATAGTGATAGCCACCTGGCGCTCGGCGGAGGTGAGAGACATCGCGAGGAGGCAAGGGAGAATGAGAAGGCGCAGCACACCTACAGTCTATGTCCCTCGTCACCGTATGTTAAGGTGGAAAAAGCGGGCCGGTAGCTCAGTTGGTAGAGCATTTGACTTTTAATCAAAGGGTCGCGGGTTCGAGTCCCGCCCGGCTCACCACTTAAACCGGAACACCGTCGTACTCCGAAACTGCTCACCCGGCTTTAACACCGTCGTGGGAAACGCCGGCTTGTTCGGTGAATCCGGAAAATGCTGCGTCTCCAGACAGAATCCCGACCGGCGCCCATACACCTTCCCACCTTTTCCGTGGATCGACCCATCGAGGAAATTGCCGGTGTAGAACTGGACTCCGGGCTCGGTGGTCAGCACCTCAAGCACGCGCCCGCTGGCCGGCTCTTCCACTCGCGCCGCGAGACTCAGCTTGCCGCCCGCGTTCAACACCCAGTTGTGGTCGTACCCTCGCCCGAGTTTCAACTGCGGGTCATCCTGCTCGATTCGCGCGCCGATAGCCGTAGCTTTCCGGAAATCCAGCGGCGTGCCCGCCACGGAGCGAAGTTCTCCCAGCGGAATCAGACCCGCATCCACCGGAGTGTAGCGGTCGCCATGCAGCGTGAGCAGATGGCCCAAAATGTCGCCCTCGCCCGCGCCCTTCAAATTGAAGTACGAATGATTGGTCAGGTTCAGGACCGTGGCTTTGTTGGTGGTGGCCGCATAGTCGATGCGCAGCTCGTTGGCATCCGTCAGGTGATACGTCACCGTGACGCGCAGGTTGCCGGGAAAGTTCTCTTCGCCGTCCTTGCTGAGATACGAAAGCTCCAGGCCGCCATCGGCTAATTCGCGCGGTGTCCAAACCGCCGAGTTGAAACCATGAATGCCGCCGTGCAGCGTGTTCTCGCCATTGTTCGCGGCAAGCTTGTACTCCACGCCATTCAACTTGAATGCGGCATGACCGATGCGATTGGCGTAGCGCCCCACCAGCGCCCCGAAATAAGGACTCGGATTCTCGATGTACCCCGCGAGCGAATCGAACCCGAGTACCACATCCGCAACCGCCCCCTTGCGATCCGGAACCTTCAGCGAAACAATCGTCCCGCCATAATTAGTGATGCGCGCCTCCACCCCATGCCGGTTGGTCAGCGTATAAATGCGAACCGCCACCCCTCCCGCCGTCTTACCAAAGTCCGCCACGGTGAGAGTGGCCGCGCAAGCGATAACACCCACCACAATAATCAGCAACGCCTTCATCACCACCGCCATTGTATAACGCCCCACCGAGTGGGGCAGGATAGCATCCTGCGGCCGATTAGCAGTCGGCCTCTCGCAGGCGAACCGCCTGCCCCACCAGCCCAACCATTCCTTACCCCAAGGCGCTACACTCCTTATGTGATTCCCCTCCGGAAATCGAAGATAGCTCTCTGCCTCTCCCTCGCCGCGATTTCGCTATCCGCCCAGCCCGTCCTCCACATCAATGCCGCCACCCCCGGCCCCCCCGTCAGCCCCAGCCTGTACGGTCTGATGACCGAAGAAATCAACTTCTCCTACGATGGCGGACTCTACGCAGAACTCGTTCGCAATCGCAGCTTTAAAGAAAACGCAAAAGACCCCGTCCACTGGCGACTAGTTCAAGAATCCGGCGGAGCCGCTTCCATCGCTCTGGATCCATCGCAGCCCCTGAACCAGAACATCGCAACCAGCCTGAAACTTACCGTCGCCTCCGCGCCCGCCGGCATCGCCAATGAAGGTTTTTGGGGGATTCCGGTGCGCCCCGCCACCCGCTATCGAGCGTCGTTCTTCGCGAAAGCCGCGCCAGACTTCAAAGGCCCGTTAACCATTTCGATTCGCGGCAATGACGACGGAACGGTATACGCCAGCGCCCAAGTAACCGCGTTAACCGCCGACTGGAAGCGCTATGAAGTGACGCTCTCCACCACGTCCCGCGCGCCCACCACGGCCAAAGCACACCTGCTGCTGTCCGCCGGCGGCACGGGCACACTCTGGCTGAGCATGGTGTCCCTGTTTCCGCCCACCGTCAACAACCGCCCCAACGGGAACCGCAAGGACATCCAGCAGATTCTGGCGGACATGCAACCGAAGTTCCTGCGTTTTCCAGGAGGCAATTATCTGGAAGGCAACACCATCGAGACCCGCTTCGAATGGAAGAAGACCATCGGTCCCATTTGGGAGCGGCCCGGACATATGAATGACGCGTGGAACTACTGGTCGTCCGATGGAATGGGCTTGCTGGAGTTCCTGGAGTGGTGCGAGGATTTGCATATGCAGCCGGTACTGGGCGTCTATGCCGGCTATTCGCTGAAGCAGCAGCGCGTGAAGCCGGGAGCCGACCTTGCTCCATTCGTCGCCGAAGCGCTGGATGAAATCGAATACATCACCGGAAGCACCGCAACCACTTGGGGAGCCCGCCGCGCCAAGGATGGGCATCCAGCGCCTTTCAATCTCGAATATGTCGAAATCGGCAATGAGGATGAATTCGACCGCGAGCCCGGCAGCCATGACGGCCGCTTCGCTCAGTTCTTTGACGCAGTCAAAGCGAAGTACCCGCAGCTAAAGGTAATCGCCACCACGCGAGCCGCATCGCGTGTTCCGGATGTTCTCGACGAGCACTACTACCGGCGCTCGGAAGATGAAATGGCTTCGCACGCGCATGACTATGACAAGCGGCCGCGTACGGGTCCCAAGGTTTTCGTCGGCGAGTGGGCGACGCGCGTGGGCGATCCCACGCCCAACATGAGCGCGGCGCTGGGCGATGCCGCGTGGATGACCGGCATGGAGAACAATTCCGACCTTGTGATCATGTCGTCCTACGCGCCGCTGTTCGTCAATGTGAATCCCGGCGGCATGCAGTGGAAGACCAACCTGATTGGGTTTGACGCGCTCACCAGCTACGGTTCACCCGCGTATTATGCGCAGAAGATGTTCAGTAACTATCACGGCGATGTGGTGCTTCCGGTTTCGGCTGAGGGCATTCCCACGCGTACCTGGCAGCCCCCGGCGCGTCGTGGCGAAACCACCGCTCCGCCGCCCCAAGAAGTTCCCACGTTGTTCTATGGCGCGACACGCGACGGCAAGTCGGGCACTGTCTACTTGAAAGTTGTAAATCGGGCGGCCTCGGCGCAGTCGGTGCGCGTCGAGTTCGCCGGTATGAAATCGGTGAAGGGACAGGCGATCACACTCGCCGCGAACAGCCCGAACGATACCAATTCCATCGCGGAGCCAACCAAGATCGTCCCGGTAACCTCCAGTGTGGATGGACTCGGAACCAGCTTCACGCGAGCATTCCCGCCGTACTCTGTCACGGTCCTGGTGCTGAAGTCGCGCTGAGTCCCGCCGCGGCTAAGCGCGCATCTTCTTCCACGTTGCCAGACATCGTTCCGCGGTCTCCAGCGCCGGATAGCGGCTGCCTTCCTGCTCGATCAGATAATATTCCACGCCGCCGGTGGCCTCCCCGGCCTGAAAGATTTTAGTCCACGGAGCGTCGCCTTCACCGAACAGGACGCGGTACCCCTTACCCTCGCCCGGCGCCCAATCCTTGCAATGGATGCTGTTGATGCGCCCCGGATTTGCGTTGATCCAGGCCACCGGATCGGAGCCCGACGCGACGCAGGTGCCAACGTCGAGCTGCAGCATCACTTCCTTGGGCGTGTTGGCCGCGATCACTTCGATAGGCCGCTTACCCTCCAGAGGTTTGAATTCCGGGCCATGATTGTGATATCCGGCGCGCAGCCCGAGGGGCTTGAGAGTATCGGAAGCGTGGCCGAGCCGATCCGCCACGCCCTTCCAACTATCCAGATCCGTGACTCTTCCCGGGCTCGCCATCACGATAAACTTCGCGCCCAGAATCTTGTTCAGCTCGATAGCTTTGGGAAGACCGTCCGCGGTAAGGGCATTCGCGTTGTTGTGCGTCGAGTTGCAGCGGATGCCGAGATCGTCCAGCAACTTGCGGACTTCCTTGGCGTAATCCGGCGTCCAGGAATAATACGGCGAGAAGAACTCCACCACCTCGTATCCCATTTTGGCGACGGCGCGCACCGTGCCCGTGAGATCCTTGGCCAGATCTTCGCGAACCGAGTAGAGCTCCAGCCCGACCGGCACGTGTTTATCGGCGGGCGCCGCCAGCGCGACAGCGGCTCCCGACACCGCCAGAAAGGACCGCCGCGAGAGAGAATAGTTGGTTGTCACGCTGAGAAATGTAGCACAAAGGCAGTCAGGAGCGGGTATGAGCATAGTGGCCGGCGTGGATTTCGGAACTCTGAGCGTGCGTGCGTCCATCTTCGACAGCACGCGCGGACGCCTGGGTGGAGGTACGGCCGAGTACGCGCTGCTGCGCAAGAAAGACGATCCCGATCATGCCACCCAAAGCCACGCCGACCACATGCGCGCACTGGAGGCTGCGATGCGCGCCGCCATCGAAGAGGCGGGTATCGACGGCACTGCTATCGATGCGCTTGCGCTCGATACCACCGGATCGAGCGTCATTCCCGTGGACGCGCAGCTGCAGCCGCTGGACGATTACTACCTGTGGTGCGACCATCGCGCGTGGCGGGAAGCCGCCGAGATCACATCGGTCGCGCGCAGCCGCGGGATCCAAGCCCTGGACTGGTGCGGCGGTGTCTACTCTTCCGAGTGGGGCTTCGCCAAGCTGCTGCACTGGCTGCGCCGGAATCGAGAGAAGCGCGAGCGCTTCGCAACGGCGCTGGAACATTGCGACATGGTGGCGGCCGTGCTGTGTGGAATCGGCGATCCGGCCCGGGTGCCGCGCAGCATTTGCGCA
Source organism: Acidobacteriota bacterium (assembly GCA_030776455.1). Lineage (GTDB taxonomy): Bacteria > Acidobacteriota > Terriglobia > Bryobacterales > Bryobacteraceae > JALYHQ01. The sequence continues at coordinate 25,180 of JALYHQ010000010.1, read as the reverse complement.
ATGGGCCACAAGTGGATGTGGAACAGCGCACTCGGCGGGCTGCCCTCGCAGGAATTCTTAACCGCGGTGGATCCTCTATTTGCGAGCGTGCGGGCGAAACTCGATGGCTGCTACGAAACATCCAGCCGGATCGCGGGACATCTCGCGCCGGAGTGGGCAGAGAAGCTCGGACTGCGCCCAGGCATCCCGATTCCGGTGGGCGCCCTGGACGCGCACTGGGATGCCATCGGCGCGGGCGTGCGGCTCGGCGACGTTGTGAATGTGGTGGGTACTTCCACTTGCATCATGGCCATCAGCGAGCGCCCAACGCTCATCCCGGGCGTGTGCGGCGTGGTCCCCGGATCCATTCATCCAGACTTTGCCGGTATCGAGGCGGGCCTTTCAGCCACCGGCGATATTTTTGACGCGATCGCGCGGCGCGCCGGTGTCACCGTGGCGGAGCTGTCGCGCGGTCTGGAGAACTATAGCGCCGGTCAGACCGGCCTGCTGCGCATGACCTGGGACAATGGCGACCGCACCGTGCTGGTGAATCCCGAGCTGAGCGGCATCACGCTCGGCTGGCGCTTGACGCACACGGCGCAAGACGAACTCTTCGCCGCCATCGAGGGCACCGCGTTTCATACGCGCATAATTCTGGAGCGAATGGAAGAGTACGGCGTCCCCGTTCGCCGCATCATCAATGGCGGCGGAATCCCGCAGCGCAACGCAGTGCTGAATCAGGTCTATGCCGACGTTCTGGGCAAACCGATTCTGGTCCCCGCTGACGATATCACCGGCCTCGGATCGGCAATTTTCGCTTTCCTCGCCGCCGGCGCCTTCCATACTGTGGAAGAAGCTCAAGACGCCCTGTGCCCCCGCTATCAAGTAGTCGAACCGCGGCAAGCATCCGCCGCAAGCTATCGCACCCTCTACCCGCTCTACCGCACTCTATACTTCACCTTCGGCGCCGGTGCACTAAAAGACATCCTCCCCCAACTTCGGCCTCTCCACATGGCCTTGTAGGACAGGCTTCCCAGCCTGTCGCCTAAAAGACATCCTCCCCGAACTTCGGCCTCTCGACCCGTGAAAACTGTCCTAGGATGAAATCATGAACGATTCCCACCAGAAAGCCGCCGAATTTCACATGCTCGCCGCCCACGCCCACCGTACTGCCGCCGACCACCATGGAAAAGAAGATCACTTGACCGGACACGAACTCTCGCGCCAGGCTCTCGAGCACTCCAAGCGCGCTTATGAGCACGCCCAGGAGGCTCACCAGCAATCCGAAGCAACCAAGAAGTAATCGCTAGAACGACCGCTTCCCGTCAAAATCCAGCGCAAACGCGGGATGCGACGATGTCCCCGTTATCGTAAACGGCACCACGGTCGTGGACTTCCGCTTCAGGAATGGACTGATACCCTTCAGCACGAACGCCTTGAATCCGGACGTAGTGTCGGACAGTTTCCCGTTCGTGTGCAGGATGCCCTGCAGGTTCATGCTGTGGTCGATCAGGCTGTACGTGCCGCGAATCTGCGCTAGCGTGCCGGGAGCGGTGAATGAAACATTGGACAGCGTCGCGATTCCATTCTTCACCGAGACGTGACCCTTCAGATTCGAAAGCACGGTTTGGGGATCGGCGGTTTCCTGCTTCCGGCTTTCTCCTCGCGCGCTTTCGCTCAACCGGTTGATAGGTACCTGCGCCAGCGCGTTGGTCAGCCGCCCGCCGCCTATGCCGAAATCGCCCTCCAGCTTGAGCCGCCTCAGAAATCCCGGCGATCCCGGGGGCAGATTGAAGCGGGCGTGCAACCGTACGGCGCCTGTCATGGAGGGATGGTCCTGTTCGGCGAACAGTCGCAGCAGATCGTCGATGTGGCCGTCGTCCACGATGAGTTGGAGATCGGCCGTTTTTCCATGCTGGTTGGGGCCGCCGGTAACGCCGCCCGACGACAATATAGTGGTTCGCAGGAATTGCGATCGCACGTTTTCGAGAGACGTGTCTCCGTTGGTGGCGTCCACGGCAGCTCGGAATGTAGTGGATACATGCACCGCATGGGCCGTGCCGGATAGATGGAAGTTCGGCACGTCGGCGTCGCCTTCGCTTTCGATATGATCCACCAGACCGCTGAACTTGCCCTTCGAAGTGAGCGTACCCGCGATGCCTCCGTAGACGCCCAGGTCGGCATGCTGGAACACATACCTGCCAGCCACCGGAGTGTTGCCGGGATCTTCAGCGTTCCACGGGCCGAACTGGCCGGTGGATTGAATTTCGCCCGGCGGCTCGGTGTTCTGCAAGGTGGCCTGGAACGAAATCGGACCCTTCTCTCCCACATGCGTCACCGTGAGCTGCTGGATCTCCAGCCTGAAAGGCTCCCTGCCTGGATTCTTGGATAGAAATTCGAGTACCGCGCCATCCGCTTTGACCATGCTGATCGCCACCAGCGGATTCGAGCTGAGGTCGGTAAGCGGCATGATACTGTGCGCTCCCCCAGCCGTACTCTTCGGCGGCACCAGGACGTGCAGCCCGATCACTTGAACCTCGGCGATGCGCTTGTGAGGGCTGAACAGCCCGGCGTAGCTGGCCTTAATGATCAACCTCCGGACCGTAATCAGCGGCGGGCGGTCCTTGTGGAATCGATGCAGGAACTCTACCTGATCGGCTTCGCATCCGGGCGGAAAGTACGTGCTGCGAAAACCGTGAATCTCCACTTTCCGGGCAAAGCGATCTTCCAGAACCTTGGTGAGAGCGGCTTGGGTGAACGGCCAATTCCGGACCACCACAACCATCGAAATACCAGCGATCACCGCCACGGCGAGCCCCCCGATCAGGAGCCGGCGGGCGAGCGGTCTCACGCGGCCGGCTTAATCCACCGGCACGCGATTCCCAGAACGGCGTCGATGAACGGCTGGAGGTCAGTCGGCTTCTGAATGTAATCTTGCGCGCCCAAGGCCCGCGCTCGCTCGATATCGCCCCGGTGGGAAGACGAGCTGAAAATCACTACCGGAGCCCGGGGAGAGCGTTGGTAAGCCGTCAGCACCTCATGCCCGCTCAGTTTCGGCAGATTGAGATCTAGTATTACCAGAGCCGGAAGGTAAGCGTCCTCGCCCAGAATGCGCAGGGCATCCTTCCCATCTGTTGAAATCCTTAGATTTACGGGTGCTTCGAACTGGGAGAAGGCGAGGCGTACCAAGGTGACGTCACCGGGGCTGTCTTCCACCAGCAAGACGTCAACCGGCTTTACCGTGGCCACAGACCCTCTACGTAGACGGGTGCCCGCATCCTACATAGGCGCTGTCCGTGACAAAGTGTTTCACCAAAATTTGCGCAGAGGTATTCCCTTGACGGCTACGGATGTTTTTTCTAAACTGTGAAACGTCGCGTCCATCCGAATCGCCCTTTGAGGTGAGACCGTGGCCATTCCCATCGAACTGCTACTAATCGAAGACAATCCGGCGGACGCCGGTCTTGTGCGTGAATCCTTGCGTTCCAGCCCCTTGCCGGTGAATGTAACCATCGCCGAAGACGGCGAACGGGCACTGGAACTGCTGAAAAGCGTCGATTTCAAGCCGAGTCTGGTCCTGCTGGACCTTAACATTCCCAGAATCGACGGTCTAACCCTGCTGGAGCGGTGCGCGGTCAAAGCGGCGAATGTGGTGGTTTTCTGCTCTTCCAGCATGCAGCGCGATATAGATCGGGCGCTTGCCCTGGGGGCGAAGGAGTATGTCCAGAAACCGGGCGACCTTCAAGCCTATATTACGGCCGTGTGCGGAATTGTCGAAAAGTGGTGCGGCGCTTAATCGCCGGCGACGTTGGCAATCTGGAAGCTGTCGCGCGTGAACGTGACCACGCGCACTTGGCCGCGCCGTCCGATGGGCCCAATGGATTTCCCGTTCAAGCGCACTTCGAGACCGGCGGCGTTTCCTACTCTTAAAGTTGCGGAATCGCGGCCTTCCAGACTCTTGGTTTCATTCGGCAGCAGCACTCCGCTGAAAATCCGCTTTCCGTCTGAAGAGAGCGACAACCAGGTCTGCTCGGTCACTGTGATATCAAGCTGCACACGATCCGCGAGAATTGGCGCTGCTGGAGGGGCAACCGCTTTGGCTATCGGCGCCTGTGCGGCTGCGGGCGGAGTCTTTCTTGCAGTCGCGGCCGAAACCGTGGCGTGTTCCACGTTTGATGGTCCCGCAATATCCAGATTGCGCGACTTGTGCCACCACGTGTAGAACCCCGAGCTGCCCAGCAGAACAAAAAAGAGCACCCCTACCCACAGCAGCATCGGCCTGCGATCGCGGCCGAGGGCTGCCAGCGCCGTCGCCCGCGTCGCCGAATCGGCATCCACTTCGCCGGGCAGCGGCAGCGGCTTCTCTGCGCTCAGGATACGGTCCATCTCGGCATCCAGCGGCGCAATGTCCAACGACAGTAGCCCGGCATACTGATGAATAAAACTGCGATAAAAGAACATGCCCGGCAACAGTTCGCGGCTGTCCGCTTCGATAGCTGCCAAGTACTTTGGATTGATCCTGGTACGTGTGGCTACTTCATCCAAAGTGAGACCTTGGTCTTCACGCGCTTGCCGGAGAGTCTCACCTAAGGAATTCATAACCGGGTCCAGGACCTTGTGCTAGGGATTATAATACTACAGTCGGTGGTGCAACTCTGAGTGGGAACCGTCGCGGTTGTGGTGGTGAACTGGAACCGCCGGGATCTCTTGCGGGCGTGCTTGCAATCACTTGCACGCCAGCGTATCGACCACCCGTTTGACGTGGTTGTAGTGGACAACGGCTCCGGAGATGGATCGCCGGAGATGGTTTTGGGAGAGTTTTCAAACATTCCCGCGTTCCGGCTGCAGTTGATTCGCAATCCGGATAACCGGGGCTTTTGCGCGGCGAATAACCAAGGTTTTGCGGCGACCGATAGCGAGTACGTCGCACTATTGAACAATGACGCCGAGGCGGCGCCCGAATGGTTAGCCTCGCTGCGGAGCGCTTTCGAGCCGCTACCCGAAGTGGGTATGGCGGCGTCGAAGATTCTGGTATTCGACGATCCGCGCCGGATCGATAAGGCCGGGCATCTGATTTACCCGGACGGCCAGAATCGCGGCCGCGGCACGGGAGAGCTAGACTCGGGGCAGTATGATCGTGTCGAAGAGGTACTATGGCCCGATGGATGCGCGGCGATGTATCGCCGCGCCATGCTGAATGAGATTGGAGGCTTTGACGAAGACTTCTTCGCATACGCCGATGACGCCGAACTGGGGCTGCGCGCCCGGATTGCCGGCTGGACATGTATATACATGCCCAGTGCCGTGGTCCGGCATCATCGCGCTGCAACCTTGGGCTTGCGATCCGGCCAGCGTCTGGAACTCATTGAGCGCAACCGCGTCCTGCTGGCGGCCAAGCTGTTCCCGTGGAGTCTGCTGTGGCTGAACGGCCTGTATTACGGAATCCGGCTGGCGGCGGGACTGTGGGCGGCGGCGCGCAACAAGGGCGAGTCGCGCCAGTATCCGGGAATAGCGGGCAAGCTGCGAATGGTAATGGCGTTGCTTCGGGGAGACTGGCAGGCCCTCAAGGCGCTGCCCCGGACGCTGCGCAAGCGCCGCTCCGTGCGAGCGATCCGCAAGCTGACTCCAGCCCAGGTCAAGCAACTGCTGCTGCGGTACCGGATTCCGCTTCGCCAGCTAAGCGAGCAGTCCAACTAAACACCCCGTGTCCGGGTTGTGGCAATCCCGGCGTGCGGACGCTGTTCCGCGCCGGAGACCGGCTGTACCGTACCACCGACAAGAATTTCTTCGTCGTCGAATGCAAGGCTTGTCACCTGATCCGTCTGGAGCCTCGCCCCACCGCCGAAGAGCTGAAGCAGTATTATCCGGCGAATTACTGGTATTCCCCCGAGGCCTCCATGGCTGCGCGCCTGGAAGAGAGCTGGCGCCGGTTCGTCCTGCGCGACCATGTAAATTTCGTGTCGCGCGCCCTGCGTGAATCCGGCGCCGATGGCATCGTTCTCGACGTGGGCTGCGGCGGCGGGTTGTTCCTGAACCTGCTGCGCGAGCGTGGATTCTCCGTGCTGGGCCTCGAAGCGTCCAGTGACGCCGCGCGCGTGGCCTGGAAACACAACGGCGTCGCCGTGGTATGCGGCGATCTGGCGCGTTCCCCGGTGCTGCGTGGATCCTGCGCGGCGGTTACCATGTTTCACGTTCTGGAACACCTGGACGACGCCGTGGGATATTTACGCACCGCGCGCGATCTGCTGCAGCCCAATGGCCGCCTGATTATCCAGGTGCCCAATGCTTCCTGCTGGCAGTTCGTGTTGTTCGGTGAATACTGGAACGGCGTGGACGTCCCGCGTCACCTGGTGAATTATCGCCAGCGCGATATCGAGAGTCTGCTCGACTACTGCGGATTTCGCGTCCTGCGAAGCAAGCATTTCTCGCTTCGCGATAACCCCGCGGGCTTCGCCACCAGTGTCGCGCCGGGGTTGGACCCCATGGCGCGGCGTGTGCGAGGGATTAAGGAATCGCCTGGCCTGCGCCTGTTCAAGGATCTGGTCTACTTCGGAATTCTGGTTGGTTCCATTCCATTCACCATGTTTGAGGCGGCTTGCGGCGCCGGGTCCACCATCATGCTGGAAGCGGGCAAGAAGGATTGACCCATCCCGCGATCCAGCGGCGCTTGCCCCGTTTTCTGCGGCGCTACGTGCTGCACTTTGAAGCCGCGATTGACGATGCCGTCGCGCGGTTCGCTTCCGAACTGCCGCCGTCTGCGCGCGTTCTGGATGCGGGTGCGGGCGAGTGCCAGTACGCTTCAGCATTTTCGCGGCAGCGCTACGTCTCAGTGGATCTGTGCGTTGGCGACAGCGCCTGGAATTTCGGGAAACTCAACGCGGTGGCCGATCTTGCGTCGCTGCCGTTCCCCGATTCGAGCTTCAACGCCGCGTTGAACATCGTTACTCTCGAGCATGTCCGCGAGCCCGCCCGCGCGCTGTCCGAAATGGCGCGCACGCTAGTGCCCGGCGGGCGCCTGCTGCTGGTGGTTCCGCATGAGTGGGAAGTGCATCAGGCGCCGCACGATTATTTTCGCTACACGCGCCACGGCGTCGAGTATCTGCTGGGCCAGGCCGGATTCGGCGACTGGGACATCCAGCCAGCGGGTGGCTATTTCCGTCTGCTGGCTCGACGGCTGCTCAACGGATTGCAGTTCTTTCCCGGCTTGCTGATGATCCCGGCCGCGGTGTTCCTGGTTCCGCCCGCGCTGATTCTTCCGCTGTTCGATTCCCTGGACCGCCAGCGGAACTTTACACTGGGGTATATATGCGTCGCTACCAAGCGCTCCTGATATTGTGGGCATCCGCCGCCTGCGCCTGTGCCGCTGACTTCAGCGGGACCGCCGCCCTCGAATACACGCGCAAGGCGGTTGCCTTCGGACCGCGCCCGCCGGGCTCGGCCGCGAATCTCAAGTTGCAGGAGTATATCCAGGGGCAATTGAAAACGCTGCGCTGCACGGTGTCTTTGGATGCTTTCACGGCGTCCACGCCGGTGGGTCCGGTTCCAGTGAAGAACATCATCGCGAAGTTTCCCGGCAGCACGGGCCGGTCGGTGGTATTCACGGGACACTTCGACACCAAGTCCATGCCGGGGCGAAATTTCGTCGGCGCGAACGATGGCGGCGCGTCTGCCGGCCTGCTACTCGAGCTGGCCCGCGCGGTGAATCGCGCGCCGCATACCGACGATGTTTATGTCGTGTGGTTCGATGGCGAGGAGGCCTTCGGACCGTGGTCCAGCACCGACGGTATTTACGGCAGCCGCCATCTCGCCGACCAGTGGGCTGGCGCCAAGATGCTTTCCAAGATCAAGGCGCTGATCAACGTGGACATGATCGGCGATAAGGACCTGGGCATTCTCCAGGAAGGCAATTCGTCTGCGGCCCTCAGGGAGCTGGTGTGGAAGGCAGCCGCGGATCTCGGCTACGGCAAGTACTTCCTGAACTCCGGCTTCGCCACCGAAGACGACCACATGCCGTTCCTGCGCTACGGTGTGAACGCGCTGGACCTGATCGATTTCGACTACGGCCCGGACAATGCGTACTGGCATACCGACAAGGACACCATGGACAAGCTCAGCGCGAACAGCCTGCAGGTGGTGGGGAACGTGTTGCTGGAGACCTTGCGGAGACTGGAAAAGCATTGATGCAGCGCCTGTACCTGATCGCGACGGGCGGCACCATCGAGAAGGTCTATTCCGAGCGCTCGGGATCGGTCGAGAACCTGGACAGCAAGATCGACCGCTACTTTCGACAGCTGCGGCTGCCCGATCTCCAGTTGGATACCACCCACTTGATGAATAAGGACAGCCTGGAGATGACCGATCAAGACCGCCTGCAGGTCCTGGAAACGGTCCGAGAGAAACTGAAAGAGCCCGCCCCGGTCGTGATCACACACGGCACCGACACCATGGTGGAAACCGGCCTCTTGCTGCAGCGCAGCCTGACCGCCCTGGAATACCCCATCGTGTTCACCGGCGCAATGACGCCGCTCGGTTTCGAGGGCAGCGACGGCCTTCAAAATCTCACAGAGAGCCTAATCGCCGCGCGCCTCCTTCCGCCGGGCGTCTGGCTGGTAATGCACAACCAGGCCTTCGCAATCGACCGCGTCCGAAAAGACAAAGACCTCTCAAGATTCGTACCGACCACGTAGGGCAGGCCTCCCGGCCTGCCTTTTGTCTTCTTACACCGAAGGAATCTTACGCCGCACAATAGCGTAAATCAGAAATCCCACCACAAAAACCAGCAACACTCCGGGTTGCGCAATATCAACATCCAGCGGTTTTCCGTTTGGTGCAGGCGTCGAGATGTAGGTCACTCGCAAATCTTATCGGCCGGCACTCCGCCGCTGTGAGCCCTCGATATACTATGTACTCAATGCCCTCCTACTCTCGATGCGTTCTTGCCCTGACTACAGCCACCTTGCTATTCCCTGCCGACACGAAGCGCACTGTCACCGACGCCGAAGTCCAGCGCGTCCATAAATCCGCCATCCTCATCGACACCCATAACGACGTCACCAGCGCCACCGTCGACGGCCTCGACATCGGGAAGCGCCGCACCGACGGGCACACCGACCTGCCCCGCATGCGTGAAGGCGGCCAGGGCGCCGAATTCTTCGCCGTCTTTGTGGCCGCCAATTATGTGCAGGGCAACCATGCCGCGAATCGGACGCTGCAGATGATCGACACCGTGCGGCACGACATCATCGAGCGCTATCCCAACGATTTTCTGTTCGCCACCACCGCGGCGGACATCGAGCGCGCGCATCGCCAAGGCAAGATCGCGGCGCTGCTGGGCATCGAGGGCGGACACGCGATTGAAGACAGCCTGCGTTTGCTGCGCGATTATTACGCTCTGGGCGTCCGCTACATGACGCTCACGCACTCCAACAGCAACAACTGGGCGGATTCATCCGGCGATCCCAAGCCGCCGCACAACGGCCTTACCGATTTCGGCAAGCAAGTAGTGGCGGAAATGAACCGGCTCGGCATGCTGGTGGACATCTCGCACGTCTCCGACAAGACCTTTTGGGACGCGCTGGAGGTCAGCAAGGCGCCGGTTTTCGCTTCGCACTCGTCCTGCCGCGCCCTCGCGAACATCCCGCGCAACATGACGGATGAGATGATCGTCGCCCTGGCCAAGAAAGGCGGAGTGATGCAAATCAATTTCGGTTGCGACTTCCTTTCGCAGAAAGCCGCCGACGAGAGCGAGAAGCGCCGTCCTCAGATCATGGCCGCCATGACCGAGCTGGCGGAGAAATACAAGGACGACCCCGCCGGCCGGGCCGAAGCGCGCAAGAAGCTATTCGCCGACATGGGACGCGGCATGGTGCGGGCGACGCTGGAAGATGTGGTGGCGCATATCGATCACGTAGTGAAGATCGCCGGCGTTGACGCGGTGGGATTGGGCAGCGATTTCGACGGCGTCGGCTGCGTGCCTGAGGGCCTGGACGATGTTTCCAAGTGGCCTAACCTGACCCGCGCCCTGCTCGAACGCGGATACAGCGCCGGCGACATCCGCAAAATCTACGGCGGCAACCTCCTCCGCGTAATGCGCGCCACCGAAACTGTGGGGCGGGCCCCCCGGCCCGCAGCCGGCTTGGTCGGGAAATAGAGTCCGTCCTATTCCGGCGCGTGGGCCGATTCCGCCGTCCAGCTAACGGCGCTCACGCTCGCCTCCAGAGAAAGCCTGCTCACCATGCGCTCGAGCATCGCGTCATCGCGTCCAGCCACGCGTACATCGGCGATGATCTGCACGCTTTGCACCCCCGGAATTTCCTCACTATGCACGGCCTGGAGCTGCGCGGTCGAACTGCCCACCGTGCTCACCACCAGCGCGCGCATGGGCGCCTCTTCGTCGCTCCGGCAAGTGACCCGCAGGCAATACTGGACATAGCGTGGATCCCTCAGCGCCATTCGATCCGCCAAGGGCCGCAGCGTGATGTTAGTCAAGATCACGAGCCCGGCGAAGATCGCCGAGTGCAGCAGGTAGCCCATGCCGGCCAGCGTTCCAGCCGCGGCCGAGCACCAGATAGTGGCCGCGGTATTCAGGCCGCGAACGTTCATGCCCTCTTTGAAAATCACCCCGGCGCCTAGAAAGCCGATGCCGGTAACTATCTGGCCGGCGATTCGCGCCGGTCCGGTCAGGTCATTTCCCGCCAGCATGGACGACAGGATAAATGCGGCCGATGCCCCGGACACCAGCGCGTTGGTGCGCGCTCCGGCCGCGCGGTGCTGCCACATCCGCTCAACTCCCAGCATCGTCCCGACGCCGATGGCGGTGGCGAGCCGCGCGACAAATATGAGTGGGTCCATCATTCTCGGTTACTCGCAATCATACCGTGGCGCTGTTTCAATGCGCGAAGGTATTCTTCCCCACCTCCAGGTGCAGACGCACCGACGAAATCCACACTGGCCCCCGATCCCGGTTATATGCCGGATTGGAAACATGCTGCAGATCGAAGCTCGCGAAGAATCCCGGGAAGAGCCGCGCATTGTAATAAGACTCCCAGATGTATTCCGGTCCATACCGCAATCGCCCGTCCCCGATCAGAAAGTCATAGCCGCCGCGCTCGAGATAGGTCCGATGGATACTCGAGATCCCGCTGCGTGTGAATTCGGAGGCGACGGTGTCGAACTGCCGCCGCCACCGGGGCCCGGTGATCGAAACGCCGGCGGTAGCCAGACGATCGATGGCGGTGAACGCGAAACTCTCGGTCTTCCCGTCGTTCCAGCCGAGCCGGCCGAATACGCCGATGTCCTTGGCCAGCTCCTGCTCGACATTGAGGCCGAACCCATACTTGAGCGTACCGTTGCGCCGCGTGTCCGTAATCACCGGAGCGCCGCCGTTCCGGTCCGCCTGCCGGATTGATTCCGCATAGTTGCCGGCATTGGCATGGTTCAAGTAGTGGAGCACGCGGACAGCGCCCGGGTGCTTGCTCACGGTGTAGCGGTACTCGCCCTCGAACACATCCCCGCGATTGCGAAATAATCTGCGGTCAAACCTCAGTCCGTTGGCGACGCGCGGCATGGCGGCGCTCGCATAGCGGAAAGACCAGTTGCGCAAGTGCAGCTCATGCACCCAACCCCAGGTGTAGCCGCGTACGTCCGCGGGATAGTCCCAGGCGCCGTTGTACATCACTGCCCAGCCCATGAACTGCGTTCGCGGATCATGCGAGTAGCGATTGTTATCGAAGAAGTCCGTCAAAGTGAAGCGCCCGGCCGTGATGGTGTAGCGGTTCATCGGTCGCTGGCCCGCCAGCTGGTTCTCTTCGCTCTCGACGGACTCTTTCTCGCCGCCGAATCCGAAGTCATGCGAAATGTAGAGACGCGCCAGGTAGGGCTTGGGCGTGGCGGAAGCCACTCGAGGCAGCTCGCCGTTTGAGGAATTTGCAAGCCCGGAGACGCCGCTGAACCCCCGCCCGCCCGCGATTTCAGGATCGAAGTAGAGCGCCGTATTCGGCGACAGCCGAAGTCCAAGAAACAGCGTGGTGGTGAGCGAAACGTCGCGCTCCATGTAATTCTGCAGGCTGAACCGGCCGGAGTAGGGCGAGTGAAAGGTCCCGTGGTACTGCCCGATGGATGTGGCCTGATAATACAGGTTCCAGCGCTCGGATGCCGGCGGCTGCTCTTGTCCCCAGGCGCACGCGATAAGACAGCTCGCCCCGATTGTCCACTTCACTTCAACAAACCTACCATTCCAGGGCGCTATACTGGGATGTTCAAGGAGCCAATTCCATGAAGACTTACGCGAAGTTTGCGGTGCTGGTGGTTGTGATCGTGGGCGTGCTGGTGTGGCTTGCCATGGGCGGCATCAGCGACAGCAAGACCTATTACAAGACCATCTCCGAACTCAACCAGATGGGCGATCAGGCCAAGGGCAAGCGTCTGCGCGTGGGCGGATTGGTGGAAAAGGGCACCATTGCACGTACGGGTAAGGAAGTCACCTTCGTCCTGCAGCAGGACGCTATGAAGCTGACCGTGGTTTACAGCGGCAGCGAACCCTTGCCTGATACCTTCAAGGACGGCGCCGAAGCGCTGGCGGACGGCAAGCTGGGTGAGAATGGCAAGTTCCAGGCGAGCAAGATCCAGGCTAAATGCGCTTCCAAATACGAAGCCAAACCGGTGGCCAAGCCTGCTAGCCGCGCGAGCATGTAGAATCGAGAACCACACATGGAAAACGTAGGAGCCCTCGCGATTCTTCTGGCGTTCTGCCTCGCGGTCTACGCGACGCTGGCCTCGGTCGTCGGCAGGCTGCGCCGGAACGTCTTCTTGACCGTCAGCGGCGAGCGCGCCGTCTATTCGGCCTGGTTTCTGGTCACCGTAGCGGCCGGCATCCTCATCTATGCGCTGTTGAACGGGATGTACACCATCCGCTATGTGGCCGCGCACACCGATGACGGCATGTCGAAGATCTACAAGTTCACGGCTTGGTGGGGCGGCCAGGAAGGTTCGCTGTTGTTGTGGTCGTGGATACTCGCTACCTATGCGGCCGTCGTAGTGTTCAGAAACCGCCACAAGTTCCGCGACATGATGCCCTGGGTTGTCGGCATCATGTGCGCCACGCTCAGCTTCTTCTTGTACTTGATCACCTTCATGCTCAGCCCGTTCCGCGTTACCGTGGCCGGCCGCGGCAATGTGGTGGAGACCGTGGGACAAGGCCTGAACCCGCTGCTGCAGTACTGGACCATGGTGATCCATCCGCCCATGCTGTATCTGGGCTATGTCGGATTCACCGTGCCGTTCGCGTTCGCCATCGCCTCCCTCATCACCCGGCAGCCGGGCGAAGCCTGGATCCACACCACTCGCCGCTGGACCATCGTGACGTGGCTATTCCAAAGCACCGGCATTTTGCTGGGCGCCGGATGGGCGTACGCAGTGCTCGGATGGGGCGGCTATTGGGGCTGGGATCCGGTGGAAAATGCCTCGCTGCTGCCTTGGATCACCGCTACCGCGTATCTGCACTCGGTGATGATGCAGGAGAAGAAGGGCATGATGAAGATCTGGAACATCGTGCTCATCTCCGCGACGTTCTTCCTTTGTATCTTCGGCACCACGCTCACCCGGGCGGGCCTGGTGGCTTCCGTGCATGCATTCGCGCAATCGCCCATCGGCAAGTATTTCGTAACGTTCCTGGTGGTCGGCATCGGATCCACTATCGTGCTGATTCTCTCGCGCATGGACTACCTCAAGAGCGAGGCGAAACTCGAAAGCGTCATCTCACGCGAATCCAGCTTCTTGTTCAACAATTTGATCCTGCTGGCCAGCTGCTTCGCCGTGCTATGGGGCACGCTGTTTCCGGTGATTTCCGAAGCCGTCACCGGGGAGAAAATTAGCGTGGATGCGCCGTTCTTCAATCGCGTGAATATTCCCATCGGCCTGTTTTTGTTGTTCCTAACCGGCGTTGGCCCGCTCATCGCGTGGCGTCGCAGTTCGTTTGAAAGCCTGAAGCGATCTTTCATGTGGCCCACCCTGGCCGGCGTGGGACTGATCGGTGTGTTGTGCGCCTTTCGCGTGTGGGAGCATCCTTACGCGCTGCTCTCGTTCGGATTGTGTATGTTCGTGGCCACAACTATTCTGCTGGAGTTCTGGAAAGGCGCCAGCGCCATTCGCGCTAAGAACGAAATGGGCTTGCTGCCCTCCATGGTGGAGCTCACGCATCGCAACACGCGGCGCTATGGCGGATACCTGGTGCACATGGGTATCGTCTTCATGTTCATTGGCTTCACCGGATCGGCTTTCAACCAGAGCGAAACCGGAGTGATCCCCGCGGGGGGCTCCATGCGTATCGGAAAGTACGATCTGAAAATTTCCGACATGCTGGAAGGCGACAACGAGAATTATGCCTGGCGCCGCGCCATCGTGGATGTCACCAGCGGCGGTCGCGCCATCCAGCAAATGGAGCCGGAACAGCGCGCCTACAAAGCCAGCAAACAGCCGGCTTCCATCGTTTCCATTCGCCGCCGGCTCAATGAGGATCTGTACGTGAACTTCGCCGGCCTCTCGGACGACGGCCGCGGCGGAGTGGTGCAAGCCTACGTCTTCCCGCTGGTTTCGTGGATCTGGATCGGCTACTGGGTGCTCTTATTCGGAACGCTGGTTTGCCTGGTGCCGCCTAAGGTACGGTTGTCCTACGCGCGCACGGAGATCGTGGGCATCGCAAAGAAGAAGGTCCCGATTGAAAACTAGTATTCTGCTGCTGGCCATGGCCGCGGTGGGCCTCGCTCAGACCGGCACCGAAGTGATGACTCCGGAAGTCCGGCGCGTTGGCGATAAGCTGGCTTGCCTGTGCGGCATCTGCAATAACACCGTCGGCACCTGCCCCATGCTGCGCTGCGAACACTCCTTTCCCGCGCGCACGCGCATCGCGAAAGGTCTGGCCATTGGCAAGTCCGACGATCAAATCATCAAGGCGGAAGTGAAGGCGTTCGGATTGCGAGCGTTATCCGGACCGCCCAGTGAGGGATTCAGCCTGCTGGCCTGGGTGATGCCGATGATCGCGCTTGCCATCGGACTGGGCGTGGTTGCGCTGGTGTTCAAGCGCTTGCGTCCACGGACGGCCATGGCCGGAGCGCCGGACATGGATCATGAGGTACTTGACCGCTACCACGACCAGATTGAAAAAGAAGTGGCCAAGCTCGAATAGATGGTACTTCTCTCGGCCGTACTCATCACGGTAGGCACGCTCGTGTTTACGCTTCTGGTCCGCGGTCGCGATATTCCAGAAGCCCCGCCCGTATCTCCTGTCCAGCACCTGGAAGAACGCAAAGCCCAGATCTACGAAAACCTGCGCGATCTCCAGTTCGAATACCGCGTAGGAAAACTCTCCGATGAGGATTACCAAAAAACCAAGCTGGGCCTCCAGCGCGAACTAGCCAAAGTCCTCGCCGAAATCGAATCCACCGTGCCTGTGGGGCAGGCGGTTTCGCCTGCCTCCGCCCCCCCTCGCCCCGACAACAAAACCTGCCCGCACTGCGCCGCCCGCTTCCCCCGCCCCATGAAATTCTGCGGCGAATGCGGAAAAGCAATGTCATGAAACTCTTCGCTCTCCTCATCCTCGCCGCCGCACTCCACTCCGCCCCCATCGACGGCACCGTCATCAATCGCACCAGCGGCAAGCCCCAGCCCAGCGTGATCCTGCAAGTTGTGCAGCCCGGCCAGGCCGGCATGCAAACCATCGCCAGCGCCAAGGCCGACGCCGCCGGCAAGTTCGTCTTCGAAAACGTCCCCGCCGGCAATGGACCGCGCATTGTCCAGGCCATCTACCAGGGCGTCCTCTACAACAAGGTCTTAATGCCCGGCGCCCCGGCCACCGGCCTCGAAGTGGAAGTCTTCGATTCCTCCGCCAATCCCGGTGCTGCGAAGATCGCACAGCACTTCATCCTTCTCCAGCCTGCGCCAAACCAGTTGAGCGTCAACGAAGGCTACATCTTTCAGGGCGATCCGAACAAGACTTTCAACGATCCCAAGAACGGCACCCTGCAATTCTATTTGCCGCCCGAGGCAGCCGGAAATGTGGATGTCAGTATCACCGGCCCCGGCGGCATGCCCATCAAGCGTCCCGCTGCCAAGACGTCGCAGACGGACATATACAAAGTGGACTATCCCATCCGTCCCGGCGAAACTCGCATCAGCGTCAACTATTCGGTGCCGGCGGCTAACCCGGCTGTGTTCTCCGGAAAAATTCTCCACAAGGGCGACCCCGCAGATATCGTGGTTCCCGATGGCGTCACCCTGAAGGGCGACAGTATCAAGCGTCTCGGCCAGGAGCCGCAAACCAAGGCGACTCTGTATCGCATCACCGCCCAGACGTTCAAAGTAGAACTGGAAGGCACCGGCTCTTTGCAGCAGCCGCAATCGCCGGAAGCCGCTGCGCCCGCCGACGACGGTTCCGGCCCGCCCGGAATCGAAGTGGTGGACCCCGATATCTACGTCCGCAAGGTCATGCGCGTTCCAACCATGTACTGGATTCTCGTGCTGTGCCTCGGGGCGCTCGCCGTCGGCTCCTTCGCGTTATCTCGCGGTTCAACGGCCCTCTCTAAAAAATGAGCGCGGTCGCCATTGAAAATGTCTGGAAGTTCTTCGGCGACTATCCCGCGCTGCGAGAGATCACCATCAATGCCGAACCCGGCGCTTGTCTTGCGCTGCTGGGCCGCAATGGGGCGGGGAAGACCACGCTGCTGCGTATCGTCGCCGGACTCTCCCGGCCTGCGCGCGGCCGCGTCACCATCCTGGGCGGCGAACCCCACGCCCGCGAATCGCGCAAGCGCATCGGCTTGCTCGGCCATGGCATCGGCATCTACGACGAGCTCTCGGCATTTGAGAATCTGCGGCTCTTCGCGCGGCTCTACGGCGCGCCCGATCCCGGACGCACCGCCGGCGAATGGCTGGAGCGGGTAGGCCTCGATCGCGTTCGTGACAGCATGGTGCGCGAATTCTCGCGCGGCATGCGGCAGCGCCTTGCCGTGGCGCGCGCCTTCCTGCACGATCCCGCTCTGTTCATCCTGGACGAGCCCTTCACCGCGCTCGACGATCGCGCCATCGCCCTGTTGCAGGGCCTGCTGAAGCACGCTCTCGCGCAAGGCCGCACCGTCCTGATGTCCACGCACCAGTTGCGCGAGGCCCTGGAGCTCGCTACCCATGTCGCTCTGATCAACCGCGGACGCCTCGCGTTTGAAGGCCCTCGCACGCAGCAAATGCTCGAAGATCCCGCATGGCTGTATCGCAATTACGGAGAAGGGTAGCAGCTTGTTGAAGGCCTCTGTCCACGCCCCCACCCCCGCTATCCGCGCCTCTATTCTGAGCCGCGACCAAAGGAAGCGGTCGGCCCGCTGATGAGCGTGTACATAACAAGAGAGGAACGTGCCGCCGTGTGGGGCAGGATAGTATCCTGCGGCCGATTAGCAATCGGCCTCTGGCAGGCGAAACCGCCTGCCCCACAAAGCATGACCAATTGCGTTCCTCAAGAGCGGTCCCAAAAATCTCCTGGTGCCACACCATGAACTTTCTCCGCCAGGCGCTCGCTATCGCAGGCAAGGACCTCCGCTCCGAATGGCGCGGCAAGGAGACTATCAACGCCTCGCTGTCGTTCTCCATCGTGATCCTGCTGCTGTTCAGTTTCGCCTTCGATCCCAGCTCGGATCAGGTCCGCGAAATCTCCGGCGGCCTGCTCTGGCTGGTCTTCGCATTCGCCGGCGCGCTGGTGTTGAATCGCAGCTTCGCGCGCGAGCTGGTGAATGATTGCCTGGATGCCTTGATCGCGTCCCCTACCAGCGGCGCTCAGCTCTTCCTGGGCAAGGCGCTCGCGAATTTCGTCCTTCTGATGGCGGTAGAGTGCGTCTGCCTCCCCGTCTTCGGCCTGTTCTACAACGTCCGCTGGACGCAGCAGCTCGGCCTGCTCTCCCTCGTGATGCTGCTGGGCACCTGGGGCCTCACCGTAATCGGCACGCTTTTCAGCGCGATGACCGTCAATCTCCGCCTGCGCGAGCTGATGCTGCCGGTGCTGGTGTATCCCATCATGATCCCGGCCCTGATGGGCGCGATTCTGCTTACCAACGTTTTGATGACCGGCGAGCCCCCGGCGGCCGGCGACTTGATCTGGTTCCGTTTGCTGATCGCTTTTGATGTAATCTTTACTATTCTGTCCTTGACGCTTGTAGATACGGTATTAGTAGGGTAAACACATGCGTGTAAAACTGATCGTCATCTTCTGTCTCACCGCCGCTGCCCTCATCGTGTGGAACCTCCGCACCATGTTCACGGTCGTCCCCGATGAAGCCAACCAGGGCGTAATCTTCCGTATCATCTATTTCCACGTCCCCGCGGCGCTCACCGCCATGATCGGGTTTTACGTCGGCATGTTCGCCAGCATCGGATATCTGATCAAGAAGGATCTGCGCTATGACGCCGTCGCCGCCGCTATTTCGGAGGTCTCCCTCGCCTTCGCCTCCATCACGCTGGTCACCGGCAGCATCTGGGGCCGGATCATCTGGGGCATCTGGTGGGCCTGGGACCCGCGGCTGACGTCCTTCCTGGTTTGCTGGCTGCTGTTCGGCGGTTACCTGCTCTTGCGGCGCGCAATTGACGAGCCCGCCCAGCGCGCCCGGCTTTCGGCCGTCCTGTCGATCTTCGCTTCGGTCGACATCGTGATCGTCTGGAAGTCCATCGAGTGGTGGCCGAACCAGCATCCCGGCCCGGTGCTCAGCATCCGCAACGGCGGCGGCATGGCGCCTGGCATGGAAGCGCCCATATTCTGGAACCTGCTCGCATTCTTTCTTTTTTCAGCCGCGCTGATTCTCATCCGCATCCGCCAGGATGCCATGCGCCGCGAGATCGATTCGCTGCGCCGCACCGCGCACGCATTTTAGGAGCCTTCGATGGAAGCACGCAATTTCAACTACATGGTTTACGGCTTCAGCGCCGCCTGGCTGATCCTTCTGATCTATGTGATCACCATCGCCGTGCGCGAGCGCAACCTGCGCCAGGAGCTGGATCGCGTGAAGCGGCTCTTGAGCGACGCCGCCAGGACATCCGAATAAGCCACGCCGGGTGCTAAACTATACCCTGAGTTTGCTTTCTTGGAGGGACCTTTGAAAATGACGCTTGTGGCCAGACTCGCGATTGCAGTAGCGATTTGTGCGAGTGGCGCATCCGCTGGGATGATCGGGATCGCCAGCGCCAGTTGTTCCGGCACGCCCATTAGCAGCTTCGGAACCGGCGCATTCGCCGGCAGTGTTTGGCAAACCTGCGGCGCCGTTACCCAAGCGGGAAGTCAGGTGACTGTCGATACCACCATACCGGCCAATGATGCGTCTCTTTCCACGTTGAACGCGTTCCTTAGCCCGCAATCGGTGTCCAGTCAGGCTGGGATCACTCCTGTCGACGGAGGCGCCCTCACCACCACGTTCATCAGCGGAGCCGGAACCCTGTCCTTTAATTATTCTTTCGTGGCTGATCCGGCCAAGGCGAGTTTCGCCTTCATGCTGTTGGACGGCACCCAGTACGATCTGGGGGACAATTCGCCACTGGTGATGATTTTCAGCACCAGCGTGATTAGTGTACCGGCGCAGAATATCGCGATCACCGCGGGTACCCATCGCATCGCGTTCGGGTTGATGAACGGGAATACGGTACTCGCCGACCCAACCCTGACCATCAGCAATCTGACCGCCCCCGCTTCCACGGTTCCGGAGCCATCCACCTTCGCAATGCTTGCCGCAGCCATGGGCGTGGTAATCCTGGCGCGCCGTTTCCCTCGCCACCGTTAACCACTCTGCTTCGCCGGCAGAACCGCATGGAACCGATCCCTAGGGGGCAATCCGAAGTCGCTCGGCTCCGCGCGCCACTAAATCCCGCACCGCTCTGCTATAACCAAAGAAACTAAGCCGATCTTACTAGCCGTGTTTTCTTGACGATGCCAGACTTGCTCCCGAGATTCTCACGAGAATGGACGGTCCATTCCTGTAAACGCTCGACAGGCGAACCGGCCCGGATGTAGCGTTGCGTCATGGCATCGCTGGAGTGGCCCATGTCTCTGCTCAGATCCTGATCGAAGCTCGCCGTCACAGTCCGCGCAGTTGCGTACGTTCGGCGGAGGGTATGGAATCCGAAACCTTTGAACTCGATCCCGGCGTCCTTCGCACGTCGTCTGAGCTCATCCCTGACCTGACCGTACGTCACGTCGGGGAACACCAGCGCCGCATCCGATACGCCATCGGGCCGCCGAAACCGGTCCGTCAAGAACCCAAGCTCAAGCCCGCGGCGGCCAGCAACGCTCTTGGGCGTGGCGAGCCTGCCGTCTTGTGCTTTGCCTTGTCTCACTGCTAGCAATCCGCTTTTCAAATCGAGCGCGCCCCACGTGAGGCCCAATACCTCGGAGATTCGCAGGCCCAGATAGAACGAGAGCTCAGCCATGAGTCGCAACGGATCAGGAAGGCTTTCCAGCAGCCCTGACACCTCGTTAGCTTTGAGTGCCCGCCGGTCAAACACATCGCCGCCATTCCCATATTTCAGCTTGCGGCAAGGATTTCGCCCGTTGTAATAGCCGAAGTCCAACGCCCAATCGAAGATGCTCCGGAGAACGCCTGCGTTCGTCTTCCGGGTGTTGAGTGCTAAGCCGGCGTCCTCCATAGAGTAGATCCACTTCTGGGTAGTGAGGGGATCGACTTCGAACAGCCTGGCGTGTTCGAAGTGGGGCAGAATGTAATGATCGATGATCGCGGTATAGCTCAGTTGAGTCGACGGCTTCAGCCCGCGCACGTGCGATTCCTTGTAGGTCTTGGCCAAGTCGGCAAAACGCACTTGTGACTGGATCAGCGCGGGAGTGTTGTTCACCTCCACCAGCTTCAGATCCCTGAGTTTTTCGGCTTCGCGCTTGCCAATTTCATCCACGTAGCCCAGGTACACCCATTTCTCTCGCCGCTCGGTCTTGTCCCGATCCACCAGCACGTCAACCACAATCCTGTAGTACCACTGTGGCCGCTTGGCAAAGGTCTTCAGCACTGAGGGCTTCTGGTATCGTCGCCTACCCATTTTGTTGAGGTCTCCTTGGCTAGGAAGGATATCACTCAACGGATGGGATGTGCCGACACACTGCGCGCGCCCGCTGCTTGCGAGCGCTACAGTGCGTGGGAGTGTGGTCATTTGGACTCGTGGCCGCCGGAGTCCTCAGTTGGACTGGAGGGAGGCTCCGCGCTGCCCCATGGGCATCACAGTAAATCGCAGATGCTGTGCGGCGCTCACGGTGAGATTCGCATACGTGGGAGGGTCGGACGTTCCAGCCGCAGTCGCCCTGGTGCGATCCACTGTCATGCTGCGAGTTTGAGGCCGGCCGTCATCGTCATCGTAGAAAACGGTGATTCGATATGCCTCAACCGAATTGTCCGTCGTGGTGAGAATAAAGAACACAGCGGGTTGAAACTGGCCGATGTGCAGGTTGGCAAAGATCGGAGCCAGGTCATGGTTATTGAATGCGTAAACAGTCACGGCGTCAGAAGTCGCGGTCAACGGTTGGTCGGACTGTCCGAAGGCGGTTGCGGCCAAAATCAGCGCGAGTAGCAGGTGTTTCATTTTCATATCCTTTTCTTTCTTGGAGGGGGATTTTAGAAGCTCAGGCACCGATCAGTCCGTGACTGCGAAGGTCTGCCTGTAGAGCGGCTACTATCTGGGCCAATCCGCCGACCGTTACGGTTGCCGTGTCATAGGTTGCGCGGTTAATCGTGCCGGTTGGAACCGCCCAGCCGGTTTGCCGCGCACCGACGACCCGAGTAGAATTCACAGCGTACTGACCATTCGTATTGACTCCAAGGCTGGTCAAGATTGCGAACGCTCCACCGGTTGCTGAGGCGGAAATGCCGGTATTGGTCATTTGGCCGACGTATCCGGTTGATGAATCCGAGACCATGATGTAGTGACTGGAGTCGATGTTGACCGTGATGGTTCCGCTGGTCACTGTAATTGTCGGCGATGTGAGCGAAATCGCAGCGCTGATTGTTCCAGCGTTCAACTGGGAGCAGTTGATTGTGCCGGCGTAGATGACGCCGCTGCCAAAGGTTCCTGCCGTGACGCCAGTTGCCGGGACGCTGTTGGCGCTCCCAACCGCTCCCACAATCAGGCTCCCGCTGATGGTGACGTTGCCGCTTGCATCCGCCACAACCTGAGCAGTTCCAGGGCTTGAGCCTCCGATACGGCACTGTTTGAACCACGCACCAACATATCCGCTGCCGCCACCGCCCGTATCGTCGCCAATCCAGCCGATGGACGAACCGAGCGTATCGAAGATCTTGAACTGCGAGACCCTGCTTCCGCCACCACCCACCTGGAGAATGCCGGTGTTGATGATCGCGGCCGACAGAGCCGTGACTGTGAACGCACCAGACACAACCGTAAACTGCCCGGCCGCGAATGTGCCAGTCTTGACTTTCGACAGATCGAGCTGGCTTCCACCACCGACCGTGATCGTGACTTTAGGAGTGACGCCGTCAACGATGGTGTTGGGAACGCCGTTGATGTCCACGGACCTCAGATAGAAATCGCAGGATTGCGATGTGGCCGGGTTGGAGATGTCGTTTGCGATCGGCGAAAGCGTTCCCTTGGCGATGGACCTGGGAACATCGGCCGGCTTGATGACGACGATCTCCGCCCCTCCAAATGCAGGGTCATAACCGGCATCGCCAGGATTCAGCTTCTTCCAGTAACCAGTGACGGTCAACAGCGAACTGCCGTCGGCGCCGGCCACCGGCGTCACGGTGATGAAGGGATTCACTCCGTCCGACTGCACCAGCGCGCAGTTCTCGATTCCAGGTATCCCGGTCTTGCGGGTGACGGTGAACCGGACAAAGGGCGTGACGCCGGCGACGAGTTGATTGTTCTTTAGGTCTACGCTGTAGCTGATGAACCAGAGCGTGTACGCGACGGTCCCGACCCTCACGGCCTGATGCGGGATGGTGAACTGGGTCAGATTTGAACTGTAGGCGATGTTGCCCAGATACTTCTGGGTGATCCCGTCATCCAGAACAAAATTGATCCCGCCGAGCGTCGAGATATTTTGATCGCTCGTTGGCCAAGACCACTGTACAGCCACTTCCCAGAACTGGTCTCCGGCGGCCATCTTGTCAACGTGCGGGTTGGCATCCCATCCAGAAGGGACAGGAGCCAGCGCGACATCGTTTATCAGGGGCGCATATTCACGGCCGGCAAACAAGGCCGCCGGCGGAGTCAACAGGAACTGCCAGTTCGGCGACTCGCCAGCTACGCCATGCTGGATCGCGGGAACTTTCGTTCCCTTGGAGCCAGGAGCCAGATACACCCTGGCCAACTGCCCAACGGTCGGCGCCGGAACCGTGAATACTACGGAACTGGTCGCCGGGTCATAATCAAAGAATCCAATGGAAAGCGGCTCGAACGTCCCATTCGCTGGGGTCGTCCCGTCCGCCACAGATCCGATTCCGGTCCCATCGGCCTTTGGTATGACGCCAGAGGTATCCGGGGCATCCAGGTATACCCAGACGCCCGTAAAGCTGCCTAGCGGGCTCGGAGCCGTGTACAGGACCGTGACCTGCTTGAGCGGCTTCCCGTCTCCATCAACAGTGTCGATGGGCGGCGGGACAGAGATGATCGTCGGGTTGCCGGGCGTATCGGTGGATGGGGCTCCGCTGGCGCCGCCCTTGGCGCCGACGACGATGTTGCCTTGGTTGGCAGCGGCAATGATGTGGACGCTATCGCCCTGGGTTTGGAGTAAGACGCTCACAGGAGATTACGCTGCGCCTCCGGGCTCGGCGGGCGGCAACTCTTTGCCATCAGGCGTGGACGGGTTATCGGAAGGTTGGAGATGCAGGAACATTCCCCCGTCGTCTTTTCCGAAGGTGAATGATTTGAACGCGAGCCCGTTTTTCCCGCCCGCGTTTGCGACCAGCATGGAGATGACATCATGGATGGCCGTTTTGTCGCGATCCACCGCGACCATGGCGATGTTGGCATTCGCCTGAGACTCTGAGAGCGCCGCGTTGCGCTTCATCAGTAGAGTCAGTTCGTGTTCCTTTATTTCGATTCTCAAGAATTTCTCCTTTTCAAATTTGTTGGACACTTCAGCTCAGTGGCTGAAAGTTGGCGCTGTGAGCTTGGCTTCCGATAACCTGCCATATGCAAACCACGATTTTGATTGTTTGCAGTCGCTTACGCGTGCTACGCGAACGTGAAAACCGCAAACCACAACAGGTGGTGGTCGCTGGTCGTTTTTTGGCGACACCAATCGTGCTACGCGCGAGCCACTTTCGAACGGTGGAAAGTCGATTTCTTACCTGGGCATCATCTGCTGCTGGAGATCGCGCACCATCGGCCGCGCGGCTCCACGGTTGACGGCCACACGGACGGCTTCGGCGATCGCCGGGCCGTGATCGATGATGTTCTTGGCGTCAAGAGCATGGACGTTAACGATGACCGGAACGCCGGTGATGGGGTTGGCCGCGTCCTGGCGGGTCTCCCAGCTTCCCTGATAGGACCGCACGGCATTGGTGGAGCTGAAGTCCACCAGATTGCCGCTCTCGTCGATGGTCATTCTCTTTGGGAGAGGGGCGTAGTAGCGGTTGTTTGTCAGCTCGTGATTGATCGAAGACTGGCGTTCGGCCTTGGGGTCTCCGAAGATGCTGGAGATGATCCCCGTAAAGGCCGCTACGCCGCCCAGGATGGCCTTGGAAAAGGGCTCCGGGTCAAACAGGGCCGCCGTGCCGGCGAGCGCCCCGATGCCACTCAGGGTTCCCTGCGCGCCGCCCTGACGGAAGCCGTGAATGGCGGATGTGACGCCGGAATAGAGAGCCGTGGCGGAAGCGACTCCGCTGAGTGCCGCGTTACCAGCGCCGCTGCCATTGAACAGTCCGGCCGCAAGGCTGCTGCTGCCGTTCGAGAAGCTGAAGGCGCCGGCTTTGTTCGTGGAAGCGAAAGGAAAATCCAACAAGACGCTGTTAGCGGAAGCCGATCCGCCGCCAACCGTGCTGCCGCTTCCATAGAAGGGCAGATTGATCGAACTCGCGCCCGTCTCGAATCCGCCGCCATTGGTATTGAACCCAGGGATCTTTATCCCAAAGGAGCCAAGTGCAGGCCCAAGCGGTCCCAGGATCGGTAGTCCGGCCGGGAAGCCAGGGAGGCTACCAACACCCGGAATGCCCAGCGC
>JALYHQ010000009.1 GCA_030776455.1 Acidobacteriota bacterium | reverse complement strand
GAGCAGGGGCTCTCGCTTGTCGGACCCCCTGTTACCGCTCTCGCCCGGAAGCACTCGAGCAACCCTGGGTGACGGTCAGCGACATGTGTTCGGCTCCGATCTTGCGGAGTGGCCAGCCACCGGGCTTTCTAATACGGTGTGCATGGGGCCTCCTAAATTTGGAAACCGACCGCTTCCCGGACCGGCCATACGGAGCCGCGACCAAAGGAAGCGGTCGGAATAATACAAACCTCAAGAACGAAAAGGAGAACTGCGTCTGCACGCGCTTAGCGCGACAGCCACCACTTCATAGTCTTCGACACCTGATCCGCCGCGTCCTGCTGCACGAAATGCCCGGCGCTGGGAATGGTCACCAGCGTCCAATCCGCTTCCAGATAATCCCAGGTGTTGTTCAATCCGCCGGGCATCAACGCGGTGTCCTTCAGGCCGTGAAACTCCAGCACCGGCGCTCTCACCTTCCCACCGGTGATGGATCTTCCCGTACAGCTCAGTCCCGAGTGGCCAGACCACTTTCAAAATGCACGCCTGCGCTCTCTATTCTTCAGGTTCATCGGTAAGTTCACCAACGGGCCGCCGCCCGGCATGACGCACATAGACAACATAAACGCGCCTCTCTGTCTTTGCCACCGCGAATACGATGCGATCAGACTTGAACACCAGTTGCCGGAGTTCTTCATCAAGGTATTCCCGCTCACGTGCGAACGCACAACGCTCCGGAAATCTTTCCAGCTTGTCAATTTCCTGGTAGAGAGTCTGAAGCCACCGCGCCGCATTCAAAGGAGACCGTTCGTAAATATACGCGAAGGATTCGCGAATCCCGACTTGTGCGGCGGGAGTGACAATGACCTGATATTTCACTTCAGTGAGATGTCGTGCTCTTTGGCTAGAGCTTGAAGGAATTCTCGAATCGGTCGGCCCTCTCCGCGCGTGGCTTGTTCCAGTCCGCGGCTGATGTCGCGGATGCTGTCTAACAGCTCGCGGTCGTCCAGGAGCTTTTGGTACGCTTCGGCGCTTTGCACAACCACCTCCGCTTCTCCGTTCACTGTGAGAACAGCCGGCTTGCCTGAACGCTTCAGCTTCCGGATGTACTCCTTGGTGTTACGTTGAAAATCGCTTAGTGAATGGATGTTGGCGAGGTCCAGGGCCATGCTTTTAATTTACAGGCAATGTGATGTTAGCACAAGGCCTCTGCCCGATCTTGCGGACCGGCCAAACAGAGCCGCGCCCAAAGGAAGCGGTCGCCAGCTGATAAGCGTGTCCGCAAAAAGCGACGACCGATTCTCTTTCGCCTCCGTGCGTGGCAGATAGCATCCTGCGGCCGATTAGCAATCGGCCCTCTACGCTAAAGCATGTCCTCAAGAGCGGTCGGAATAATACAAACCTCAAGAAGGAAAAGGAGAACTGCGTCTGCACGCGCTCAGCGCGACAGCCACCACTTCATAGTCTTCGACACCTGATCCGCCGCGTCCTGCTGCACGAAATGCCCCGCGCTGGGAATGGTCACCAGCGTCCAATCCGCCTCCAGGTAATCCCAGGTGTTGTTCAATCCGCCGGGCATCAACGCAGTGTCCTTCAGACCGTGAAACTCCAGCACCGGCGCTTTCACCTTCACCACCGGCGAGGGATCTTCCTGATAAGGCTCCCTCGGATAATTGCGCTTGTAGTAATTCAACATCGCCTCGAAGTCGGAGCGCTTGAACGCTTCGATGTACTTCGGCTTGGCCGCCGCGTCGGTCACCCAGAACGTCAGAAATTCCGGCGTCAGCTTGGCGGCGGCATCTTCCTTCTGAAAATTGCGCGCGTACTGGCTGTTCTTCTGCTGCTGCGGATTGTGCGCCAGCTCGCGAGCCATATTGCGCGGATGCGGCAGGTTCAGAATGATCAGCTTGTCGGTCATCTCGGGCAAATACGTGGCGAGTTGCCAAGCCACCAGACCTCCCCAGTCGTGTCCCACGATAATTGCCTTATCCCGCCCCAGGTGCTTGATCACGGCCGCGACATCAGCCACCAGCAGCTTCACGTCGTAATTCTCAACTCCCTTGGGTTTGTCGCTGAGATTGTAGCCGCGCTGGTCGATGGCCACCGCTTGATAGCTGTCCGACAGCGCTTCCATCTGGTTGCGCCACGTGTACCAGTAGTCGGGGAATCCATGGATCATCACCACCAGCGGACCTTTGCCGATGCTGGCGTAGTGAATCTTGACGCCGTTGCTGTCGGCGTAGCCGTGGGTGACGCGGGATTCGAAGTCGGCGGCCGAGGCGAGCGAAGCCAGCAGAAGGACAGCGGGAAAAAGTCGAGGCATGTCCGCTATTTTATGCCACTGTCGGTGCCGAGTGCGCGGATCAGGCGATAGTCGAAGTTCAGACCATCGTAAAATGCTTGCACCGCGATGCGCTCATCCTTACCGTGTGCGCGTATATCGTCCAGATCGGTGAATGCGGCGGCGATCCCGTATGTCGGGATGCCGGCGACACGGAGATATATGCCGTCGGTGCCGCCCGTTTCCATGAGAGGTACTACCGGCAGGCCGGGCCAGACCTCGGACCCCACGCGGCCGGCAAGATCCAGCAGTTCGCGCGGAACCAGAGAGAATGGGCTGGGGACCGACGGTCGCACGGGAGTTACCGATACCTCGGGATCGCCCAGTACGCGTTCGATCTCGCGCTGAACGGCGTCAGGCAAATCGCCCGGGACTAGGCGGCAGTTGACGGTGACCGTGGCGGTCTGAGGCAATGCGTTCTCGGCGTGGCCACCCGCGAGCATGGTGGGAATACATGTTGTCCGCAGGAGCGCGTTGTAGATTGGCCGCTCGGACAATCGCGCCGCTGCGGCGGCATCCGGCGGAGCTTTGGCCACGGCGCGGAAATCGGCGGCGTCCGGCCCATTGTTCAGCGCGCCGGTGCGCTCGAAGAAGCTCTGCGTAACGGGATTCAAGTGCACGGGGAACGTGAAGCGGCTCAAGCGGGTCAGCGCCTCGGACAGCCGGTAGATCGCGTTGTCTTTCTCGGGCAGTGAGCTGTGCCCGCCGCGATTCTTTACTTCGAGGCGAAAGCTATAGAAGGTCTTCTCGGCCGCTTGGATACCGAGCAAGAGGCGCTTGCCGCCTTGAACCTGGACTCCGCCGGCGTCCCCGTTGACGCAAAAGGCGGCGTCGATCAAATCGCGATGCGCTTCCAGCAGCCACTTGACGCCGTTATTCGGGCCGCCCTCTTCATCGGAGGTCAGCGCCAGGATCAAATCACGGCTCGGCCGGAATCCCTCGCGGCGGAGACGCATAAAAGTGGCGACGTACAGTGCGGCTTCGTCCTTGATATCTTGCGTGCCGCGGCCGTAGAAATATCCGTCACGCTCGAGAAAGGTGAACGGGTCAAAGCTCCAATCCTCGCGGCGGGCTTCGACTACATCCAAGTGAGCCAGGAACAGGATCGGCTTGCCGCCGCCAGTGCCGTGGATCCGGGCGATCAAGTTGCCTTTGCGAGGCGTCGGGCCCAGTACCACGATGTCGGAATCGGGGAAGCCTGCCGACTTCAACCGCGCGGCCATGGCCTGGGCCGCGCGCGTATTGTCACCCACCGAGTCGGTGGTGTTGATCTCGATCAGCTCCTTGAAGAGCGCGCGTGCGAGGTCACGATCAACCGAGCTTTGGGCGCAGGCTAACGCGGAAAATACGAAAAAAAGGGAAGTACGCATATGACAGTGCCATCTTGCCACAGAATTGCAGGCAGGCGCCAACTGTGAGTCAAATTACTAGGTGTTGACCTTAGAGTCAGCCGCATTACGACTTAATCCTCCTAGTTGGAATTCTCTAGATCAAAACTCAAGTATCTGACCGAGTTGGCCGATAAACATGCCAGTGGCGGACCCCCGACCCGATAGCGAATTCATCGTTACTGCCGACGCCGACCTCGCGCGCCGGGCCTTGCCTGGCGTGTGGGCCAGCCTCGGCATGGTGCAGTTCTTGCTGGTGGCGGGGACCTACTTTCGCGACCAGCCGGTGGTCGCTTCCGTTTTTGCCTTCATCACCATGGGCGCCAGCATCGCGCGCATGTTTCTGATCCTGCGCAAGGATGAGATTTACGGGGCCAACGCGGACCGCTGGAGGAAAGCTTTCGGCGCATGCGTCTTCATCGTCTCCGGCGCCTGGGGGCTGGTCACGGCCTTCAGCTACATCACATATGGGTACGCCAACTGGAATTCGCTGCTGCTCACCTTTTGTGTTCTGGGAATGAGCGCCGGCTCGCTGGTTTCCTTCACTCCGCGGATTCTGCTGCTGAACTGGCATATCTTGCCGCTGATGCTGCCGTTGATCCTGGCCGACATGTATGTCGGCGGGAAAGAAGGCTATGCAATGGCGGCCATCAAGTCCATCTACATCGCGTTCCTGCTCATCCAGGGCCGGCACCTGCATCATGAATATTGGAAGGGTCTGAATGACCGGCGCCAGCTGGTGGAGGCTAAGAAGCTCGCCGAGGCGGCCAATGAGGCCAAGAGCACGTTTCTCGCGAATATCAGCCATGAGTTGCGCACTCCAATGAACGGCATCATCGGGATGACTGACCTCGCGCTGGACACGGAAATGACCGAGGAGCAGCGCGATCTGCTGGACACCGCGCGCACCTCGGCCGATTCATTGCTGCACTTGCTCAATGACGTGCTGGACTTCTCCAAGATCGAGGCCCGCCGCCTGGAGCTCGAAGAAGTGGAATTCGACGTCCGGCAGATGGTTTCCGAGACCGCCAAGATCCTCAGCGTTCAGGCCGGACAAAAAGGGCTGGCGGTGACGCATGAGATCGCCTCCGACGTGCCGCGCGTGATTACCGGCGATCCCGGCCGCCTGCGCCAGATTCTGATCAATCTGCTGGGGAACGCCGTGAAGTTCACGCACACCGGGGGTATTGCTGTGCGCGTCACATTGGAATACCGCAAGCAGCGCGACGTGGCCCTGCACTTTTCAGTAAAGGACACGGGCATTGGCATTCCAGTCGAGAAGCGCAAGTTGATCTTTCAGCCCTTTTCGCAAGCGGATGGCTCCATGACGCGCAGGTACGGGGGCACCGGTCTGGGTTTAACCATTTGCGCGCGCCTGGTAGAGTTGATGCGCGGGAACTTGTGGGTGGAAAGCGAAGTAGGCCAGGGCAGCACGTTCCACTTCACCGCCTTGTTCCTGGCCGCCGAGCCAGGAGTGACGGTAGCAAGCATGACCGTGTTATCCCGCGGCAACGGCTAGCGCTAAGGCGCGCTTAGCTGGAAATCGGCTCGGAACCGGCGACGCTGACTACCGACGATACCTTGGAGAAGATGGTGCTGATCTTCGTCGCCACGCCCGGCATGATCGCGCCCGCGGACACGGCCACAAATCCCGCCATCAGCGCGTATTCAATCAGGTCCTGGCCTTGAGCATCCTTCAAAATACCCCGTCGAAGTAGCCACTGCATCACATTGAGAGTCATTTTAGTCATGTCCTGCCCTGATCTTATATTACAGATCGATCCTTGTGAGATAAATCAGGATAAGTCCTATCCCTTAGTAGTAAAAAGTCTGTCTCGGTGTCAAAACCAGGTATTTCCCAGCAACCTAAGTACTAGTGTCTGGTACACGCCTGCCGCATCATCGGGATATGCGCAGAATCTCGGATGCGATCTCACCGAACGCCGCGCCGATATCGGTGGATTGCTGGGCGAACACAAACAGACCGGCTGGCTTGGTGGAGTCGTAAATCGGGCTCCGGGGATCGTTGGAAACCCGTTCCAGAAAGACTCCATCCGCGGGCAGCGGAACCGGGGCATTGCCGAGGCCGACGCTGTCGATGATTACGCCGGTGAGACCCCGGTTGTATGCGTTCGGATAATTGTCCACGGTTCCGATTCGGATGCGCCGGGCGGCATCGTCGGCTGAGTTGGTCGCCGCGGGAATGCCGTTATTGCTATTGCCGATGTCAATGTAGCCCGATGAGAGCGTGACCGCCTTGTAACTCGTGTTCAGGGAGTTTCCATAAATATCGGTAGTCGGGATTCCCTGGAAGTCGGAAGTGTTTTGCCAGTTGCTGTTCCAACCAGGCGCAAACGCGCAGCCAGCCGAGTTAGACGCGATGTAATTATCGCCGCTCGAAAAATCCTGTGTCACGCCGTCCGCTTTGAGCAGCGGCAGGTGATTGGCCAGACCGATGAATGCGGATCCGTTCGTATACGTCGCATACAACCCCCGCAGCGTTTTCGGGTTGCCTGCGCCGTGGGAGGTTCCTTGCGTACACCCGCTGCCGGCCGTCAACGGCATGTCCACGGCGCTTCCGGTCGGTTCACCGTCGGTGAAGAACACGATAAAGTTCAACGCAGCCGGTTGATTCAATCCGACCAGCTGATCGTACCCCAGCCAGAGCCCGGCGGCGCTGCTGGTGGAACCGTCGCACACCATGCTGTTGATAATGGTGCTGGTTTGCGACTTGAAGTTGTTAGTGGAAATAGGGAAATTTGCGTAGGCGCTGGTCGAAAAGGTGACCACGCCGATGTAATCCCGGGTTTCGGCGAAGCTGTTGATGAAGTTGATGGCGGCCTGCTTCATGGGGCCACACGAGCCGCTGGCGGTCATGGATCCGGAGCGGTCCAACACCAGAACGATGTTGGAGTCCTTTCGAACCGTGGTGGCGCTGGCGTTGACGTTGGTGGAGCTAAAGTTCAGGAAACGCATGAACAGGACCGGGGCGTTGACATGGGCGTTCACGGTTACCGTTCTCTGGTGAGCGACGCTCAGGTCGATGATGACGTCGGTGTTGGTATTCACCACCACGTCATTGCTGAAGAAATAGGTGCTGGGGTAATTCAGTTTGACGAAAGTGGCGGCGGCGGTGGTGGCGGCGTCCTTTTGAGCCGAGTCGTCATTGCCGCGAGAAAGGGCCTTGGCGGCGGCCAGGGCGGCGCCATCCACGGCGCCTTGCAGACGGCACTTGATGATATACAACATGGTGCCATCCACCGCCAGGCCGATCAGCGGCACAGCCATTACCAAAATCACTGCGGCTACATAAATAGCCACGCCACGTTCTCGATTGCGCGCAGGAATGTTCACAAATGCTCCTAATCAGCTCTCTTACCGGAAGATGAATCTGGCGTACGCCCCGCCGGCGGTGGACCAGCCCAGAAATCCGATGTCGGGGTAAGTGAAGAACAGTTCGGCAACGTAGGCCACGTCTCCCTGGGCCTGTGCGGGCGGCGTGGCCGCGCTTCCCGTGGCTCTCTGGACGGCATCGTCCAACACCGCTTCAAAGCCGGACGTGCGCACCGACGAATCCGTATTCTTCATGTAGACGCTGGGGGAAATGTTGCCTTGGGCGTCTAGAATGGCTGAGTTGGGCGTTCCGAAATCGCCTGACCGCAAGGATTGCTGTCCGATCGCGATTCTCTGGGTAAATACCGGCAAGCCCTTGTTGTTGCAGCTGGCCGAGAAACCGGCGGCATCGCAATCCACCTGATAAACGGTGGATACCTTGGACAAGTAGATGACCCCGTTGCCCCCGGTAGCGGTCATCCCCACGCCCTGAGCCAGCTGCTGGATGATGATGTTCTGGTTATTGGCCTGCGAGAAATCCACGCCATCGGAATACATATGCGCCACGTCGCGGCACACTTGAACCGCCTGGACATAGCGTCCCAGCATGAGCCCCATGCCCACCGATCCGAAGAACATCAAGACCAGGCACGGCGCCATAATGGCGAATTCAACAATGGTGCTTCCGCTTTGTCCTGCAAGTTTGCGCCGTCTCATGACATCATCTCCCTGGCAAGACCCCGCCCGGCGGCGCTTCCATCACATCCGATGAGGAAGCACTGAAAGAGAGCAATCCCGTGCTTCTCCAGAGCGGCGCCATCCACTTTCGTTGGATTGTTACCGAAACCACGCAGATATTGCCCTGATTGTTGCTTCCCGACCCGCTGACCGCGGTGAGCGTGGACTTGTCGTAATAGGTGATGGTAAAGGTGGTGGTGGGACTGCTTCCGGTAATATCGCTCTCATTCACAAAGCCCATGGAGTTTTGTTCCACCACGGACCGTATGGCGGCGTCCTGCCCGCCGGAGCCGGTCTGTTGCGTGATGGCGAAGCGCACGCCTTCCCGCACGGCGTTCCGGAGGGTGTTCTGGATGAAAATGCCGAGGGGGAAGTCCAGCAATGCGAAGCCGATGGCCATCAGCGGCAGGATGACCAGCGATCCCTCCAGCGCAGCGGAGCCACGTTGAGTTCGTCGGCGCCCGAGGCGGGCGGTGTCCGGTGGGGGCTGCGAAGAATTGCGATGGTCGGCCATGATGGGGACGTGTTTCAAACGGAGTGCGCTCGAAAATATACCTCTAACTAGTACTTTGCGGAATACGGGGGAGATCTGAAATCGAAGGAAGCCACTATTCGGATTGGGTAAAAGACCTTGCTCGACATTGGTACTAGAGTCCTATGCGTAGTTTCCTGACCCCATCCAAGGCCAATAAATACCACCGCGCGACACTATTAGCTCTAAAGGAGTTGTCTCGCTGCATCGAGCGCTTTGGTCGATGGTCAGTGGCCCTGCTTAGCTTTAGACTTGAAATCGGGCAGGCGAGCGAATGACATTCGGAAAGACAAGTCGAGTGGGACGGCGAGGCAACACGATCCTCGAGGCCGCGCTGGTCTTGGGTCCGCTGTTCATGTTGGTATTTGGGACCATCGACTTCGCCATGGCCCTTTTGATGAAGAACTGCGTCCAGGCAGCGGTGCGCGAAGGAGTTCGGTATGCCGTGACGGGCCAGACGATGAATGGCATGGGGCAAGACGATTCCATCAAGACGGTGGTGCGGAACAACGCTCTGGGTTTCCTGTCCTCCAGCACTTGGAAATCGAATGTGCTGATCACTTACTACAATCCCAAGACGCTATCGGCGGTTAGCGGCGTGAACAGTAACTCGGAGGGCAATATCGTGCAAGTTTCGGTTACCGGGCTTTCCTGGGCCTGGATGGTGCCGTACGGCCGGACGGCGGCAGCGCTGCCGATCGCGGCGGCATCGTCGGATATTGTGGAACCTCCGCCCAACGGCACGACGCCCGCAAGGTGACTATGCGACACAACCGGAAAAAGGGCAGTACGATTCTCGAGTTCGCGGTGGTGTCCATCGTGTTGGTGCCCCTCTTCTTCGGAATGGTGGGGAGCGGGATCATTCTGGGCCGCAGCATCGAAGTAGTGCAAATATGCCGCGATCTGGGGCACATGTACGCCAAGGGAATCGACTTCTCGCAGGCGGGAAATCAAAATGTGGCGGTGACGCTGGCTACGGGGACCGGCATGACGGCCAACGGCGGAAACGCGGTGGTGATCTTCTCCCAGGTGATTCACATATATCAGGCGGACTGCAATGCCGGGAACCATCCCAATGATTGCGGCAATATCAACAAGGAAGTATTCGTCAGCCGGATCGTGGTCGGCAACGCCAGCCTGCGCGTCAGCAATTACGGAACGCCAGCGGCGGGGATTGTAAACAACTCCGGCAATATCGCGGCCACCGATTATCTGACTAATTCGAGCGCGGTGGCGGTTAACATCGGGACCGAGCTCACGGCCGCCGGGCTTACTCTCGCTCAGGGTGACGTCGTATGGATGACGGAAGTCCATGCGACTTCGCCGGACATCGGTTTTCTGGGGACGTCCGGATCCACGGGCATCTATGCCAAGGCCATCTATTAGTTTCAGGGAGACACATGACACACCAACCGAGAAACCGAGGCATTGCCCTGATCTTCACCGCGCTGGCTTTGGTGTTCATTATCCCGCTGGTAGGGCTGGTGGTGGACGCCGGCGTACTCTACACGGTGAAGACCAAGCTCCAGATGGCGGTGGATGCCGGCTCGCTGGCGGCCGCCCGGGCCCTGAGCCGCGGACTGGATGGGGCCTCGCAACAAGCCAGCGCGCGGAGCACCGCCCGTTCCTACGTGCTGGTGAATTTCCCCAGCGGCTACTTTAATATCGCCGCGCCGGTGGTTCCCGACAGCGCCATCGTCATTGACGAGAGCGTAACCAACCAGCGCTCAGTGACTGTAACCGCGGGAGTCAGCGTGCCACTCTATTTCATGCGCTGGCTCGGAACCAATGCAACCGGTGTGAACGCCAGCGCTACCGCTGTACGCCGCGACGTCAACGTGGTGATCGTGATGGACCGCTCGGGGTCGCTCGCCAACAGCGGTTCCTGCGACCCCCTCAAGGCCGCGGCAATGAACTTTGTGGGCCGCTTTTCAAATGGGCGCGACAATGTCGGGCTGGTTACCTTCGCAACCAGTTCGATGAACGATTTTCCAGCTGCCACCAACTTTGGAACCGCCAGTCCGGCAGTGACCGGAATCCTGAATTCTATCACCTGTACAGGCGGCACCAACAGCGCCCAGGGATTGTACCAGGGATACAGTCAACTGGTTACATTGCAACAACCTAACGCTTTGAACGTCATCTTGTTCTTTACCGATGGTTACCCGACTGCGATGACGGGTCTCTTCCCGATCAAGGCCGGCAGTTCCTGCACCAGCAAGGCTGCCAAAGCCGCGGTACTCTCGTTTGGGGGTAATTCGCCCTTCGGTCTGATGTATCAGGTGGCTACCGCCCAGCCCATGGCCAGCGATTTGGCGATCGGCCCTCCCGGAAACACCGCGGGCTGCGCCTACGCCTCGAGCTGGTTCAGCAACGCCACCAGCGTCGCCAGCGACGTCCAGTCCATCCCCGCCGCGGATATCTACGGGAACGCGATGAACACGAATTATCAGCCCGTCACGTACACGGATGGGACCCACACCACTATGACCGTGGATTGGCTAACCATTCAGAATGCTTCAGTCAACGCGGCGGACAGCATGGGCTTCCGCATTCGCGCCGGCAACACCGTTCCGGCCGGGACGGGCATCCCCAATGTGCACGTTTACTCCATCGGGCTGGGCAATTCCGGTGGAGTTCCGGACGACTTCTTAGAGCGCGTTTCCAACGATGCGCGGGCTTCGAACTACGACTCCACGAAACCTACCGGCTTCTACATCTACTCGCCCACCGCCGCGGATCTCACGGATGCCTTTGACCGGATAGCTTCCGAGATTCTGCACCTCTCGAAGTGACTCGCGCCACAGGGGTTTCGGGCGGTAATGGCGGCCCCGCAAAATGCCGATAGACAGACAGGAATGCTCCCAGTCCGCACACATGGCTCGCAGCGCGGGTTCAGCCTGATCGTAATCGGGTTCTGCTTCAGCGTGCTGCTCGGCATGCTGGGCATGACCGTGGATCTGGGGCGCATGTATATCGTCAAGAATGAGCTCCAGGCGTTTGCCGATGCCAGCGCGCTGGCCGGATGCCGATGGCTGGACGGAACCGCAAGCGGGGTCCAAGCGGCAAACTCCGTGGCGCTCACCGGCCCCCCCGGCTCTCCGCCGAATGGCTACGATTTCGGGACCTCGAAGGTGGACAGCGCCGCGATAACCACGACCTACGCCAGCGCTTTCGCCGGGCCGTGGGTAAATCTTGGCGCAGTGCCCACGGCTGCACCCAACACGTTTCGGTTTCTGAAAGTAGGCGTCAGCGTCAATCTGCCGATGTATTTTCTAGCCTTCGTGGGCGCTGGAAGCGTGCAAACCGTCATTTCCACCGCAGTGGCCGCGGAACTACCGTTTTCGTCGCCGGCTGGGGGTCTAGAGCCATTTGTAGTAGACGCTCCGGACCCCACCCAGCCGTCCGCCTTCGGCTTTGTCTCCGGCCAGGAATACCCGCTCAAGGGATTCGTGGATCTGGGCCAAGGCGCGGCGAATTCACTTCGACCCGCCATCGTCTACACCGAGTTCCCATCCGCGCCGATTGTTCCGGGCGTTAGCCTCGCAGCACTGGCCGGAAACCATGCCTTGCTCTCAAGCACGCTGGCTGAGCGATCCGCGCAAGACACGGATCAGACTTCCACCACCTGGCAGGCGTATAAGCAGAGCTTCAGCGGCAACACACGGCGTATCGTGACGCTGCCGGTGGGCAGCGCCGCGGTAATCGGATTCGGCAATTTCTTGCTGGGGCCTGCCGCCACCATCAACGGCGGTTCGGAGCCGATGCGCGTGGCCTACATCGGGCCCGCCAGCATCAACGGAGTTGCCGCGCCGGGCGGGAAGCTGACGCAGATCCACAAAGTGGTGCTAGTCCAATGAAGCGAAATTCGCGAGGCAGCTCGCTGGTGGAGTTTGCATTCGGCTTCACGGTTCTCTGGGCATTACTGGCCGGCGTCTTTCAGTTCGGCTACTCCTCCTACCAGTACAACGTACTGGCCACGGCGGTGGCGAATGCCGCCGAACTGGGTTCGCAGCTCAGCTACGACACGGCCGATCCCAAGGGCTCCTTGATTGCGCCGGTCACCAACATGGTTCTGTATGGCGATGTCGCCGCCGGCTCTACGCCGGTCCTGTCCGGCCTCACTGCCGGGAACGTCGACGTCAGCGTAACCACCGATGCTCAGGGCATGCCTCGCGCGGTAACCGTGTCCATTCGTAATTACACGCTCACGGGACTCTTCCAGACCTTCAACCTCTCCAACAAGCCGCGATCAACGGCGGCCTTCCTGGGACAAGTGAAATGCGCGTCGTGGTAAGAAATCCACGCAAAGGCTCGGCACTGGTGGAAGGCGCGTTCGTTTTTGTGACGCTGCTGGCGCTGATTGCCTTTATCGTGGACCTGGGCCGCACCCTGATGTATGAGCAGTTCTATCTGGAGCGCGCCCGGGAAGGCGTGCGCTGGGCGGCCGTCAATGCCTGGAATACGCCGGCGGTCCAAAATTACGTGTGTTACAACTCCGCCACCGCGCCCAGCGGGAACCCGCCCGGCCTGCTGTTTCTGACGCCGGCGCAGGTTACGGTATCCAGACTCGGCACGGCGGGAAGTCCGGATGATCGGATCCAAATTAAAATCGCCGGCCTGCCCCTGTTTGACTGGATTCCCGGCTTGAAGGGCGCCTATTACACGGCCCCGGCGATTGCCACGGCGCCGGTACAGAGCCTGGGGCTCACCAACTAATCCCATGGCTGCGGCGAGCACAAAGAGCGCGGCGCTAGACCAGAGTCTAATCCTGGAAGCGGGAGTCGCGCGCCTCGCGCCGTCCCGGGCCGTGAACGCCAAACTGTTCATCGGGTCCATCCTGATTCTGGGAGCGGGCGCGCTGTTTACGGACTTCGAAGCGTGGCAGTCGGCGAACCACCTCCGCTTCGCCTGCTATCTTGCCGTGGCGATGCTCTCGTCGGGACTCAAAGTGTCCCTGCCGGGTGTTACAGGCACCTTGTCGGTGGCGTTTCTGTTCAATCTGATCGGCATCGAGGAACTGAGCCTTCAGGAGACGCTGGTGATGGGCTGCTCGGCCACGCTGCTGCAGTGCGTGTGGCAAGCCCGGCGCAAGCCCAAGGTGGAGCAGGTGCTGTTCAACGTCGCCAGCGTAGCCATCGCCATCGACGTGAGTTCCAGCCTCTATCACGGCCACTTGTTGCGGAGCCTGGACATCGGGGGACCTTTGATTCTGGTGGTGGTGGCCTCCGCGTATTTCTTGCTGAACACTTTCCCGGTGGCGGCAGTGATCGCGCTTACCGAGCACAAGGCGCTGGGCCGGACCTGGAAGGAATGCTATTTCTGGTCGTTTCCGTATTATCTGGTGGGCGCCGCAATCGCGGGGCTAGTGCATGCCGCCAACCGGCGAATGGGCTGGGAGCTCTCCTTGCTTGTCCTTCCGGTGGTGTACTTGTTTTACCGTTCCTATCGGCTGTATCTGGACAAGCTGGAAGACGAAAAAAGATACGCCCTCGAACAGCGCCAGCATGCCGAGGATATGGCGTCCCTGCATCTGCGCACGATCGAGGCGCTGGCGCTGGCCATTGGGGCCAAGGACCAGACCACTCATGACCACTTGCAGCGGGTCCAGACCTATGCGGTGGAGGTAGGCAAGGCGCTGGGCTTGACCGAAACGCAGCTGAACTCGCTGCGCGCCGCGGCCGTGCTGCATGACATCGGCAAACTGGCCGTACCTGAGCACATCATCTCCAAACCCGGCAAGCTGACGCCGGAAGAGTTCGAGAAGATGAAAATCCATCCGGTGGTGGGCGCCGAGATTCTGGAGCAGGTGAAGTTCCCGTATCCGGTGGTCCCCATTGTGCGCGCGCATCATGAGAAGTGGGACGGCAGCGGCTATCCGTACGGTTTGAAAGGCGAGCAGATCCCGATAGGAGCGCGTATTTTGTCGGTGGTGGATTGCCTGGACTCCATCGCCAGTGACCGGCAGTACCGCCGCGCTCTGCCGCTGGACGAAGCCATGGAAGCGGTGAAGGCGCAGTCGGGCACCAGCTTCGATCCCAAGGTGGTGGAGGTAGTGTCGCGCCGCTACCGCGAGCTGGAAGTTATGGCTAAGGGCAATCAGGTGACGAGAGCCGGTTTGTCCACCCAGCTGCACATCGAAAGAGGCGACGCTCCGGCCGCGGGATTTGAGAATACTGGAGAGCCCTGCGCGACGACGCCGGCGATCGAGCGGGGCGATTTTCTGTACCAGATCGCAGCCGCGCGGCAGGAAGTCCAGATGCTGTTCGAAATGTCCCGCGATCTGGGCAATTCGCTCAGCCTGAATGAGACGCTCTCAGTGCTGGCGATGCGCCTGAAGCGAATTGTCCCGCACGACGCCATTGCGATTTACATCCAGCGCGGCCGCAAACTGATTCCGGAGTACGTAAGCGGTGACGATTTCCGGCTGTTCTCATCGCTGGAGATTCCTGTAGGCCAAGGCCTCTCGGGATGGGTGGCGGCGAACCGGAAGGCCATCGTCAATGGCAATCCCTCGGTAGAGCCGGGTTATTTAGGCGATCCCTCGCGGTTCAGCACGCTGCGGTCCGCTTTGGCGGTGCCGCTGGAAGGCTTGAACGGTGTGGTGGGCGTGCTGACCCTGTATCATGCCGCCAAGGACGCCTTCAACAGCGATCATCTGCGGGTGCTGCTGGCGCTCAGCTCGAAAGTATCGCTCTCCATTGAGAACGCCTTGAAATACCGGCAGGCGGAATCCTCGGCCATCACCGATTTTCTTACCAGCCTCCCCAATGCCCGCTCTTTGTTCCTCCACCTGGATGCGGAGCTGGCGCGGTCAAAACGCAACGAGACGCTGGTGGCGGTGCTGGTATGCGACCTGGACGGATTCAAGCAGGTGAACGACCGCCACGGGCATCTGGAGGGCAACAAGGTGCTGCAGTCGGTAGCTAACGGGCTCAGCGAAGGCTGCCGTGAGTACGATTACGTGGCGCGCATGGGTGGTGACGAGTTCGTGCTGATTCTGCCCGGCCTGGAGGAAGCCAGCGTGCAAGCCAAGGCGCTGGCGCTGCGCGAGATGGCCGAGTTGCGCGGACTGGAAATCTGCGGGGAGCGCATTGTGAGCCTCAGCGTGGGTGAGGCGTTCTATCCACGGGATGGCAAGGATGCCGAGCAGCTGCTGGCGGAGGCCGACCGCAGAATGTATAAGGCCAAGCAAGAGGCCAAGCTGGCCGGCGTGGTACGATAGCGCGCGATGCGTTTTGTGTGGGCGATTGGACTGCTGGTTGCGTGTAGTGTCTCGGCCCAGGTGACGAGCGGGCGGCGTCCGGCGCGCCTGGTGATCCGTAACGCGATGGTGATTGAGGGCAACGGGACGCCCGCGTCCGGGCCCAAGGACATTGTCATCGAGAACGGCCTGATCCGGGACGTGGGTTCAGCGCATGCTAGCGGCGGGGACGCCGTCATTGATGCCACCGGCAAATACGTAGTCCCAGGACTCATCAACGCTCACGGCCACGTGCAGGACGAGCGCGGCGGGGTCCCGATGCCGCTGGAATACAACCTGAAGCTCTGGCTGGCTTGCGGCATCACCACCGTGCGCGATGTCGGCAGCGACACGCGGAAGACCGTCAGACTGCGGGCCGCCAGCGCCGAAGGTCAAGTGGCCGCGCCGCGGCTATTCGTGTATCCGGTCTTCAACCGCGATCCGACCCCGCGCAACGGCGAAGAAGCACGGCCCCGCATCCGCGAGATCAAGGCGCTGGGCGGGGATGGGGTCAAGCTGATGGGTGTCTATCGAGACGTGATGGAGGCTATGGAGGATGAGGCGCACAAGGTCGGCCTGCG
The DNA here is from genome assembly GCA_030776455.1 of Acidobacteriota bacterium. Lineage (GTDB taxonomy): Bacteria > Acidobacteriota > Terriglobia > Bryobacterales > Bryobacteraceae > JALYHQ01. The sequence continues at coordinate 3,164 of JALYHQ010000009.1, read as the reverse complement.
CGTGGCGCACCACACCGGCGTGGAAGAGACGAACGCCTGGGACGACATCCGCTTCGGCACCACCAGCATCGAGCACTGGTACGGCATTCCGGACGCGGCGATCGAAAACGGACGCCAGAATCTTCCATCGTCTTACAACTACTGGAATGAAATCGACCGCTTCCGCTGGGCCGGACGGCTCTGGCGCGAGGCTAGTCCCGAGCGGCTGATGAAAGTTTTCGACGGCATGGTGGAAGCGAAGGTGGCCTGGGTGCCCACGCTGGACATTTACGAAGCCAGCCGCGACCTGCAGCGAGCTCAGAACCAGCCCTGGTTTCGCGATTACCTGCACCCGGTGCTGGCGAAGTACTTCGAGCCCAACCCGAACAATCACGGATCGTATTTCGAGGGATGGTCGTCCACCGATGAGATGTACTGGAAGGAGAACTACCGGATCTGGATGGCCGCGCTGCGCGAATTCGAAAAACGCGGCGGCTTGATCGGCTGCGGCGAGGACGCCGGTTTCATCTACCAGATGTATGGATTCGGGCTGATCCGGGAACTGGAATTACACCAGGAAGCCGGGTTTCAGCCGCTGCAGGCGATCCAGCACGCCACCTTGAATAACGCCCGCATCCTGGGACAGGAGCAGCATCTGGGCCGGGTCCGCGCCGGCTGGGCCGCCGATCTGCTGGTAGTGAATGGAAATCCCCTGGAGAATTTGAAGGTGCTTTACCCAGCGGGTCTGGGAGGAGCCGGAGGCATCGAGTGGACCATCAAGGACGGGATCCCGTTTCATGTTCCGGACTTGATGACGGACCTGAAAGCACTGGTTGCAAGAGCGCGCGCGCAGCACTAGCGCCCACTCGCAGCCAACCGATAAACACGGCTGAACCCGGATGGAGTTTCTAGATTCTTGTTCCGTCCCCAGGCAAACAGCGCTATGATGATTTCGTACCGCCCAGAGGCGGGACCGCTGGAACAACGAGAAGAGCCTGGTACAGGCCAAAAGGAAAATATGGAAAAGCTGGCGCAGAACATTCAGGAAGCTTTTCTCAATAATGCCAGGAAGGATAAGATCTTCCTTACTATTTACTTGATGAGCGGAGTGAAGCTCTCTGGTCGGATCAAGAGCTTCGATAAGTACTCGGTGGTACTCGAAACCAACAATCAAGAGCAGCTCATTTTCAAACACGCCATATCCACGGTAGTGGTTTCGCGGCCATTCCACGGATCGCCGGGGATGCACACGCCGGCGCCTTTGGCGGGACCTCCCGGGCCCCATAATTCAGGCCCCTCGGCATCGCCTGCCGAGCTTGAGGAATAGCAGCGGCGCTTGGCTGAAGCGGGACGGGAACGCGCGATCCTGGTCGGACTCGAACTAAAGTCGCGTCCTAAAAAGACGGGTATGCCCGGACCGGAGCAGCCCGCATTCAACGCGCATGAATCGCTGGAAGAGCTGCAGACGCTGGCTGAAAGCGCGGGAGCCGAGGTGGAAGCCTCGCTGCTGCAGGCGCGCAATGCGCCCGACGCGGCCACATTGGTGGGATCCGGCAAGCTGGCGGAGATCCAGTCTCTGGTGGCGGCCAGCCGAGCCCACATGGTGCTGTTCGATACGGACCTGACGCCCACCCAGCAGCGTAATCTGGAGCGCGCGCTGGATTGCAAGGTGCTGGACCGCACCCAGTTGATTCTGGATGTATTCGCGCACCGGGCGCGTACGCGAGAAGGCCAGCTGCAAGTAGAGCTGGCGCAGCTGAACTACTTGCTGCCGCGGCTGTCGGGACACGGCGTCGAGATGTCGCGGCTGGGCGGCGGCATCGGCACGCGTGGTCCGGGCGAGACGAAACTAGAGACCGACCGGCGGCGCATCCGGCTGCGCGTCCAGAAAATCGAGCGCGATCTGAATAATGTACGGGCGGGCCGCGGCATTCAGCGGCGGCAGCGGCAAGGCGTGCCACTGGCCACCATGGCGCTGGTGGGCTATACCAACGCTGGCAAATCGACGCTGTTTAACCGGCTCACGGGCGCCGGCGTGGCCGCCGATGCGCGCATGTTCGCCACGCTGGATCCCACCGTGCGCCACCTGGTTCTGCCGTCGCGCCGCAAGATCCTGCTCAGCGATACGGTGGGCTTCATTCGTAATCTGCCCACTACGCTGGTGAAGGCGTTTCGCGCGACGCTGGAAGAAGTGACGGAAGCGGCCCTGCTACTGCACGTAGTGGACGCCAGCTCGCCGCACGCGCCGGATCAAACTGCGCATGTGCTCCAGGTCCTGCGCGAGATCAGCGCGGGCGAAACTCCGCAGTTGCTGGTGCTCAACAAGCTGGACCTCTTGCCGGAAGCCGATGCGGGCAGCGTAGCGCAGCGCGTGCTGGGCGAGACCCGCACGCCGGAAACCTGGCATGCCGTCGCGGTGTCGGCCAGAACCGGAGCGGGCGCCGCGGAGTTGCTGGCGGCCATGGATCGGATGCTGGATCTGGACCCGGTCTCGCGCGCCGTGTTCCGGCTGCCCGCAGGCGATGGCGCTTTGACCAACTTGCTGCATGAGCGCGGAGTGGTTCTGGGAACTCGTTATGACGGCGATTGGTGCGAAGTGGAGGCGCAAGTGCCGGAGTCGGTCCGGCGGCGCCTGGCTGCATACATCGTCCAGTGATATTCTGACTTCAGGGTTTCCGGACGTTACATGAACCTGCCGAATACGCTGACGCTTCTTCGGATCTTCTTCGTGCCGCTGCTGGTGGCGGTTCTGGTCCAGCAGACGCTCCAGATCGAATGGCACGGTTACGTCTGGGTAACCAACGAGTTCTTTGCGCTGGCAATTTTCCTGATTGCCGCGCTCACCGATCTGCTGGATGGGTACCTCGCTCGCAAGTGGGGCCAGATCACGACCGTGGGGACGCTGCTGGATCCCATTGCCGACAAGCTGCTGATCTCATCCGTGCTGATTTCACTGGTGCAGATTCACCGCATCCCGGCCTGGATGGCGGTAGTGATCGTGGGCCGAGAGTTCGCGGTCAGCGGACTGCGCGGCATTGCGGCATCGGAAGGCTATATCATTCGCGCCAGTGATCTGGGAAAGACCAAGATGATCAGCCAGGTGGTAGCCATTTGCATGGTGCTTTTGAGTATCCACTGGCCGGTACTCGCGAGTTACGCCATCTTGTGCATGTGGGGCGTGGTGG
>JALYHQ010000008.1 GCA_030776455.1 Acidobacteriota bacterium | reverse complement strand
GATCCGTCCCGGTCGCTGACGCTCGCGGCTCTGGGCATGGCGCTACTCTACGATTACCGCAAATCAGGCGCGAGGCTACTCGTCGGGTTCGTCGCCGGGCTCGCGGCCCTGCTTGATGGCTTGCAGGCGTTCTTCGCGGCGCTTGGCGCGCTCGGCGGCGCGTTTCACCAGCTCGGAGCCGACCAGCTCGAGCATGGCCTGCTCGGCGCCGTCGCCCTTGCGCCAGCCCAGGCGCACGATGCGCGTGTAGCCGCCGTTGCGCTGGCCGAAGCGGGCGCCCAGCTTGTCGAACAGCTTCTTCACCGACGCCGGCGTGTTTAGAAAAGCGGCCGCCTGACGGCGCGCGTGCAGCGTATCGTCCTTGGCCAGCGTGATCATCTTCTCTACCAGCGGCTTTACGGCTTTCGCCTTGGGCACCGTGGTAATTACGCGTTCATGCTCGATGATGCTGGTGACCAACCCGCGCAGCAGGGCCTTGCGGGCCCCCACGTCGCGCTTGAGTTTGTATCCCGCTCGCTTGTGACGCATGGCTACTCCGCAACCTCGTTGAAGTCCTCGCCTTCGAAATCGGCGCCGGACGACGGACTATAAGGAGACGATCCGCCCTGTGGCGAAACCAGCCGCCCCTGAGCGTCGAACTTCATGCCGAAGCTCAAGTTCAGATTGCCCAGGATCTCCTTGATCTCATTGAGCGACTTGCGCCCGAAATTCTTGGTGCGCAGCATTTCGGCTTCGGTCTTCTGAACCAGATCCCCGATGGTCTGGATGTTGGCGTTCTTCAGGCAATTGTAGGAACGGACGCTTAGCTCCAGTTCTTCCACGGAGCGGTTGAGCACCTCATTCATCTGGCTCATGGCGCGCTCGGCCGGCTCTTCGGCGGTCTCGGGCAGCTCTTCAAAGTTGATGAAGATGCTCATGTGATCCTTGAGCAGCTTGGAGGCCTGACCGATGGCATCCTGCGGCGAAATGGCGCCGTTGGTCCAGACTTCCAGCGTCAGCTTGTCGTAGTCGGTCATCTGGCCGAGACGGGCGGCTTCCACAGTGAAGTTGGTCTTGCGTACCGGCGAGTGAACCGAGTCGATCGGAATGAACCCGATGGGCAGATCCTCATCGTAATTGCGGTCCGCCGCCACGTAACCGCGGCCGGACTTGAGACGCATCTCGATGCTGAGCTTGCCCCCCTCGCCGATCATGGCGATGGGCATGTTGCGGTCCAGCACCTCGACGTCGGGATCGGTTTCGATCTGTCCGGACAGCACCTGCCCGGCGTGATCCACGCGCAGACGCGCGGTGCGAGTGCCTTCGCCGATCATCTTGAACGGAACCTGCTTCAGGTTCAAGATGATATCGGTGGCGTCTTCCACCACGCCCGGGATGGGGCTGAATTCATGGGCCACGCCTTCGATACGAACGGCGGTTATGGCTGCGCCTTCAATGGAGCTCAGCAGCACACGGCGCAGGCCGGTCCCGATGGTGGATCCAAAGCCCCGCTCGAACGGCTGGGCGGTAAACATTCCGTAACGCTCGGTGAGCGTTTCGGTGTTGGCGACTAATCTTTTCGGCTTCTGAAAACCTTTGAACATAGTGGGTTCCTGTGACTCCTGTCCGCGCCGTGGCGCGGACTCTTACTCATGCCTACTTGGAATACAACTCGACGATCAACTGCTCGTTGAGCTGAATTTGAACCAGATCTTCACGTTTGGGATGGGCCAGCACGCGGCAGCGAAGCGCATCGCGATCCACTTCCAGCCAGTTGGGCGACGGCGCGTGCGCGGTGGCGTCGCAAGCGGCCAGAATGGTGGGGTTCTGCTTGCTCTTTTCGCGGGTCTCGATCACGTCGTTGACGCGTACTTCAAACGACGGGATGTTGACCTTGCGGCCATTGACGTTGAAGTGGCCATGGCGGACAAGCTGGCGGGCCTGGGCGCGGCTGGCGCCGAATCCCATGCGATAGATCACGTTATCGAAGCGGCGTTCCAGGGCGTTCAACAGATTCTCGCCCGTGATGCCCTTCTGCGCGGCGGCTTTCTTGAACAGATTCCGGAACTGGCCTTCCAGCAACCGGTAATAACGGCGCGCTTTTTGTTTTTCGCGGAGCTGGAGACCGTAGCCGACAATCTTCGGCTTGCGATCCTTGCCATGCTGCCCGGGCGGGAAATTACGCTTTTCAATGGCGCACTTCTCGGTGTGGCAGCGCTCCCCTTTCAAGAATAGTTTCATGCCCTCGCGCCGGCAGAGCCTGCAAACGGGGCCGATATATCGAGCCATAGTTTCCTTAGACCTTCTCTTCCATCGATCAGGTGCAGTTTACAGCCACTCGAAGGGCCTTCGTCCTGCTTACTACACAAGCGGCGGCATCCAGCCCGCCGCCAAAATTCTTAAACGCGACGCTTCTTTGGCGGACGGCAGCCGTTATGCGGGATCGGCGTACGATCCTTGATCTGCCGGACTTCAATCCCGGCCGTCGCCAGCGCTCGGACGGCCGACTCGCGCCCGGCGCCCGGCCCGCTTACCCGGACCTCGACGCTGCGCAGTCCATATTCCTTCACCCGGTTGGCCGCCGTGAGCGAGGCTTGCTGGGCGGCGAACGGCGTCCCCTTGCGCGACCCGCGGAATCCCAGCGAACCCGAGCTGGACCACGCCAGCACGTTTCCAGAATGATCCGTGAACGTAATGATGGTGTTGTTGAAGGACGCCTGCACGTGCACGATGCCCGTGGGCACTACCTTCTTTTCCTTCTTCTTGAAGGATTTCTTCTTGCCGGCCTTGGCTGCGGCTTTTGCTGGGGCTTTTGCCATTCGTCTGTCCTCTGACCTTAGGTCTTAGCGCTTGCTTTCTTCTTGTTCGCTACCGTGCCGCGCCGTGGACCCTTACGGGTGCGGGCGTTGGTGTGGGTCCGCTGGCCGCGCGTGGGCAGGCCGCGGCGGTGACGCAACCCGCGATAGGATCCCATCTCGATCAGCCGCTTCACGTTCATCGAGAGTTCCTTGCGCAGGTCGCCCTCGACGGCGCCTTCATTCTCGATCAGGGTACGGACGCGATTCACTTCTTCCTCGGTGAGATCGCTGACCTTCTTTTCCGGGTCCACCCCCGCCCGGTTCAACAGCGACAGCGACCGGCTGCGGCCGATGCCGTAGATGTAGGTGAGGCCGATTTCAGCCCGCTTCTTCGCTGGTAAGTCCACGCCTGCAATACGCGCCATAGTTCTGTTCCCTTATCCCTGCCGCTGCTTGTGTTTTGGATTCGTGCAGATCACCCGCACCACGCCCTCGCGGTGGATCACTTTGCACTTGTCGCACATTTTCTTTACCGATGCTCTGACTTTCATGTTGTCCTCAGCAGTCTCAATATTCTTCCCCGGGTCCGGTCATGCGGACTCAACCGCACTTGCACCCGGTCGCCCGGCCGGACCCGGACGAAATTGATCTTCGCCGCTCCCGCCGGATGCGCGAGGACCATGTCCTCGTTTTCCAGCTTCACCCGGCAAGTAGCGTTGGGCATCAATTCCACCACTGTCGCCTCCAGCACCGGGCCTTCTTCCTGGCCGCCCATTCTAGGGCCGCGTCAAAACCCAAGGTCCGTTGGCTGTAACGGCGACGCAATGCTCGAAATGCGCCGAATACGACCCGTCCTTGGTTACCGCCGTCCAGCGGTCCGATTTCACTTGCATTTCCGGACGCCCCGCGTTCACCATGGGCTCGATCGCGAGCACCATGCCTTCCTTCAGGCGCGGGTTTTCACCGCGGCGGTCGATGAAATTGGGTACCTGCGGCTCCTCATGCAGCCTGGTTCCGATGCCGTGTCCCACCATCTCGCGAACCACCGTAAATCCGTTATCTTCCACGTGCTTTTGCACCGTGCCGCAAACGTCGAACAGCCGGTTGCCCGGCCGCATCTTATCGATGGCCAGTTCCAGGGACTCTTCAGTCACCTTGAGCAGCCGTTTTGCGGAATCGCTGATCTCGCCCACCGGGACTGTGATTGCCGAATCGCCAAAATAGCCGTTCAGCTCGACGCCCGTATCGATGGAGACGATATCGCCCTTCTTTAATTTCCGTTTCGGCGACGGCATGCCATGCACAATCTCGTCATTCACCGAAGTACACAGCACGAAGGGATACTTGCTGCCCGCCGCCTGCGTGTAATAGCCCTTGAAGGCCGGCTTGGCACCCGCGTCCTGCACCAGTCTTTCCGCGGCCGCTTCCAGATCCGCCGTCGCCACACCTTCCTGCACCATTTTGGCGAGCTCCTGCAGTATCTGCCAAACCAGCAGACCACTGCGGCGCATGCGCTCCAGTTCGGCGGCGTTCTTGCGGATAATCATCCCCTTCGTTTCAATTCCGTGCATGCGACCTCTAAGCCGCCACGCTCTGTACTAAATCGCAAATCCGCGCCGCGACGGCATCGGGCGACCCATGGTCCCCGTCAACGTCATGGCTCGTATAATTCGACCGCTTGAAAAAGTCCAGCAGCGGCCGGGTTTGGACTTCATATTCTTCCAGGCGCTGGCGGACCACCGCTTCGGTGTCATCCACGCGCGCAATCAGCCCGGCGCCATCCTTGTCGCAGAAATTCTCGATTCGAGGAGGATTGGTAGCCAGACTGTACAGCGTCCCGCACCGGGGACACTGACGCCGTCCCGCAAGACGGCCTATGATTCTATTGTAATCCACTTTCAAGTGGATCACCAGCGGGGCCATCCCACGCGCTTTTAGCAGCCCGTCCAGCACCTCCGCCTGCTCCAGGGTCCGCGGATAGCCATCCAGGATAAAGCCTTGCTCACAATCGGGTTGCGAGATCCGCCTTTCCACCATCCGGTTGACCAGTTCGTCGGGAACTAGCTTTCCGGCGGACACAATCGCCCTTACGTCGGTCCCGATATCGTCGCCCAGCTCGATATGCCGCCGCAGCATGTCGCCGGTCGAGATATGCGGCTGGCTTAAGCGATCGCGCAGCAGAACCGCCTGGGTCCCTTTGCCTGAGCCAGGCGGGCCGAAGAGGATGACGGCCTGAGCGGGCCCGGTGCGGGGAGTCATAACGGTCAGGAGGAGCTCCGGCGCCCGCGAATGCGCCCGGCGCGAGGCGTAAAGCCTTCGTAATGGCGCATGATCAACTGGGCTTCAATCTGGTTGACCGTATCCATGGCCACGCCGACCACGATCAGCAGTGACGTGCCGCCGAAATAGAAGTTCACGTTCAAGCCGTCCAGCAGCCAGCGCGGGAAGTACTGGTCGATAAAGTTGCCGATCAAGGGCAACCGCTGCAGTTTGATCCCCGAGATCATGATCTGCGGGATCAACGACAGAATGGAAAGGTACAGCCCGCCCACCACCGTTATCTTGGTCAAGATCCGGTTCATGTAGTCGGCGGTATTCTTGCCCGGCCGGATACCCGGAATGAATCCGCCGTACTTGCGCATATTGTCCGCCGCTTCGTTCGGGTTGAAGATGATGGACACGTAGAAGAAACAGAAGAAGATGATCAGCGCCGTGAACAGCACGTAGTACAGCGGCTGGGCGCCTCCAATCGAAGTCAGCAGGCCAGTGAGGAACGGGCTGCGTTTCACCCACTCCATGCCCATCAGCGTCTGCGGAAACGCCAGCAGCGAGCTGGCGAAGATTACCGGGATTACGCCGCCGGCATTCACTTTCAAGGGCAAATGCGTGGATTGGCCGCCCATCATGCGGCGTCCCACTACGCGCTTGGCGTACTGTACCGGGATGCGCCGCTCGCCGCGCTCCACCAGGACGATAAACGCCACCACCGCCAGCATCACCGTCAGGATGATGATCAAGTGGATGGGCGTCCAGTCATGCGTAACCATCACATGGCTGTAAATATCGGCGATGGCTCGCGGCAACCCGACCACAATGCCCGCGAAGATCAAGAGCGACATGCCGTTCCCGATGCCGCGCTCGGTGATCTGTTCGCCCAGCCACATAATGAACGCCGTACCGGTGGTGAGGCTGAGCACGGTCATCAAAATGAACCCGATACCCGGATTCAGAACGAAACCCCCCTCGGAATTCTGCAGCGTGAGCGCGATTCCGGTGCTCTGGATCAACGCCAGGATCACGGTGAGATAACGCGTCCATTGCGTGATCTTGCGCCGCCCCAGCTCGCCTTCCTTCTGCAGCTTCTCCAGCGTGGGAACCACCACCGTGAGCAACTGAAGAATGATGGACGCCGTTATGTAGGGCATGATGCCCAGGGCAAAAATTGTCAGCCGGCGGAACATGCCGCCGCTGAACAGGTCGATAAAATTGAAGATGTTTCCCTGCTGCGACTGGAAGAACGCGGCCAGCCGGTTGGCGTCCACTCCGGGCGTGGGAATATGCCCGCCCAGCCGGTAGATGGCCAGCATGGCTAGCGTGAACAGAATCCGCTTGCGGAGATCGGGGATCCGGAATACGTTCGCGACGGCCTCGAAAAACTTCATAGATGATCGTCCTGCCTCGGCTGTGGGGTGTCCCTGCTTACGCCGGAGTCGCCCCTATGATCTGTCCCTTGCCGCCGGCTTTCTGGAGCTTCTCCAGCGCCGACTTCGAAAAGACGTGGGCCTCAACGGTGATGGCGCGATCGATTTCGCCGCCGCCGAGTACCTTCAAACCCGCACCCAGTTTCTTGATGACTCCCAGTTCGAGCAGCCGGTCCGGCCCAAAGGCCTTGCCTTCGAGCTGCGCCAGACGCCCCAAATTCACGATGGCGTATTCCTTGCGGAAAATGTTGGTGAACCCGCGCTTCGGCAAACGGCGGTGCAGCGGCATCTGGCCGCCTTCAAAACCGCGCATGATGGAATAACCCGAAATGGACCGGGCGCCCTTCGCGCCGCGTCCCGAATACTTGCCGCGGCCGCTGCCCATGCCCTGCCCAACGCGCTGCTTTTTATGCTTCTGCCCCTTCGGCGGCTTTAGATTGCTGAGATTCATGATATGCCTCGCCTAATCGATAATCCGCAAAAGGTGCGGCACCTTGGCCACCATACCCCGGAATCCCGGAGTGTCGGGCTTCTCGACGCTGCGGTTGACTGTGCGCAGTCCCAATGCCCGTACTATCGCCTTGTGCTTCTCCGGGCAGCAAATGGGGCTGCCGTGAAGCTGGATCTTGATCTTGCCTTCTGCCATATGGTTAACCGTGAACCTTTTCAATGGGGATGCCGCGCATATCCGCAACAGCCGCCTTGTCGCGCAATTGCTCCAGCGCGTTGATGGTCGCCTTCACCACGTTGTGCGGGTTATGCGATCCGATGGATTTCGTCAGCACATTGGGGATGCCGCAAGCCTGAATCACCGCGCGCACTGGACCGCCGGCGATGACGCCGGTTCCAGCCGGAGCCGGCTTCAGCAGCACCAGCCCGCTTCCAAAGCGGCCCAGCACCGGATGCAGAATGGTGGTTTCCAGCACGTTGATCTTGCGCAGGTTCTTCTTGGCCGCCTCGATGCCCTTCTTGATGGCTGCCGGAACTTCCTTGGCCTTGCCGGTTCCGAATCCGACGATCTTCGCGCCCGGGTCGCCGATGACCACCAGCGCCGAGAAGCTGAGATTCTTGCCGCCCTTCACCACTTTGGTGACGCGGTTGATCGCCACTACCTGTTCCTTCAGATTCAGGCTGGCTGGATCGATGCGTTTCACTGCGATTGCCATGAGTTAAAACTCCAGTCCCGCTTCGCGCGCGGCATCGGCCAGCGCTTTCACCCGGCCATGGTAAATATAGCCGCCACGATCGAACACCACTTTCTTGATTCCCTGCTCGAGGGCTTTCTGGGCCACCTCGGCGCCGATTTTCTTGGCCGCCGCGACGTTCCCCCCGGCCTTGGTGCCGGCTGTGGAGGCAGCCACCAGGGTCCGGCCCTGCGAGTCGTCGATCACCTGCGCATATGTATGCGCGAGCGTACGAAAGACGGCTAGCCGCGGGC
>JALYHQ010000007.1 GCA_030776455.1 Acidobacteriota bacterium | reverse complement strand
GATTGTAGGGCGGGCCCCCTGGCCCGCAGCCGGCCCCCCGGCCGGCTATGTTCGCACCCGCAACTTCCCCATCACATCCGACACCAGCTCCTTCGCATCCACCAGGCACTTCGAAATCATCTGAATATCCATCGCCGGCTTCCCCGCTTGCCTGGAACTCTGGCAATACACCCCGTGCTGCCCCACCAGCACCAGCGCGTCCGTCAACAGATCCAGCGTCACTGCCAGCCGCCCGCGCTCCACCCCCATCATGAACTCGTGCTTCTCCAGCTCTTCGCGCCGTTCGTTATATACCGACATGTTCGTTCCATTGTCACACCCTCCGCCCCAGCGCCGACTCCCCAATCAGCGCCTCCAGCCGCTTCTTTCGCGTTTCGACCTTCTTAGCGCTGATCACGCGCCAGATCATCAGCCTCCGATACGACGGCGCTTGCGCCTGAAAGAATTCCCACGCTTTCCGATTGGCCCGAAACCACTTTTCATCCTCCTCCGCAAGCCTCGAGTCCGTCTTCTGTTCATACGAATAGATCCCCGACTTGCTTTCCTTGCGATCCTCGAACGCCCTGATCCCTTCCGGCCGCATACGCCCCAGCCCGGTCAGTTCTTCCACCCGCTTCACATTCACGGAACTCCAGATACTGCCCCGTTTCCGAGGCGTAAATCGGATCACATAACTGCTATCGTCAATCCGCTTCCGCACGCCATCGATCCACCCAAAACACAAATCCTCATCCACCGATTCCGGCCACGTAATGCTCGGTTTCCTCGAACCTTTCTTATGGAACCCGACCCACAGCTCCAGCTTCTGGTCATGCTGCTTCTCCAGCCAGCCCCGCAGCGCCGCCGGAGTCGCGAAGAACGTAGGTTTCATTGGCCCCATATACGCCTAAAGAACGAACCAGCGATTGCCGATAGACCTCAGTAAGGAGAAGTACCACATGTCCTCCATTCGATCCATCCTCCCGCTCGCGGCCTTGCTCGCAATGGCTGCCCTGCCGCTCCGTTCGGCCACCAGCACGGAAGCCGAATATGTCGGAGGCACCGCCAAGGGCGTTCCACTCAACGCCATCGGCTCGCTGAGCTTTGAAGACGGCAAGGAACTGCGGTTCCAATACGGCAAGTCCGTGTTCCGCCTGCCCTATGCCTCCATCACGGGTACCGATGTGGCCTCGCGAGGGCACTTCTATCACGTTCTGGGACACATTCCGGTGCCCCGGCTCTTCACGCACGGCGGACCTCAGATCTTCAGCATTCGTTTCAAGGACGCCAGCGGCAGCGTCGGCACCGCCAGCTTTGAAATGGCGGCCAAGGCCATCCCGGCTACCCGAGAAGCTCTAGCCGCGCGCCAGGAACCGCAGTCCGGAGCTCTTGCGGCAGCGCCCGGTTCATCGCCGCAGGATGCATGGTGGGGCGATCACGTCTGGAAGACCACTCGCAACCGTTCCACGTGGCCCGGCGACCCGGCCGCTACCACCGGCACGAAGTAACGCAGGCGCCTCCTCCGCAATGCTAGCCTGAAAGGGCGGAGGAGGCCGCATGCCCGGCACCACACTTGTATCCTCATCCCTGATTGAGGCCGTGCACGACGCGCGCGCGCGCACTGACGCCCACTTTAGCCTGCTCCAGCCATCCGCGCTCTACCAGCGCCCTATCCCCGAACGCCATCGCCTCATCTTCTATCTGGGCCACCTGGAAGCCTTCGACTGGAACCAGATCGGCCGTAGCGCACTTGGACTCCGCTCATTCCACCCCGAGTTTGACAAGCTGTTCGAGTTTGGAATCGATCCGCCGCCCGGACAGGCCGCCGCCGACCAGCCCTCCGATTGGCCCACTCAAGCCCAGGTCCTCGAATACAACCGGCTAACGCGCCAGACGCTGGACCGTGTACTCGATCAGGCACCCGAACAGATCCTGCACATCGCCCTGGAACACCGGCTGATGCATGCCGAAACGCTCGCGTACCTGTTCCACAACCTGCCTTACGATGCGAAACTCGCGCCCCCGGACCTTGAACTTGCTCCCGCGCCTGGCCCGGTTCCCGTAATGATCTCGATCCCCGCGGGCTCCACGATTCTAGGACAATCGCCGGATTGCTTCGGTTGGGATAACGAGTTCAATCGTCACCAGGTTGAGGTGCATCCCTTCCGCATGGCCAAATACAAAGTGACCAATGGCCAGTACCTTGAGTTTGTCCGGGCAGGCGTGCCCGCTCCGCATTTCTGGGTCGAGCGGGATGGCCAATGGTTCTATCGCGGCATGTTCGCCGAGGTTCCGCTGCCGCTGGATTGGCCGGTATATGTAACTCACGACGAAGCCTCCGCATATGCAAAATGGGCTGGAAAATCACTGCCCACCGAGGCGCAATTCCACCGCGCGGCGTACACCGGCGAGGACGATAATACAGCGCCCTATCCCTGGGGCGGCGCCCTCCCATCCCCGCTGCACGGCAACTTCGATTTTCACCGCTGGGATCCGGCCCCCGTAACCGCAGACCCCGCCGGCGACAGTGTTTTCGGCGTAGCGCAACTGGTGGGCAACGGCTGGGAGTGGACCTCCACGGCCTTCGCGCCTTTTGAAGGCTTCCAGCCCTCCCCTTCCTACCCCGGCTATTCGCAAAATTTCTTCGACGGACAGCACTTCGTCTTGAAGGGCGCCTCGCCCCGCACTGCGGCTTGCTTCCTGCGGCGCTCCTATCGCAACTGGTTCCGCCCCAACTATCCCTATGTGTACGCAACCTTCCGTGTCGTCGAAAACTGACTCCGGCGACTTTGCCGCGTCCGTACGCGCAGGTCTCACCAAAAGCGGCCAGAAGGAGCTGCACTCGCAGTATCTTTATGACGACCTGGGCAGCGCCCTCTTTGACGCCATCACGTGCCTGGCCGAGTACGGGCTGACGCGCGCCGACGTCCGCCTTCTGGAATCGCATGCCAACGAGCTCTCGTCCGGCCTGCCGCATTGCGTGCGAGTGGCGGAACTCGGAAGCGGATCGGGATCCAAAACGCGGCCCGTGCTTGAGGCGCTGGCGTCGCGCGTGGTGGCCTATCATCCCATCGATGTCTCGCCGGCCGCGCTGGCCCACTGTGAGAAAGAACTCGCTGCGTACGCGCTTGTGTGTCCGCTCCAGGCTTCCTACCTGGACGGCCTCCGTGAAGCAGCCGCGCAGCGAACCGGGGAAGGCTTGCTCGTATTATTCCTGGGCAGCAGCATCGGTAACTTTGAACGCGGTCCCGGACGCGAATGTCTCCGCGGAATCCGCCGCCAGCTTCAGCCCGGCGATTCGCTGCTGCTAGGCGCGGACCTGGTCAAAGACCCAGACACCATGCTGCTCGCCTATGACGATCCCACCGGCGTCACTGCGGCATTCAATCTCAACTTGCTCGCCCGCGTCAATCGTGAGCTGGGTGCGAACTTCCACCTGCGCTCCTTCGCGCATGAGGCGCGTTATGACGCCGCTCACCGCCGCATTGAGATGCACCTGCGCTCGATGGTTTCCCAGACCGTCGAAATTCCCGGCGCCGGCTGCTCAGTGACCTTCGCACTCGGCGAATCCATCTGGACCGAGTCCTCTCACAAGTACGAGCTTGCCGAAATGGAGTCGATGGCCGCGGCCAGTGGATTCACCGTGGCCGCGCAATGGGTGGATAGCGCGTGGCCCTTCGTTGAGAGCCTCTGGCGCGCCGTATAATGCCCGCCCAGTTTGCGGTCGAGTTTCGCGAGGTCTCATACCGCGCCGGCGGAAAACTGATTCTCGACCAGCTGAGCTTCGGTGTGGAGCACGGCGAGACGTTGGTGCTGCTGGGCCGCAGCGGATCGGGTAAAACCACCGCGCTCAAGATGGTCAACGGGCTGCTCTTCCCGTCCGGCGGGCAGGTGCTGGTGGATGGCAAGCCGACCGTCGAGTGGGATCTGATCCGTTTGCGACGCGGCATCGGCTACGTGATTCAGGAAGTCGGATTGTTCCCGCATTTCACCATTGCGCGCAATGTCGGACTGGTGCCGCAGCTGGAAGGCTGGGAGCCCGGGCGCAACGCAGCGCGCACCGCAGAGTTGCTGGCGCAAGTAGGCCTCCCGCCCGCCGAGTTTACCGGGCGCTATCCGCGTCAGCTCTCCGGCGGACAGCGCCAGCGCGCCGGCGTCGCTCGAGCGCTGGCGGCCGACCCCGGACTCTTGCTTTTCGATGAACCATTCGGCGCGCTCGATCCCGTTACGCGCCGCGAAGTGCAGGATCAATTCCTCGCACTGCGCCGCACGCTGGGCAAGACGTCGCTCTTCGTCACCCACGATGTCCGCGAGGCCATTCGCGTAGGCAGCCGCATCGCGCTGCTGGATCATGGGAAACTGGATGTGCTGGCCAGTCCCCAGGAGTTTTTGCGCGCGGAAGGCGATGAAGCGCGGGCCTTCCTGACTTGTCTCCGGGAGGACTCGTGTTGAACCGGCCCGGACTTGCGAGCGAGGTGCTCGAATTGACGGGCGAGCACATGGTGCTGGTGCTGCTGGCGATGGCCTTCGCTCTGGCCATCGGAGTGCCGATGGGAATCCTGCTCACGCGGCGGGCGGCCTTGCGGCCCTGGACTCTCGGATTCGCGAATATTATGCAGACTATTCCCAGCCTCGCGCTCTTCGGCTTCCTGATTCCGGTGCCGTTCATCGGCGGCATCGGGAAGCGGACCGCCATCGTCGCCCTGGTGCTGTATGCGCTGCTTCCTATTCTGCGAAACACGATGGTGGGGATCCTCGGCATCGATGCGGCGGTGCGCGAATCGGCGGTGGCAATGGGGATGACTGGAGGTCAGATGCTGTGGCAGGTGGAGCTGCCCCTGGCCGCCCGAACTATCCTGGCTGGAATTCGGGTCGCCACCGTGACCACCATCGGCACCGCCGCCATTGCCGCCGCCATCGGCGGGGGCGGGCTGGGAGTGTTCATTTTTCGTGGCATCGCGTCGGTGGATTCGGTGCAGATTCTAGCGGGGGCCGTCCCGGCCGCGCTGCTGGCTTTGATAGCGGATGGAGGACTAGGTTGGATCGAAAAACATTTATCGCCTGCCTGATCGCGGGCTGTCTCGCGCTGCCGTCGTGTGCTCCCAAGCCGCGGCAAATCGTGGTGGGCTCGAAGAACTTCACTGAGCAGTTGATCCTCGGCGAGATCGCCGCGCAGCACATTGAAAACCGCCTGCATCAGAAGGTGGACCGCAAGCTGAACCTCGGGGGCACGCTGCTCGCGCATCAGGCGCTGCTCGGCAAGCAGATTGACCTGTATCCCGAATACACCGGCACAGCGCTCACCAATGTGCTCAAGTTACAAGGCATCACCGATCCGAACATCGTGATGGACCGTGTCCGCACCGAATATCGCTCGCAGATGGCGCTGGAGTGGCTGGACCCGCTGGGATTCTCGAACACATTCGCGCTGGTCGTATCCGGCGAAGACGCGCGCGCGCGACATCTGGAGACGCTCACTGATGCCGCCAATGATCCCGCCGGTTTCACGCTGGGCGCGGGCTATGAATTCCTTACGCGCCCGGACGGTTTCGGCACGCTGAACGCGGGATATCCCATCCACTGGGTGGGCGCGCCGAAGAGCATGGATCTCGGGCTGCTGTACACCGCGCTGCAGCAGAAGAAAGTGAACATGGTGGCCGCCAGTTCCACCGACGGCATGCTGTCGGTGCTCGACGTCAAGGTTTTGAAAGACGACAAGCAGTCGTTTCCGCCCTATCAGGCCTGCTACGTGGTGCGCGCCGACACCCTGGCCGCGTTTCCCGAATTGAAAAAGGCGCTCGGTGAGTTGTCCGGCAAACTGACCGACGATGCCATCCGCAAATTAAACTATGAAGTAGACGGCAAGCATCGGCCGGTTCCCGAGGTGGCGAAAGATTGGTTGAGAGGGGCGGGACTGTAATGCGATATCTTTTCTGTCTGTTGTTTCCGGCGCTGCTCGCAGCCCAGCCGCCAGTCAAACTCGCTATCGCCGGCCTGGTTCACGGCCACGTCGATGGATTTCTCCGCGCGGCCAAGAATCATCCCGAAATCCAAATAGTCGCCATCTACGAACCCGACGTTGCCCTTCAGCATAAATACGCGGACCGCTTTTCGCTTCCCAATTCGCTCTTCTTCACCGACCTCCCCACCATGCTTGACCGCGTCAATCCGGAAGCGGTAGCGTCCTTCACCAACACCTACGATCACCCGGCGATAGTATCCGCGTGCGCCACGCGGCACATCCACGTGATGATGGAGAAGCCGCTCGCAGTAAGCATGGAGCACGCGCGTACCATTCAGCGCGCCGCGGCGTCCGGACGCATCCAGGTGATCGTCAATTACGAAACCACGTGGTATCGGAGCCACGCCGCGCTGCGCGAACTGCTCAAGGAACAGCACGCCGCCGGCGACATCCGCAAGATGGTCGCAATGGACGGACATCAGGGACCCAAGGAGATCAACGTTGGTCCCGAATTCCTCGGCTGGCTTACCGATCCCGCAAAGAACGGCGGCGGCGCATTATTCGATTTCGGCTGCTATGGGGCGAACCTGATGACCTGGATGATGGACAACCAGCGCCCGCTCTCCGTCACCGCGCGGACGCTGCAGGCCAAGCCGAACGTTTACGCACGCGTGGAGGACGAAGCCACCGTGATTGTGGATTATCCGAAAGCGCAGGGCATCATCCAGGCGTCCTGGAACTGGCCCTTCAGCCGCAAGGATTTTGAAGTCTACGGCGAGAGCGGCTACGCCATCGCAACCGGCGGCAACACTCTGCGCGTGCGCCTCCCCGGCGCTCAGGAAGAATCCCGGACCCCTGCTGTACTCGCGCCCGAGGACCAGGATTCCATCTCATACCTAACCGCCATAGTCCGCGGCAAGCGCAAACCGTCCGGCCTCTCATCGCTCGAAAACAACATGATCGTGACCGAGATTCTAGAAGCCGCGAGAGAATCGGCAAGAACCGGCACCACCGTCAAGCTCCACTAGATCGGCGCGGGGACGCCGGCGGTTCAGACCTCAATACCGTATCGCGCGCAGGGCTTCTAGTTGAGCACCCACGTCATGTTCGTGGGGAGCGGGCATGTTGCCGTAGAAGGCAAGGATGTTGGCACGGATTTCGGGGGTTACGCCGGCGAATTTTTTCTCGGCGAGCTGGAGCAAAAGCTTGTCGTACGCCTTATCGGTGAGGGCGTACTCGCCGGGGCTGACGGGCTTGCCCGTGTCGAGGTCGCGGTTGGCCAGCTTCAGGCCGCCTTGTCCGGCTTGCTCGAATGACGAACGGTTGCGCCGGGCAGCGGCATCGAAGCTGTCCTCGAACATCCTCTCGACGTCAGGGGGCAGTACCTTGAACGCAAACACCTTGAACGGACCGACCTTGGGAAACACACGAAAGAGGAATGCCAGGAAGCGGGCTCCGGGTCCGGGCCGCTGATACTTCGCGCCAAAGTCCGTTTCATAACTGGCGCGGCTTATGTTGTAGAGGAACTGTTTGCGAGAGATGCCCGGCTGGCGAGTTTGAATCTCCTTGCTCTTGGAGGCCCAGGCTGCTTTGGTCATCTCGGGAATCAGCTGCGAAACGGAATAGCGGTAGGTCCCCAGAGCCAGATCCAGGTGGTGAAACACGTCCTTCAACTTCAAACCGTAGGTCCGGTAAAAGGCGCGCTCCAGCAGGTCCTCGGAAACGCGAAAACCGATGGAGTCATGATATGCCTGGGAGGCGTAATGGCCGCGCGCCACTTGCAGCACGTCGAATCCGAACTCCGTCTTCATGTGCGAGGCGGGATCTTCTCCGTAGGTCACTTCGTCGCCGAACTTCTTGCGCAGTTTTGGATAAAGGAGCGGAACCGCGCGGTTAACGCCGCGGGAATGCCCTTCCACATCCGCGCCGTAATGCGAAACGGCGCCGAGGGCGAAGGCATATTCGTTCAGGTCATGCGCTTCATCCAGCAGCGCGGGAAGAAAATCCGCGCTCCGGACATAATGCACAAGGTCGCTGAAGAAGCGGCTGCCGAACGGATAATAGCCGAGATCCTGAATCACGCATCCACCGTAGGTATAGCCATGAGCGACTTTTAGTTCTTCTTCGGTGGCGTTCGGAAAGCGCTTGAGCAAAACCTGTTTGATGGCGTCGTTCCACAGGCTGTCGACTAGCGCCTGGTGAGTGAGGACGGAGTAGGCGCGGGCGGGCTGAGAACTGCACAGCAGAAAGAGGGGGACTATGAGCAGAAGAATCGTTCGATGGGGAAGCTGGGGCAAACAGTTCATTTTAACGCAGGGGATGTTCAAGCTCGATTGGGAAACCGAGCAAGTAAGTGATATGGCCGGGCGTGACGCCGATGGGGATTCGACCGGCTTCCCAGTCGTAATCGCCGGCTTCCTTCGCGAGTGCTTTCAATTCCGATACTGTGTAGGCGCGAAGCTGGGACACAAGGCCGTCCCACCAGCAAGTGATCGGGACTAGCGGCAGCACGTACGTCCACAGCAATCGCCGCCACTCGAATGGCCGGATGAAAGGCGTTGCCACCGCTACGAATACTGGAGTGAACAACAGGGGAATCAGGGTCGTAAAGGAGCGCTCGGGGATCTCAAAGATTCCGATCGGTTGACCGGCATTGACGGCACATGTGAGCACCGTTCGCCCCGCGCGCGGATCAAAGTGATGAAAGGCATTGAACATGGTTCGAAAGCCTTTCAACTCCGGCGGCACATTCGTGCCATCCACAGACTCCGTAACGCAGTCGATCCCAGATGGGAGTCTCTGAAAGGCTTCGAGGTTTGGGTATTTGTCGGTGAGTGTGAACCGCACGGCGACGCCCTCGGCGAGCAGGTCCTCATACAACGCCAGCACCGGTCCTCCAGCGCCGGAGCAAAGATCGACAACGCTTACGAGGCCGGATTTTTCGAGACCCCGGCGCAGCAGCGGGAGCACCGGCTGGTGCAAACGGAATCTTTTCTCAATGAAGTGCAGGTAGTCCGTGGCGAGATCCCGGATTACCGGGGGAAACCAAGGAAAGTCTTCAAGTTCGAAGAGCTGGAAACGCCGCATTACGGGCGCGGCTTGATGCGGATGTTCTTGTAGTACACGGTGCTGTTCGGATCATGACCTTGCAGTGCGATGGTGCCGTGACTGAGGGCGCGGCCCGATCCCTCGCGGCCTCCGCTCCAATCCGCCGGCTGGGTCCAGTTTACAACTTCCTTGCCGTTCAGTTTGACGATAACGTTGTTGCCCTGCACGATGATGTACTCATTAAACCACTCGTTGTCCTTGACGATGTCCTTGATGTCGTCGATGCCGATATCCTTCACGTGGTAGAGGCTGCCGGTCTTAATGGGATCGCGGTGAGTGTTGTTCACCTGCACTTCAAAACCTTTGCGCGGGAACCCACGCTCTTGAAACTCAGTATGAAAGTAGACGCCGCCGTTCGAGTTGGGAGCGGTCATCACGTCTACACTGAGTTCGAAGTTCTTGAAGTCGTGATTGTTGACCGGTCCATCGTAGAATGCATGGGCCACTGGGCCGTTGGCCACCAGAGCGCCGTCCTTTACTTGAAAGGAGTTTTGATCACCGCCGACTTTCCAGCCAGTGAAATCTTTCCCGTTGAACAGCGAGATCCAATCGTCCGCGGCGAAAACGGCGGGAACGGCGGCCAGCAAGAACATCAAAGTTAAACGAATCATAAATGCGCCTCGGGGTGATTGTAGCACTGGGACACAAAGTGCTACGATTCCATAACTCGCATTGTGAACAATCGCACCTCGATCGCACATTACCGCATTACGGCCAAGATCGGCGAAGGCGGCATGGGGGAGGTGTATCGAGCCACGGACACGAAGCTGAATCGCGAAGTTGCGATTAAAGTGCTGCCCGAGGCCTTCGCCAACGATCCGGACCGTCTCGCGCGCTTTGCTCGAGAGGCCCAGGTGCTGGCCGCGCTGAATCATCCGAATATCGCGTCGATTTACGGTGTGGAGGAGCTAGCGATCGTCACGGAGCTGGTGGATGGGTCGGATCTCAAAGGTCCGCTGAGTCTCGAGACCGCTCTCGAGTACGCCGGTCAGATTGCCGATGCGCTGGAAGCCGCGCACGAAAAGGGCATCACGCATCGCGATCTCAAGCCCGCGAATATCAAGATCACGCCACAGGGCGTCGTCAAGGTGCTCGACTTCGGCCTGGCTAAGATCGCCGAGTCAAACGCCGCATCCGGCTCGCTGAACAATTCCCCGACTCTCACCATTCGCGGCTCGGAATCCGGCATGATCCTCGGCACGGCGGCATACATGGCTCCCGAGCAGGCGCGCGGAAAGGCGGTGGACAAACGCGCCGACATCTGGGCGTTCGGCGTGGTCCTCTGGGAGATGCTCACAGGACGCCAGATGTTTGTGGGAGACACGGTCTCCGATGTCCTCGCGAGCGTCCTCAGAAACGAGCCTGACTTGGGCGCGGTGCCGGCGCAAGTCCGGCCGTTGCTCGCGGCCTGCCTTGAAAAGGACCCGCGCAAGCGCCTGCGCGACATCGGCGATTGGCGACGGCAAATGGCCCCGGAGCATATTCCGGCCACCGCACCGGCACGGCGACGCAACTGGCTGCCTTGGACCGCAGCAGGATTAGCGTGCGTCCTGGCCGCGCTGTGCGCCGCATGGCTGCTCCGCACTCCCGAACAACAGCCAATCCTCGAACTGTCCGCAGCGCTGCCGGAAGAGGCCGCGCTATCTCCGTGGGCGCCCGCAATTTCGCCGGACGGCCGGCACATCGTCTTCGGCGCGATGCTGGGGGGCAAGAAGCAACTGTGGATTCGCAATCTCGACGAGCTGACGCCGCGCGCGCTGGCTGGGACCGAAGGCGCTCAGGACCCGTTCTGGTCGCCCGATAGCCGCTTCGTCGGTTTCTTCGCGGATCGAAAGCTCAAGAAGATCGACATCGCCGGCGGCCCCGCGATCCCACTCTGCGACACGCAAATCGACCGCGGCGGAACCTGGAGCGCCGCCGGAGTCATCCTGTTTGGCATAGGCGCCGCCGATCCGCTTGCGCGAGTGCCGGCCGAGGGCGGCGTCCCGACGCAGGTGACGGAGAAAGAGTCCGCGGTGCTGGAGAGCCATCGCTGGCCCGTGTTCCTTCCTGACGGCCGTCATTTTCTCTTTGTCAAACGCACACAGCAACCCGAGAAGGGCGGCCTCTATGCCGGCGACCTGGAATCGAAAGCGACCAAGCGCATTCTCCCCGTATTGTCGAACGCCGCCTTCGTCGCGCCGGGATTTCTGCTATTCGTCCGAGACCGAACGCTCATGATGCAGGCATTTGACGTGTCGCGTCTCGAAGTGACAGGCGAAGCCCGTTCCGTGGCGCAGCAAGTGGATTTCGCGGAGCGTAACGTCCAGGGATTTTTCTCGGCCTCGCAAACCGGCACCCTGGTATTCACAAACGGAGTCCTGGCGAACGATCAAATGACCTGGTTTGATCGGGCCGGCAAGCGCGTTGGCAGCATCGGTAAAGCGGGTGCGCTGTTGTGGGTCGCCATCTCGCCGAATGGCGAAACCGTCGCATTTGACTGGCAGGATCTGCAGTCCGGAACCTGGGACGTCTGGACGCACGACCTGGCGCACAACACCGACTCCCGAGTGACGTCCGACCCAGCGAACGACCGGTATCCGGTGTGGTCCCCGGATGGGCGTTACGTCGTGTTCTCCAGTAACCGCAGCGGCAAGATGCGCCTGTACCGGAAACTCTCGAGCGGAGTGGGCAACGATGAAGTGTTGCTGGATGTCCCCAATTTCTTGAATGCCACGGACTGGTCGCGCGATGGGCGTTTCCTCTTCTTTCAAGTGGCCACCGCGGCTACCAAGACGGATATCTGGGTGCTGCCCGATCCGAATTCCTCGCAACCGTCGAAGCCCTATCCGGTTCTGGACACGGATTTCGACGAGTCCACCGCGGCGCTTTCACCGGATGGCCATTGGCTGGCTTACGTTTCGGACCGAACAAGATCCCCACAGGTCTACCTGATGAGCTTTCCCGACAAACAAAGTACGTTCCAGATTTCAACCAACGGAGGCACGAATCCTTTTTGGAACGCCAACGGCAAGGAACTCTTCTATCGCGCCGGCGACGACATCATGAGCGTTGACGTGCAGGCAGGGGCGCGCTTTGAGCATGGTGTTTCGCGGACTCTGTTTCGATGCCAGATTCCGTTTGACCGCATTCTCACACGCTTCGCCGTCCATCCCGATGGCAAGCGCTTCCTGGTAATCACGCCGGAACAATCAGCGGCTCCGCAGCGCTTGAATGTCATCGTCAACTGGCGAAAACTCGTCCGGTGAAGCTTTGAAGGAAGGCGAACAGATGCAACCTTCTGCCGAATGTCCTTGCTTAGCGGGCGAACAGCGTGAGTCGGAGAACAGGTTTGTCGGGGTCGACAGCGATTACGGCGAAGTGTCGGTCATACGATGCAAGAGGTGCGGACGATTTTGGCTGCGTTACTTTATCGAATACGAATACCTGACGGCGTCGGGCCGATGGTTCCGCGGGGTGATCACTCCGGAAATCGCCGCGGCGATGGAACCTGAAGCCGCCAAAGAAGTGCTTGAGGGGCTGGAATGGTATTTTCGCGGAGGAAGCGCATTCGGCGGCGAGGTTATTCGGACGGCGCCGGGCCAGCTGAAGTACTGGTTATTCCCTTCTGGTTATAAGGCGTGACTGCACCACGGCTAAGCCGTCATCGAAAACGGAACCAATTGAGGTTACCCAATCCGTTGGCGCCTCCGCGGAAGACGACATACAGTTTATGCATGCCTTGCGCGCCGGTTACCGGGACGGGGAAATCGCGCCACGTCTGCCAGCCGCCGGTGACCGGCAAGGCGGCCTGGGCGATGATCGGACCAGATACGGTGTCGAGGTGAAACTCGAGCGTGCCTGATCCGGCGCTGGCCCAGCGCACGTCTACGGCGCTTGGGCCGCTGCCGAAATCGATGTTGTCGTATTCGAGCCAGCTTCCATCCCCGGAATAACCGATGTCAAAACCGCCTTCGGTGTCGGTGCACGGCTCGGATTGCAGATTCGAAATCCGCGTGTAACTGGAGGCCTGAATTTGCTGCGCGGCGGCGATGGTGTAGCGCGGCAGCCGGGGCGGCGCCGGCCGAGCCGATGCGATGCTATCGCGTCCCGCGCCGCGAACGTCCGGAATCCAGGGCCACGTGAAGGTGGCGCCCGACAGCGCGGGCAGAGTGTAGCGAAACGAATGCTGGCGCCAGGAGACCTGAAATGTTTTGTCGGCGGCTGAGTCGTTATAAGCCACCAGGACCAGCGTGTGGCTGGGAGTTACAAACGCCGCGCTGATGAGGCCGGGCGCATTGGAGGACCAGACCGCCGTCGAGCCCGGCGATATGAACTTGCTGAAGTGTCCCAGCGTGTAGTAATCCACCGTGTAGCTTACCGCGCCGGTTTGCGAATCGATGGTCACCAGCGGCGAGCATGTGCCGCAGCCGCCGGAGTGAGGACCATGGTTTTGATCGAGCGCGAGGCCCCATTTCACGTATGAGCCGGCCCAGTTGCGCAGTGAGTGCACAATCATTTCGAAGTCTTGTTTCACTTCGTCGGTGATCCACGTTCCGCCGGATGCCTCGGTCACGAAGTTCTTCACTCCAGGATGCAGGTTATGGAGGGCGGTCATGGCACCGGGTGTGCCTCCGTACCAATGCCATGCAATGCCGCCGAGGTTCGGCGATGAGGCCACGGCGGCATCGTTCAATATCGCTTGCGGGTAAGCCGGCTGATCCCAGTTGTGATCGTAGATCAGTACCTTGGTGTTGAGCCCGGCGGTCTGCAGCGCGGGCAGGATACTGTTCTTGAGCAGGCTGAGTTGCTCGGCGCTGCTCATGGACATTCCAGGATAGTCATCCGGAACAAACAGCGGCTCGTTCTGAAGCGAAATGTAATCCACGGTCACGCCCGCGGACGCATAGGCCTGGAGATACTTGACGAAGTACTGAGCCAGCGCCGGATACGCCGATGCGTTGAGCGAGCCTTTGATCATGGACCCCGAGGTCTTCATCCAGCCCGGCGGGCTCCAGGGATTGGCCATCATCTTGAGCTGAGGGTTGATGCTCTTGGCCATTACCAGCAGCGGGAGAACATCGGCGCGATCGTGGTTAACGGAAAACGCGGCGAGGCTCGTATCGGCGGCGCCGGCGGGCTGGTCGTCGTACGAGTAGATGTTGCGGGAGAGATCCGAAGCGCCCATGGGATTGCGCAGGAAGCTGACGCCAATTCCCTGCGTATGATCGAACAGCGACCGCATCACGGCCGGGAGATTCGCCGCGGGGAGCACTTCGGCGAGCAGATATGCGGACGAATCCGTCATGGATGCGCCGAAGCCTTCGATCACCTGGCGAGCCGCGAGGTCGTCAATCACGAGGGTGGGCAGTGAGACGCCGGCGCCGCGGGCGAAGAAGGTGTCAGGCTGGGGCTGGAGCAGTGCTTTACGGTCATCGGTGGTGAGCCAAACGCTGACGGTCTGGGCGGACAGCATAGGCGCCAGCAACAGCGCGGCTAAAAGGATCGCGCTGGTGCGGTGACGGTTCATTACGATCTATTATCTCGAATTGTGTATACTAAAAGGCAACAGTACACGTCACAGACGTTATCCTGTCCTCGTAAGACCTGCCTTGTTATTCCCCGCCGAAGAGTAACGCCTTCATACCGGCTCGCACCGGTTGTTCATCCCGGATTCCCTGTCGCATTGTTCGCCGCAGTCCGGAACATTTTGGATCAGGGAGATAATGTGAAACTGTTGAAATTAGTTACTCTCAGTGTGTTTACCGCGCTGGTTGTCGCACCAGTGCACGCTCAAAACAATAGCAGCATCCGGATTCACGTGCCGTTCGCATTCGTTGCGGGAGGCAAGGCGCTGCCGGCGGGAGACTACATCCTGCAGCAGACCAGCGATTCCGGGGTGATCGTGGTCATGGGTACCGGCGAAGCGCATTCAGTGGCGCTGTTCACAAGGTCAGCCGATACCAAGAACACGGACGAGCCCGGGGCGAGATTCACTTCGATCGACGGCCAGAAGTACCTGGCTCAGATTGAGCTGAACG
Source organism: Acidobacteriota bacterium (assembly GCA_030776455.1). Lineage (GTDB taxonomy): Bacteria > Acidobacteriota > Terriglobia > Bryobacterales > Bryobacteraceae > JALYHQ01. Next base: position 13,428 of record JALYHQ010000007.1, on the reverse strand, counting down.
ATGGCACTGCGCGGGCCGTTCTGTCGGGGCTCGCGAAGTAAAGATGTCAATTTGACGGCCGGCGGAGATCCAAGCCGATTTCCGCTTGAGGTTCGTTTGGTATGCTCACGGCAGAGGATCGCAGCCGATGAAACAGTTCGCAGCCATGTTGTTATTGAGTTGTTCGCTCTTGGCGCCGGGGGCCGTTTTCGCGGCAGAACATCATCGTTATTACGATCGTGACCGGCGGGACTGGCACCAATGGAACGAACATGAGAGTCGTGCTTACCGGCACTGGCTGATGGAAGAGCGGCGTGAGCACCGGTATCGGGAGTACAGAAGACTAAGAGCGCGGCAGCAGCGTGAGTATTGGCGTTGGCGGCACGACCACGCCGATTGGCGATGATGCACTGATTTGGGCCATTCTCGCCGATTCCGCACTGGATAGAAGCGCGTTTCCGCCGAAGACGGTTACCGCCTGGTCTAGGAGCTTTCATGCTTGGTGGGGCAGGCGGTTTCGCCTGCCAGAGACCGATTGCTAATCGGCCGCAGGATACTATCATTCCCCACACGGCGGCACGTTCCTCTCTTGTTATGGACGCGCTCATCAGCGGGCGGACCGCTTCCTTTGGGCGCGGCTCTGAATCGGCGCTGCCTGGCATGCGTTAACACTTCCGGCTGGCAGGCGTCCTTACAATAGCGAGAAGCATGTGGAGAGCGTTATTCCTCTTTTTGCGAGCTTGACCCTGGTGGCGGCGGCGCGCGACGGGAGCCGGAGTGCGTTTGGCGAGCTTTACCAGCAATACGCGCGCATGGTGCATGGGATCCTGCTGGCGCGGGTGCCGCATTCCGAAGTGGAAGACATGGTGCAGGACGTATTTCTTATCGCGCTGAGGCGGCTTTCCAGCCTGCGGGATGAGAGTGCGTTTGGCGGCTGGCTGGGGATGATCGCGCGGAATCAGGCGACTGATTATCATCGCAAAGCGCCCGTCGAGGTTGATCTGAAGGAAGATGTTCGCCGTCAGGATCCGGCGCCGCCCGAAGCGCTGGCGGTGATGGATGCCATCCGGTCATTGCCGGATGCTTATCGGGAGACGCTGACACTGCGGCTGGTGGAGGGACTCACGGGGCCTGAAATCGCGGAGCAGACGGGGCTCACCGCGGACTCGGTGCGAGTGAACCTGCATCGGGGGATGAAGATGCTGCGAGAGAAGATCGACGGACGGGGAGGGGCGCCGCAATGAGTGATTATTTGTGGGATAAGAGCGGCGCGCCGGATCCAGAAATCGAGCGGCTGGAAGCGTTGCTGGCGCCGCTGGCGCACAAGCCCGGAAACGCGCCGGAATTGCGAACGCGGCGGCCGGTGTATATTGCACTGGCGATCGCGGCGTCGATGGTGATTGTCGCCGGGGCCGTTTGGATGATACGGCAGCAGTCGCGTCCCGCCTGGACGGTGGCGGGGATGCCCTGGCTGACGAGGCTGGCGAAGGGCGATACGCTGCAGACAAATTCCACGACGCGCGCGAGTCTGGGGATGGAATCGGTGGGTGAAGTGGATATTGAACCCAACAGCCGCGTGGATGTGCTGGCGGTACGTCCAGACGAGCAGCGGCTTTCCCTGCGCCGCGGAAAGATGGAAGCGCGCATTTGGGCGCCGCCGGGGCGCTTCTTTGTGAATACGCCGTCGGCTGTCACGGTGGATCTGGGCTGCGCGTACAGCCTGGAGGTGCAGCCCGATGGTACCGGGCTGGTGAAGGTGAGTGTGGGCTGGGTGGCATTCGAGAGCGACGGGCGGGAATCGTTTATTCCGGCGACGGCGGCGTGCATTACAAGGCCGGGCAAGGGTCCGGGGACGCCGTGGTATGAAGATTCGGCGGAGGCGTTTCAGAGAGCGCTGGAACGGTTTGATGAGCGGGGGGATTTGGGAGCTATCGATACGATTCTAGGGACGGCGCGGGCGAGGGATGCGATTACGCTGTGGCATTTGTTGCGGCGCGTGCCGGGGGACCGGCGGGGGGTTGTGTATGACCGGTTGGCGCAGTTTATCGCGGTGCCGCCGGATGTGACGCGGGAGGGGATTCTGGCTGGGGATGCGAAGATGATCGATGCGTTGTGGGATACGCTGGATCTCGGGAATACGGCGTGGTGGAGGTTGTGGAAGAGTAAGGCGCCGGGGCGGTGAACCAAACTTGGGGAGGGCCGCTCGGAAATCGGCCCTGCAGGTTGCTAACCTGCCCCACTTAGGCAAGAGTATGATGGGGAAAGGGCTGGTCACCCGATTATGAAGGTGCTGTTTTTTTTGTTGTGCCTCACGGTGGGGGTGGCGCAAGTGCCGGTTGTAAATCCGGACGGCGTCGCCAATTCGGCGGATTCTGAAAAGCCGGTTACGCCCGGAGAACTGGTCGCGATTTACGGGACGAATCTGGCGCCGCGTACCGAGGTGGCGGCGGTAATTCCACTTCCAAAGTCACTGGCCGGCGTCACCGTGACATTCAATGGCATTGCGGCTCCCTTGCTGTTCGTATCGGCGGGGCAGATCAATGCGCAGCTGCCGTGGGAACTACCTTCCAGCGGCACGGTCACCATGGTGGTGAACAACGGCATGGCGTCTTCCACTCAGAACGTGCCGGTGGGACCTCTATCGGCCGGCATATTCGCTACGTTTGGGCGGGCCATCGCGATCGCGGCCGACGGATCGCTGGCGGCGCCGACGGGATCGATTCCTGGCCTGCCCGCGCATCCGGTGAATCCGGGAGACACGCTGATCATCCTGGCCACGGGGCTGGGACCGGTTACGCCGCCCGCGGTCACCGGCGCCGATTCGCACGACGCTATTCGTCAAACCATCACGAAGCCCACGGTGCTGGTGGGCGGCGTGCAGGCGCAGGTGCTGTTCTCGGGGCTTTCTCCGCAATTCGTGGGCGTGAATCAAGTGAATATCGTGGTGCCTCCGAACGCGCCCTCGGGCGACCGCGTGCTCTTGCAGATCGCGGCAGGGGGCATGGTGACGCTGGGAGGATTCAGCATCGCGGTGAACCAGGGCTGGCCGCAGTGGGGTCAGAACGCTCAGCATGACAATGCGACGCCGTCGGTGGGACAGAGTCTGAACAATCGTCTCACCGATATTGTTTATGATCCGTTGGTCCCGCAGCTTCAGGCGGCGGGCGGGGGCGATCTGCTGGCGCACTATCAAGTGCCGCTGGTGGATGGAAACGATTTCTTCATGGAGTTCAAGTCCGGCTCCGTGAACGCGAACAATCCGGTGTTCGCCGGCGAGACGTGGGGCGAGAACAAATTCACGTGGCAGAACGGGCTGGCGTCACTGGCATGGTCCTACACCAGCGACTGGAAGGCGCCAGGATCGCTCAACGATTTCTGGGAGCCGGTATTCCATCCCGCGCTGGCGAATGGCGCGCTGTACGTGCCTGGAGCGAGCGGGAGCATCGTCAAGTGGACCGGTCCACGGGTCTCGCAATTCAGCGCATCAGCCCATTTGGAACCGATCCGAACACGTACACCGTCAGCCCCATCACTTATGACGGCAATGGCAATCTGTACTACAACGCGATCCAGATCGTGGTGGGCTCTCCCCAGAACGGCGGCTTTTATGCGAACGACGCGCGGGATTCCTGGCTGGTGCGAGTGCGGGTTGACGGAAGTTTCGCCATCGTGAGTTATAAGGCGCTGACATCGCCCGAAGCTCCGGCGGCCGGCGGCGCGTGCGAAACGTCATTCTCTAACTCGGCGCTGCCGTGGCCTCCGAGTCCAACAGCGGTACCCGGCAATATTGCGTGCGGAACGCAGCGAGTGGGATTGAACATCGCTCCCGCCGTCGCTCCGGACGGGACCATCTACAGCGTCACGCGCGCGCACTTTAATGAGCGCTACGGATTTTTGGTGGCGGTGAATCCAGATCTCACAAAGAAATGGGCGGCATCGCTGCGGGATCGCTTGAATGACGGATGCGGCGTGCCGGTTTCGGCGGGAGGCATCCTGCCCCCGAACGGCGCGCCGGGCGGATGCCGCGTCGGCGCGAAGCTCGGCGTGGATCCGGCGACGAATCGTCCGGGCGCCGGGCGCGTGCTGGATTCAGCTTCGTCGTCGCCTGTGATCATGCCGGATGGATCCATCATTTATGGCGCGTACACGCGCTACAACTACGCGCAGGGACATTTGATGCAGTTCACAGCCGGCGGACAATATGTGCGGGCGTTCGGATTCGGGTGGGACGAAACACCGGCGATTTATATGCATGGCGGGACATGGTCCGTGGTGATCAAGAATAATCACTACGGCGACCTGGGATCGTATTGCAGTGACGATAATATTTGCCCGCCCAATCGCACCGCCACCAATCCCGCGTCGCCCACCGAATTCTTCGTCTCACAGCTCGACAGCAACCTGAACCTGGAATGGAGCTACAAGAGCACTAACACGCAGAGTTGCTCGCGGAATTCGGATGGGTCGCTAAAGTGCGTGAGCGATCATCCGGATGGCTTCGAGTGGTGCGTCAACGCGCCGCTGGTGGATGGCAACGGCGTGGTTTACGCGGCCAGCGAAGACGGCGGCCTGTATGCCATCAACCAGGGCGGAACGCTGAAGCAGAAAATCTTTTTGCAGCTCTCGCTGGGCGCGGCGTACACGCCCACTTCCATGGGCAGCGATGGCAAGCTCTATACGCAAAACGCGGGACATCTATTCGTTGTTGGGAACTGAACCTGCTATATTGCCAGTACCCATGAGTCAGAATCCGCTGCACCCCGACCTGAAGGGCCGTGTCGCCCTGGTTACCGGCGCGAGCCGGGGAATCGGCAAGGCGCTCGCGCTGCGGCTCGCGCAGGAAGGCGCCGCGGTGGTGATCGCGGCTAAGAGCGAAGAGTCCACGGACCGGCTGCCGGGCTCCATTCATCAGACCGCGAACGAGGTCAGGGCGCTGGGATCGAAAGCGCTGGCGGTGCCGGCGGATGTGCGCGACGAGGATGCGATTCGCGCGGCGGTGCACCGGACCATTGAAGAGTTCGGCCGGCTCGATATTCTGGTGAACAATGCGGGCGCTATCTGGACGAAGCCTATTCTAGAGACTCCGCCGAAGCGCTTTGACCTGATGATGGGCATCAACGTCCGGGCGTCCTATGTGAGCTGCTACTACGCGCTGCCGCACATGGTGAAGCAGCGCTGGGGTCACATTATCAATATGTGTCCGGGGCTGACCATGACGCCGTCGCCGGGCAAGGTAGGGTACATGATTTCGAAGCTGGGGATGGCGCGGCTGGCGATTGGACTCGCGGCTGAGCACCAGCAGGATAACGTCGCGGCGAACGCGCTGTGGCCGCGAACCATTATCGAAAGTCAAGCGTCCATCAATTGGAACATGGCCGACCGTTCGCAATGGCGCACGCCGGAAATTCTGTGCGACGCATGCATGGCAATCTTCGCGCAGGAACCCGCCAGTTATACGGGAAAGCAGCTGCTGGACGAGACAGTGCTCACCGAGCTGGCCGGAATGACCAACTTTGATCATTACTGGTGCGAAGGCAAGCCGCCCGAGAAGCCGATCTATATCGACCGCTGGTGAGGACCTGCCTCGGCGTTACTTGTACTCGAGCTCGAGCCTGCAGTAGGCGCTGGGACATGACAGAGTACACGTTGGGCTGCCCGTGTTGGGACAGTTCCCATCCGAGAACGTGAGCGTTGCGGGAGTGAGTTTGTCATCGCTGCAAACGAAGTAGGTTCCATTTCCTTGCCACGGCGAGGGACAAGTTCCGGCGATGCCGAGCCCGAAAGTGTGCGAACGAGGATCCACGTGGACAGATCCGCCGGCGCTGGTCAGATTCCACTTTCTATCCTTGACGGGAATCGATAACACGGTGGATCCGGAACGATCGAAGACCGTGATCGTACGTACTTTGTGAAAGGCCTTAAATGCTTCCAGTTCCTTATTGCCATTGGCGGCAGTGAGACTGTCGTGGCTTATAAAAACCGAACCGTCGCCAATAATAATGGGTGGATCCGTTTTGGCGGTAAACCATAGCGCGAATGCGGCAGCCCCGGTTAGCACTACGGCAGTGGCTGCTATCTGAGTCCCGGTCATCGTGTTGTCTCCTTATTGTTGGTTCGTGCGTGAAAGGCGAGAGACCAGCTCCGCGGAGGTTCGCAGATCGGGTCTCATAATGTACATTTGAAAAGCAGGATTGCCCCATTGCTTTTCGATTTCATCCAGCTGCTGCTTCGCCGACAGAGCGTACTGGCGGGCATTCGCCGGATTGGCGCGTGTGCTTAGCGCGAGGGCATACCAATGCGACAGGGGAAGCCTGGCGACGGAAGGCTCAACCTTTTTCAACAGAACGAGAGCCCCGGATAAATCGCCGGCTGCGATGCGCGCCTCGGCCGCGGCGAGATGCGCGCTGAGCGATCGTGAAACAGCTCCCAGCTTCTCCGCCATGGACAGCGCCGATTCGCAATTGCGAAGACCGTCCTTTTTCCTGCCCAACGCGACTTGCGCGGACCCGAGAACCTGAGTCAGGGTGGCCGCTGCCGCGGGCTCCGGCGATGCGGCCAGCGTTCGCGAGCACAAGGTTGCCGCCTCCGCGTACTTAAGCTGGCTCAGGAGCATCTCCGCTCTGGAGGCCGCAATGGCCAGACGCAGCGCCGGAAATTTTTCCGCCGTCGAGCCGGCCTTGTCGAACATGGCGCCGGCCTCGGCGTATCGTCCTAGCGGCCACAAGCTTTCGGCGCAGCCCAGCGCGGCATATCCCGTCTGTTGCGGGCTAGTGCTCAATTCAAGGCTCTTCTGATGGTGAACCAGCGATTCGGGAAGGCGCTCCTGCTCGCCCAGCAGACTTCCCATGGAGGCATGGGCCAGCGATATCTGGCGAGAATCGTTTAGCTTCTCCGCAATTTCGAGAGCTCGTCCGAAGGACTCAATGGCGGCAGGGTCTCCGCGGTTGCGTTGCGCGCGCCCACGCAAGGCCAGGGCGAGCAGGGATTCGCGGACATAATGGTGCGGTTCAAAAAATGCCAGCGCCTCTTGCACCTCATGGTCTGTCTCGGCTGAGCGGCCTTCGACGTCATGCAGGCTGCCCAACGCGAGCAGCGAGACGGCGACCAGACGGCCGGAGTCATTTCGGCGCGCCAGGGCGAGGGCTTCCTGAAGATATTTCTCGGCCTTGGGCAGGTCCCGCTTCGCACGGTACGCGTTGCTCAAAATCAGAAGTCCCCGTATGGCCAGACTCTCGATGCGGTTCGCTCGCGCGGTATCCAAGGCGTCGCCGGCATACTTCTCGGCAAGCGCGCTGTCACCCGAGAGAATGGCGTTGCTGCCGAGCTGAAGTTTGGCGCGGATCTGCTGGTGCACGTTACCCGTGGTCCGGGCCATGTCCAGCATCTGGCGGGCGTACTGCGCGTTCTCCTCAAGCCGCTCGCGCCAGTTCGCGTCCACGCTACGTTCATACAAGACTTCCGTGAGGCCTTCGAAATTACTGGCGACCTTGTATAGGTCTTCAGCCTTCTGAAATTCTTCCCGCGCCTGAGCGGACTGCAAGGCTTGGCTGTGGAGCACGGCCAGACGCAGCCAGGCAGCAGCATAGCGCGGATTCGCGTTGGTAGCCAGGGAGTAATTGTCGATGGCCTCTTTCTTCAATTCCGATTTTTCCAGAGTCCGGCCGAGGTCGACATAAATGTCGGCGCGATTTGCACCGTTCTTTTTCAGCATTTCGCGATATTTGGCGGCGGCGCCCGCAAACTCGCGTGTAATGGACAAGTCGATCGCGTCGATCTGGATGCGGTCGATAGAGGAGAGATCGCTGGTGCTTTCACGCCGGGCAATCAGCATCTCCTTGCCGGCTCTCTCCGACTGATCGAGCTCCATCAACGCCTCCGCCAGCCGGGCGTGGGCCAAGCTGTAATGAGGCGCCAGATCGGCTGCCTGACCGAGCACTTTGGCGGCCGCGAAGTACGCAGCGCCGTGAAGATCGTCCGTGCCCATGCGGAACAGTTGCATCACCTCGGCTGAGGGCTGGGAATTCCAGCGTTCCCACACCCGCCATCCGATCCAGGACGCCAGCAGAACGACAATGACCGCTACGCCAAGGAACAGACGCCGCCTCTTTTCCGCTGGGATGGCCCGAAGTGTTGTGGCGCCGGTTCCACGGATGCAATCGACGAATTCACCCGCACTTTGAAAGCGGTTCAAGGGTTCGCGATCCAGCGCGCATTGGATCGCTCGCTTCCAGTTTGGATCCAACCCGTTCATGACATCAGGCCTGGGGGGCAGGCGGCCGGCGATCATCCGGTATGCCGTGACGCCCAGCGCGTAGATGTCCGATTTGGGGGTGGCCTGTTCACCGGATAGCAGTTCGGGCGCGATGTAACCCGGCGTGCCGCGGATGTGCCTGGTGATGGTGTCGGTATCTGCGGCGGGATCCGCCGGTCCGCTGCTCAGGGCGAGACCGAAATCAGTCACGACCGCTTGTCGGCGTGCGGAACCGCCGGGCAGCATAATATTGGATGGCTTAAGATCGCGATGAATGATTCCTGCTTGATGCGCGGCGTCAAGCGCGGCTGCCACCTGCGTCAGGAGAGGAAGGGCCTCGGCCGGAGTCATCAGCCCGTTGCGCAGACGCGCCTCCAGCGTCTCACCTGACAGCAGCTCCATGGTGAGAAAGTACACCACCTCGGTCGCCGGATCATTTCCGGCGTGCAGCACCAGGTCGAATACTTTGCAAACGTGGGGGTCGGTCACTTTGCGCGAGAGCTGGATCTCGCGCTTGAAGTTCGAAATGCTCTTGGCGTCGCGGGCGATCTCTGGAAGCAGCGTCTTCAACGCGATGCGCTCGTGCAGCTGCAGGTCATCGGCTTCATAGACTTCGCCCATCCCGCCGCGGTTGATAAAACGGACAATGCGATAGCGATCGGACACGATCTGGCCCGGAGAGAAAACTGAAGGACCATCGGCGTCATTTCCCACCGGCGGAACAGGGACCATGGCAAGGTGTGGGGATTATACCCTAAAACGTAACAAGGCTTCTGCGTTGCCTAGGCCGATTTACTTTAAGCGGTGAATATCGGCTGCCGCGGCGCGCTCGCGAGCGAGTTGGTCCTTGAAAACGCGCTCGCTCTCATCCACGAGCCTCGCGTATCCTTGCGGATCGATAAACGGATTCGGATTCTCGCCTTTCTTCAACCGCTCATACTTCTCCCGCATGCCATATTGGCTGCCGTGCGGGGCCAGGAAGACATCGCACTTGAGCGACCGCAGCGTCTGGAACGTCTTCGCATAATCCGCGGCCCAGTTCGGATACTTTGGATTGTTGAGAAGCTTCACGCCCGGATTGATGGTGGTGCCGCCAACGAAAACCACATCGTAATTGTTCACGCGCATGGTCCAGGTGGTGCAGCCGATGGAGTGGCCGGGGGTCAGGTGGGTCACCAGTGTGGTTCCACCAAGCTCCACAGTGTCGCCATCGCGCAACCGACGATCTACCTTCACGGGGGGATACGAATACTGGCTTTCTCAGCGCGGGTCGCCCTTTCCCCCGCCCTCGATCACAACTGCGTCCGCCTCGCTGGCGTAAATCTTCGCGCCGGTCAGCTGCTGGAGGGCAGCATGACCCGCCACATGATCGAAGTGGGCCTGGCCGTTCAGCATGATCTTGATGTCGCTCATTTTGAAGCCGAGTGACTCGACGCTGGCCTGAATGAGCGGCACGCTGGCCTCGTATCCGTTGTTCAACAGGATGTGACCGGCCGGCGTCGCGATGAGGAATGACGTGATGTCGGAGGCGCCGACGTAATAGATGTTGCCGATGATTTTATAGGCCGGGAAGGGCTGCGCGTCGGGGCCCAACTTGGATTGGGCGGCCAGTGCCGAAGCGGCCGCAACAAAGGTGAGTATCCGCAAAAAGCACATGCATGATTATATGATTTACAACCAGCATTCTACTCGTCGTCCTTGCCGTCCTTGGATTTGCCGCCCTTCTTCCCGGCGATTTTCGGAATGCCGAAGTTGCCGCTCAGCTCGGACAGATTTTCAAGATCAACAGGGCCGACGATGTTCACCACCGTGAGTCCTTTGGGCTCGGCTGATATGACCAGCAGGCCGGACACTCTATCGGCGTCGTACTTCAGGTAGATTTCGGAAGTATCGCTCTTGTCCTTCACCTTGACGATTTGCTTCCAGTCCCCGGCGCGGACCTGGCTGCGTATTTCATTCAAATCGGCTTCCGTGTAAACGCCGGTCTCGCTGAATTGAAAACTGCGGACGTAAATGCCTTTCAAGCTGGAGGTCAGTTTCTTCAGCTCCTGTTCTTCCTTGTCCTTGCTCGACAGGAATTTGGCTGCCATCGCGAGCAGGGATCCATCCAGCGTCACGTTCACCGTGTCGGTGGCTTTCGCGGCCAGCTTATCCAGAACGTCAAGCTTCAGCTGCTGGCCGCGCGCCGCGGCCAATCCAGCCAGCGCGCAGATTGACACTACCCAGACCAGACGCTTCATTGATTGCGCTCCTGTATCTTCTTCTGGATTCTTTGCAGCTTGCTGCCCGTGATCTCCATGGCCTGCAGCAACTGCTCGCGGGCTTCCTGGCCGCGCTGGCGTTCCCGCCACTGCCCGATGCCCAGCGCGCCCGCGAACAGAGACGCCGCCATGGCTCCAGCTACGCCCCAGCGAGTCCATCGGCGGCGGTTGTCATGGCGCTCGGCGGCCGCGCGCGCGATCACGCGCTCCGCGAATCCGGCCGGAGGCTCGGTCCGCCGCAAACTCTCGCGCAATTGATCTTCGAAATCCATCATGCTTCACTCCCGCCCGGCATCCGCGACATCTTTTCGCGCAACAGCGATAGCGCGCGGTGCAACTGGCTCTTCACGGTTCCAACCGGCATATCCAGCAACTCAGCGATCTCGCTCGGCTGCAAATCTTCCTGATACCGCAAGATCACCATCATTCTGGGACCTTCCTCCAGCTTCTGCAACAATTGCTCCACGTAGCGTTTCAGCGTGGGATCGCCGCCAGCCGGCGCCCACGCGGGCAGCTCGGCGGTATCTTCCAGCGCGATCTGAGCCCGTACTTTGCGCCGCCGGGCCTGATCGATGCAGCGGCGGCTGGTAACCTGGCGAAGCCAGTGCGTCAGGTGCGCATCGCTCTGGATCCGGTTGCGATGACGGTGCAGCTCCAGAAACACTTCCTGGGCCAATTCCTCGGCGACGCCGTGGTCGCGCAGAAAACGCAGCGCCAGGCTGTACACCATCGATTGATGGCGGCGCACGGCGGCATCGAAATCCAGGGTAGCGGTTCCGCTCTGAACTGAGGCCAATAGTGCTATCTCCGCCATCTTCTACTACCTATACGCAGCATGACACCCTTGGGGTGGCAGAATAATTACAGGCATGTTGGGCATCTGGGCCGGCGTTCTACTGGCGTGTTTACTGCCCTTGGCCGGGCAAACCCCGGATTGTCCCCCGGCGCCTGCCAGCGCGGGCGCGGAAAACTGGTTCGCCAGGCTGGCCAATCCGGTGCTGCGATCCGACCCTGAGATAGACGCTCGCGTGCGCGAAAACCGCCATCTGCTGGCTTGTTTCGCCAACTACGAAGCGGGCGGGCCACTGTCGCCCCAACTCCAGACGTTGAAGCGGCTAACCGAATATTTCATCATATTCGCCGCCCAGCCGCGCGAGCTGGTGGATCTGGGAACCAGCCGCGACCCCGCGGTGTTGAAGCTGCGCGATCAAGTGCGGCTTCCGCCACCGCCGGGGTTTATCTATATTCGCCACTTCGACGATAAATCGGAAATGCCCGAGGCCATCCGGCCCGGGTTCGATAATCCCGAGACCCAGGCGGTGACGTTGTGGGGCCGCTACATCGCGGTGCTGCGGCCGGCCAGCGCAACCCCGGCGGAGCGTCAAGTGGCGGCGCGGACCATTCCCAAGGTGCTCTCCCACGAGCTGGTGCATGCGTACATCAACAGCGGACTGCGGTTGAGCGATTACGATAAGCTGCCGCCGTGGTTTCAGGAAGGCTGCGCGGTGTATTTCAGCGGCAGCGGCGGCACCGAATCGGCGGTAGAGATCAACGGCGCCACCTGGAACATTTACACGGTGAAGGACACGCGCGAGTATCGCGAATACGGGCTGATGTTTCGCGAGCTTGAGCGCCGCACCGGACGCCGGCAATTGTACGCCGGTGTTCGAGAGGCCGTGGAGCGGCGCGATCCGGGCGTGCTGCTGCGAGCGGCCGGAGTATCCACGGCTGATGAGATTGTCTTCGCGGCGAAAGAGCGCGACGCCACCACCCAGAAGGTGGCGACATACATGGTGTCGTTCATTCTGATCGCCCTGTGCTATTGGATATACCGCTCATTCCGGCCGCCCGCGCCCGCGCTGCCGGCGGCTCCGCTGGCGCTGGTCCAAGCTTTTCAGAGGCTGGCGAATCGGATCGACAAGTATGTGCCGGAGCCGAAGAGCGAAGAGCTGGCGGCGGCTCAGACGCTGCTGGACCGGCATGCGGCGGAGGACGCGTATTACATTGTCCATTACGCCGCCCGAAAGCTGCGGCGGCACGCTGATGAGTTCGGGCAGAGCCGGATCTTCATGCTGCCGGACGCGTTGCCGTATGAAGCCGAGGCGCTGGAGCAGCGCAATGCGGCGGCGCGGCCGGACTGAATTATCGGGACCGGACCACCGACACCGTGAGCGTCTGCGACACGGTTTTGCCGCCGGCTCCGCCCGCGGTTAGCGTGTATTCCGTGGTGTTCGCAGGCGCGATTGACACACAGCGAGTCAACGCAGGCTTGACGGGCAGCACCGCCGGCTCAATGCGGACCCACTGGGCGCTGTCCACGCCGAAACACAGGTTGGTGTGCTCTCCGCGCTTAAGCGACGGGGGATTGGCGTAGAAAGCCAGGATGTGGACCTGGCCGGAGTCGTATTTTTCCACTACCTTGCGCGCGTCGGCCGCCTCGCGTTCCCGAATCGTCTGCGGGTCCTTGCGGCGTTCGAGCCAGCGCGAGCTGAAGGTCCATCCTACATAAAGAGTCGCGACGGCAAGCGCTACGGTGGTGGATCGGAGAAGCACGCGCTGCCACGGGACAGGGGTCGCCATAGCCGCAGTCTAGCAAGTGGTTCGTGGGGGTGGGCTATCGAATTAAGAGGGGATTTATGCGGCGGGCTATTTTGGTTTTTCCAATATTCATTCTTACGGGGTGGATTCGGGGGGACGATGGAGGAGGGCTCGGGCGGCAGAGGCGGAGACGACGACGAGCGCAATCTCGCGGAGACCTGCACCCTCTGGAGTGGCGTTCGTGGCGTAGTACGAAAAGAGACAGGCCGGGATGGATCGAACCCCTTAGGTGAGACAAACCTCTAAGACAGGGTTGCTGCATTCGCTGATTTTCTCTTTACGAGAATGCCCCCATGATTGCACAATGGTCCCAGTCTGATGAAGCGGAGGCGAGCTCTG
>JALYHQ010000006.1 GCA_030776455.1 Acidobacteriota bacterium | reverse complement strand
CGACATGTCCATCGATCAGGGCGTGGGCGCTGTGCAGAGCAACGGCCAGCGTCAGGTTTTCCCCAGGACCAGCACCAACTACACGCTGACGGTCCGCGGCCCAGGTGGAATGGATTCGCGCTCGGTGACCATCCAGATAGCCAGCGCTCCGCCGCCGCCACCGCCGCCGGCTGCCACGCCGCGCCTTTCGAGCGCCGACCTGCTGCAGCAGCAGGCCAGGGATGCTTTCTTCGATCTCGATATGAGCGAGATCAGGGGCGATGGCCGTGACGCTCTCACACAGGACGCGGCGCTGCTGAAGCAGATCTTCCAGCAGGATCCGAATTTCGCGGTCGTGGTGGAAGGCCACTGCGACGAGCGTGGATCGGCCGAATACAACCTGGCGCTGGGCGATCGTCGCGCCACCGCCGCCAAGGACTTCCTGGTGCAATTGGGAGTCCCGGCCGATCGCCTGAAAACGATCAGCTATGGTAAGGAGCGGCCGCAATGTACCGAGGCGACAGAAGAGTGCTGGCAAAAGAACCGGCGCGCGCATCTCTCGCCCGGCCAGTAAACGGACGCAGAAATCGCGGGGTCCTTCCGGGGCCCCGCCGCACATAGGAGTGATTATGAGCTTTTCTCGTGTCATGGTTGTTTTCTTCGCGCTGTCGCCTTTCGCTTTCGGCGCGAGCAAGGAGATTATGGAGCTGCAGCGCGATGTTGCCATGCTGCAGGATCAAGTTCGTACTCTGCAGAGCGCACTCGATCAAAAAGTGGCTACCATCCTCGCGCTTACGCAGCAGACGCTGGATAATGTCAACCGCACGAACAACTCTGTGGCCGTTATGCAGAATCGCTTCGATGAGACCATGAAGCAGCAACAGCAAAGCCTGAACGGACCGGTCGCTAACGTCGGGCAGAAGCTGGATCAGATGTCCGAGGATTTCCGCGCCGTGCGCGAATCCGTGCTCGATATGAACACGCGCATGGGCAAGCTCGACGCCAAGATCGCCGATCTTGAAAATCTGATCAACACCGTTCGCGCTCCCGCCGCTCCGCCGCCCGCTTCGGGAACCTTGCCGCCCGGGGGCGATGCCGGCTTCAATACGTCCCCCGGCTCCGCGCCCACTGGACCTCCGCAAGGTGTTCAGGCCGGCGCGCTCTACACCAATGCCTATCGCGACTACACGGCCGGAAAGTACGACATCGCATTTCAGGAGTTCAACGACTATTTGAAATTTTTCAGCAATACCGAGCTTGCTCCCAACGCCCAGTACTACGTCGCCGACACCTATTACAGAAAAGGCGACTATGACAATGCGCTCATCGCCTTCGATGCCGTGCTCGAAAAATTCTCCGACAATCCCAAGACCGCTGACGCGCACTACATGAAGGGCATGTCCCTGGTTCATCTCGGCAAAAACGATTCCGCGGCGCGGGAATTTCGCGATGTCTACACGCGCTATTCTGCGACTAAGCCGGACATTGCCGCTAAGGCCAAGGCGCAATTACGAGAGATGGGACTGACCGTAGGGGCCACGGCCAAGCGGCGCAGGTAGTATCGGGGCTTACCACGCGTGCGGCACCACAAGCATGCGGCGAACTCCGGCCACAGGTCCCCTGTGTTATGCTGTTTCCTCCCGCCCTCATGTCGCATCCATCGTCTCTACCTCGGATATGTATCGCCATGGGCTTCCCCGATGCGCAGAAGCTCCTGGATCATGCTCGCCGTGAAGTAAACGCGGGAGAGTCGTTCTTCGAATTCCGCCTCGATCACCTGCCCGCTCCCGAGCAAGGTATTCCGGTTATCCGCAAGTTTCTCGCCGCGCATCCCGAGTGTTGTATTCTGGCCACCTGCCGCCGTCATCAGAATCAGGGAAAATTCAATGGCAGCGTGGAAGATCAGATCCGTATTGTCGACGCGGCGCTCGACGCCGGCGCTTGCGCCGTGGATATCGAAATCGAAAGCGCCGAGAACGCCGGCCATCGTCTCGAAACTCTGCGCGGCAAAGGCCGCCTGATCGTCTCCTATCACAACTACGACGGCACGCCTTCGCCCGAAGTAGTGTTGCGCCGCATGTTGCGCATTCCCGCCGACGGCTACAAAATCGTCACCACGGCGCGGAAGCCTTCCGACAATTCGCGCATACTGGCGCTAACCAAATCGCACTCCCGCACGCCGCTCATCGTGCTGGCCATGGGCGAAACGGGTTTCCCCACGCGCGTGCTCGCCACTGCGTGGGGCGGAATGTTCACCTACGCCGCGCCCAACGCCGCCGACGGCACCGCTTCCGGCCAAGTGAGCGCCCGCGTGCTGCGTCACCTTTACCGTGTGGAAAAATTCACGCGCGCCGCCAAGATCTACGGCGTGGTGGCCGATCCTGTGCGCCACTCCATCTCGCCGGCCGTGCACAATCGCGCCTTCCAGGCCCATCGGCTGGATGCCGTGTATCTTCCGTTTCTGGTGCAGCCCGCCCAGTTGAAGGATTTTTTCATTCTGGCTGAATCGCTGCCCGTGGCGGGCTTCAGCGTCACCATCCCGCACAAGCAGAAGATCGTCCGGTATCTTGACGTAGTCGATCCCCTGGCTCGCCGCATCGGAGCCGTCAATACCGTTTGGAAAAAAGCCGGTAAGTGGCGCGGTACGAATACCGACGCGGACGCCGTCACCGTTCCGTTGTCCCGTAAGCTGCGCTTGTCGAAATCGTCGGTGCTGGTGGTCGGCAATGGCGGAGCGGCGCGCAGCGCGGCCTATGCGCTGACAGGCAGCGGCGCGAAAGTTTCCATCGTGGGCCGAAATCCGGATCGCGTGCGTTCGCTCGCCCGGGCCTGCGGCGCCGAGTCCCTGCTGCGCGAACAGATGAATGGCCGCAAGTTCGATGCCCTGGTGCACGCCACTCCGCTCGGCATGTTCCCGCATACGGAGGCCTGTTTCTTTCCCGATGCCATACCCGCTGCGCTGGTCTTCGACATGGTCTACAATCCGCTCGAAACCATGCTTCTGCGGCACGCCGCGTCACAAGGCTTAGCCGTTATCTCCGGCCTGCAGATGTTTCTTGAGCAGGCCACCCGGCAGTTCGAAATCTGGACCGGCGCCACTGCCCCGCGCTCGGTTATGGAGAAAGCCGCCATCGAGGCGCTGGCGCCCGCCTGTTGATCCCTGAACTACACTGGAGTTTATGAACAAGTTCACTCGACGTGAACTCGCCGCCGCGCTTTCCACCTCCGCTGTCTTGCTCGCTCAATCGCCAGCGCAGCCGCAAGTTTCACCCCCAACTCCGCCCTTGCCCGCCGATGCCGCCGAAGAGCTGAAGGCCTCGCGAGATCAGCTTCGCGCCAATGCCGATGAGCTTGATAAGTTCGCGCTCGCCATGTCCGCCGAGCCTGCGACCATATTCAAGCCTTAACCACCCCGATATGACCTCGCTCCCCGACGACATCTTCTTCGCCAGCATCGCGGAGATAAATCGGAAACTCGTGAAGAAGGAATTTTCCGCCGTGGAGCTGGCGGGCGCGTTTTGCGATCGCCTCGAGACCATCGGTCCGGCCTACAACGCGCTGGCGCTTTCGCTGCGCAAGGACGCGCTCCGCGCCGCCAAGGACGTGGATGGCGATATCAAGCGCGAGCGGCTGCGCGGGCCGTTGCAGGGCATTCCGTTCGGCGCCAAGGATCTGCTGGCTTATGCGAAATATCCCACCAC
>JALYHQ010000005.1 GCA_030776455.1 Acidobacteriota bacterium | reverse complement strand
TAACTCCAGTCGCCCTGCGGGCTCCTTTCGTCAGCGCCAAAAATGCGAAAAGTGTCCACCATGTGCCCGGTACAAAATGTCCACTATGTCTCGGTATTGACACCCCCCGGCCCCGCTTCCCGGCATCGGCTTAGTGCCTCCTTGACGAGACCCACCAAATGCACCCGTAAGCAATTCCCGCGTACAGCAGCCCATTCATCAGAATCACCACGGCCCAACCGCCTGGAAACCACAACGCAATCCGCACCATGGGGCACATCGTGCAAATAACAATGTTGGTGAGAGTAGGGAGCGCATCCCTATGGACGATAGCCATACCCAATCGAAATATCGACCAGAAGCCGGCTACCGCCCCGAGCAGGAAAGCGGTGCCAATCCAAACCCGCTGAACCCGAGCAGTCATTGGAACAGAAGCTACCACAAACCGGTAGTACGCTAACTCTTAGCGCACCCCCCCGCAATCTGCGTTACTATTTCTGATGATGCGACTACTCCGCCTGTTCTCCATCACCATCGCGGCCCTCGCGATCTGCGCCACTCTCCTCTCCCAGCCACCCAAGAAGCGTTTACTGGCCATCGGCGCCGTCAAAGGCTTCCAGCATGACTCCGTCTCACACGCCCTCGCCACCATTGAGCGCCTGGGCCAGGAGTCCGGCATCTATGATACGTACATCCGCACCGACACCCAGCTGGTCAGCAAGAAGAAGTTCAACAAAGACAACATGAAGAACCTGGACTATTTCGATGCGGTCCTGTTCTACACCACTGGCGAGCTGGATATGGATGACGACCAGAAAAAGGACCTCTTGGCGTTCGTACATGACGACGGAAAGGGCTTCGTAGGCGTCCACAGCGCCATCGACACCTTCTACAACTGGCCCGGCTATGGTGACATGGTTGGCGGGTACTTTGATCAGCATCCCTGGAACGTCTTCGACGCGCCCGTGATTATCGAGGATCCGAATTTCCCCGCCATGAAGTCCTTCCCTCGCGAGTTCGTCTTTAAGGACGAAATCTACCAGGCCAAGGATTTCTCCCGCGACAAAGTGCGCGTGCTCGCTCGCCTGGACGCCGGCAAGATCGACCTCGCCAACCCGCGCGTGCACCGCACCGACAAGGACTTTGCAGTCGCCTGGGCCCGCGAATACGGCAAAGGTCACGTTTTCTACAGCACCTTCGGACATCGCTCGGAAAGCTGGGACCGTCCGGACGTCCAGAAGATGTACTTGGAGGCCATCAAATGGGCCATGGGCCTGACTCAGGCCGATGCCACGCCGCGCCCGATGCCCGCGAAGTAGGAATGAACGAATCGCTGCGGATTGCCGACCAGCTTCACCGCGCCTTTTTCGGCGGTGCATGGCACGGCCCGG
Organism: Acidobacteriota bacterium; assembly: GCA_030776455.1. GTDB lineage: Bacteria > Acidobacteriota > Terriglobia > Bryobacterales > Bryobacteraceae > JALYHQ01. The sequence goes on along the minus strand of JALYHQ010000005.1, from coordinate 6,684 downwards.
CCTTAAAGGAAGCGCTCACCGGAGTCACTGCCGCCATCGCAACCGCCCATCCGCAACCGGGCGCGCACTCCATCTGGGAGCTGGCACATCATTTACGCGCCTGGATCGTCGAGGCAGACCTGACCATACGCGGAAAGAAATTCGAGAGCATCAAAGGCGATCGAGATTGGCCGCCTGTAACCACCTCATCTCCGGAAGCGTGGGCCGAAGCTCTGTCAACGCTGGAGCACGCCGAGGATTCCCTCGAAGCCGCCGTTCGCGATTTCCCGCCCGAGAAATTAGGCGAAGGAGACCGTTCTTACTACTACCTCTTGCATGGAATCGCCCAGCACAACCTCTACCACGCCGGCCAAATCGCCCTCCTCAAGAAACTGTAGGGCGGACCCCCCTGGTCCGCGCGGGGCCCCCCGGCCCCGCTTTCCGACATCCTCTTCAACTGCCCGCAAGCCGCGAAAATATCCAGCCCCCTCGGTTTCCTTATAAAACACGGCACCGCCCGCCGGATGATCTCCTGAAATGCCAGCACTCGCTCGGCGTCCGGCGTCCCATACGGAATCCCGGGCCCCGGATTCAGCGCAATCAGGTTCACCTTTGCATTCATGTTCGCGATCAGTTTCAGCACGCGGCGGGCGTCGGCATCCGTATCGTTGACATCTTTCAACAGCACATACTCAAACGTCAGCTTCTCCCAGGACCGCAGCGGATACGCCCGGCACGCCGCCATCAGATCCTTCAGATGATACTTGCGCGTGATCGGCATCAGCTCTTGTCGCTGTTCTTCCGTGGATGCGTTCAGCGAAATCGCCAGCTTCGGACGCACCGGCTCGCGCCCCAGCTCTTCAATCTTGGGAATAATCCCAGACGTTGAAAGCGTAATCCGTCGCGGCGACATCCCGATGCCGTCTTTGTCGGTGAGCAGCCGCGTCGCTTTCACCACCGCCGGCAGATTCAGCAGCGGCTCCCCCTGGCCCATCATCACCACGTTCAACCGGTGCAGTTTTGCCGCGAGCCCGTGCGCCTTCAAGACGAATAGTACCTGCCCGACAATCTCTCCCGCGGTCAAATTCCGCTCCAGGCCCATCAGCGCCGTCAAACAGAACCCGCAATTTACCGGACACCCCACTTGGCTCGAAATACAAATGGTGTCGCGCCCCTCCTCGGGCATCATCACCGTCTCCACTGTCCGCCCGTCCGCGAGCTTAAGCAAGTATCGAACCGTGCCGTCCGTGGATTGAAACGACGCCGCCACGTCAGGCAGCCCTACTTCGTGGTGCGTCGCCAATTCCTTCCGGAAATCCGCCGGAAGCGTGGAGATTTCCACCAGCTCCGATACTCTCTGGCGGTACACCGCATCATAAATCTGCCGTGCGCGAAACCGCGGAACACCCGGGCCGAGGGCCTCTTGAATGTCCGGAAGTTCCAGTCCTACAATGGTTTGCGCCACAATTCGATTTTAACACGCCCCCCTTTGGAACCGCGCGAGTATGCAACCGCCTGTCCATACTTTCTCCCAACGCGATAAGATAAAGATGTCAGTACCTCGCCATGTCTTCTGCCTCTTCCCCCATCCGCGACATCGAAACTACTACCCTCGACAACGGCATCCGCGTCGTTACGGAGCAGATGGCGCACGTGCGATCCGTCTCCCTCGGCGTCTGGATCGGCACCGGCTCCCGCCGCGAAAGCTCGGATGAAAACGGCATCTCCCATTTCATCGAGCACATGGTGTTCAAAGGAACCAAGAACCGTTCCGCCGAAGACATCGCGCGCTCGGTGGATTCCATCGGCGGCGGACTCGACGCCTTCACCGCCAAGGAGATGGTCAGCTACAACACCAAGGTTCTGGACGAGCACCTGCCGCTCGCTTTCGACGTTCTGGCCGATCTGGTGCTCTGTCCCCTGTTTCGCGCCGAGGACATCGAAAAAGAAAAAGGCGTAATTCTCGAAGAGCTGAAGATGGAAGTGGACAATCCTGAATATCTGCTCCACGAAATCTTCTCCAGTAACTTCTATAAGGATCATCCCCTCGGCAAGCCTATTCTAGGCACCAAGGAAACTGTGCGCGCCTTCGATCGGGACATGCTGTATAAGTACTACAGCCGCATCTATTCGCCCGCAAATATCCTCATCACCGCCGCCGGAAATTTGAAGCACGGACAGCTGGTGGACCTGGTGCATGAGCGCTTTCACAATCTGAAGGCCAGCCACCGCCTGGGAGCGGATCGCCCGCCGGCGCCGCATTCCCGCCTTGTGTTCCGCGCCAAAAGCTCACTCGAGCAAGTGCACCTGTACATGGGCGTTCCCGCTTACCCGCTGCCCCACGAAGCCCGTTTCACGTGCTACGTTTTGAACACGATTCTAGGCGGCGGAATGAGTTCGCGCCTGTTCCAGAATATCCGCGAAAAGCAGGGCCTCGCCTACGCGGTCTATTCCGAGCTCAGCATGTACCACGACACCGGCTGCATGGCCATCTACGCCGGAACCTCGCTTGAGACTGCCCGGAAAGTGGTGGAGTGCATCATGCGCGAGTTTCGCGACTTGAAAAACGTGCTGGCCCCCGCCGACGAGCTGCGCCGCGCCAAGGATCACCTCAAAGGCTCCTTCATGCTGGGCCTGGAATCCACCTCCAGCCGCATGGGCAACCTCGCCCGCCAGGAGCTTTATTTCAAGCGCTTCTTCACGCTCGATGAGATGATCGAGCGCATCGAACAGGTCACTGCCGAAGATGTGCGGCGCGTGGCCCAGGAGTTCTTCAATCCGAAGAACATCACGCTGGCCATGCTTGGCAATCTTGGAAAGTTCAAGATTCGCCGCGAGGATCTGGCCTGCTGACCCGGCCATCTTGCATGGCTCGAGCAGCCGCCATCCTGGCCTGCGCGCTCGCGCTGTCCGTCAATTGTTCGGCACTCGATCTCGACAAGCTCAAACCTGAAGGCTACGTCAGTGACTTCGCCCATGTAGTAAGCGCCGATTCTAAACAAGCCCTGGAAGATTACTGCGCTCGCGTCGAGCGCGCCACCGGTGTCCAAATGGCGCTCGTCACTCTGCCCACTATCGAGGGCGAGCCCATCGACTCGGTAGCTAACAGTCTGTACCGGAAATGGGGCATCGGCAAGAAGGGCAAGGACGAAGGCCTGCTGCTGCTCATGGCCATTCAGGATCACAAGGACCGCCTTGAGATCGGCTACGGACTCGAGCCCATTTTGCCCGACGGCTTCGATGGAACCGTCCTGCGTTCCATGCGCCCCGAACTGCGATTGCAGCATTACGGCCCGGCGATGCTCACCGCAGCCGAACAGATGGGCTTGCGGATCGCGCAAGCCAAAGGCGTTACCCTCGATTTCGGCCTGCGCCGGCCCACGCGTGCGCCGGTTGCGCAACGCTCGCGAGGCATCCCTTGGCCGCTCCTTATCGTGGGCGCCTTGGTCTTGCTGTTCTTCCTGCGCCGCGGCGGATCCGGCGGCGGAGGCATGGGCGGGTTCCTCACCGGCATGCTTCTAGGTAACGTGTTAGGTGGAGCCGGCCGCGGCGGCGGATGGGGTGGCGGCGGATTCGGCGGTAGTGGCGGAGGCGGCGGAGGTTTCGGCGGATTCGGCGGCGGCGATTCCGGTGGAGGAGGCGCGTCCAGCGACTGGTAACGGATGGAACAAAAACTGACCGAACTCGTGGAACGTCTGCGGCAAGCGCATCAGGACCGCCTGCTCTCCGTGATCCTCTACGGCAGCGCGGCTTCCGGCGATCATCACGGTAAATATTCCGACCTGAACGTCTTCTGCGTGCTGAAGCAGGTGACCCCCAGGGAACTTGCCGACGGCGAGCCCGTATTTAAGTGGTGGCGGGACGAAGGCAATCCTGCCCCATTGCTGATGAGCGAGACCGAAGTGCGTACCTCCACCGACTGCTTCCCCATCGAGTTTCACGACATGCAGGAGCGCCGCAAGGTCCTGTACGGACAAGACCCGGTAGCGGAGCTGGAGATTGACCGTTCTTTCTACCGCGCCCAGGTGGAGCATGAGCTGCGCGCCAAGCTGCTGCGCCTGCGCCAGCAAGCCGGCGGCCTCTTGTCGGATTCGCAGGCTCTGCTGCGCCTGATGCTGGATTCGGTATCGACGTTTTGTGTCCTGTCCCGTCATGCGTTGCTGCTCGCCGGGATCAAGGCCGGCTGGCAGAAACGCCAGATCGTGGATAGCCTGAGCAAGATCGGCGTGGATGCAGCGAGTTTCCGCACGCTGCTGGATGTGCGCGAGGAACGCCGCAAGACCGCGGGCATCGAACCCGCGGCTTTGTTCGAAGAGTATCTGAAGCAGATCGAAGCGGTGGTCGCTTATGTCGACCGCCTGCAGAAATGAGGAAAAGATGAAAGTAGCCCTGGCAGTAATTGGCGTCGTCGTATTGCTGGTCCTGATTTTTTTCGGCATGACCATCGGGTCCCGCAACACCCTGGTGCAGGAGCGTGAGGGGATCAAAGGCTCGTGGGCGCAAGTGGATGTCGCACTGCAGCGCCGCGCTGATCTGATTCCTAACCTGGTGGAAACCGTCAAGGGTTTCGCTAAACAAGAGCAGGCCGTCATCAAGTCCGTCACGGATGCCCGCGCGGCCCTGGGCGGCGCGCAGACGCCCGCCGATAAAATCCAGGCCAACTCCAAACTCGACGGCGCTCTGAGCCGCTTGCTAGTCGTAGTGGAGAACTACCCGCAATTGCGGTCGAATGAAAACTTCATGCGTCTCCAGGACGAGTTGAGCGGCACCGAGAACCGCATCAACGTGGAGCGCCGCAAGTACAATGAGGCGGTGCAAAAGTACAACACCGACATCGCTCTCTTCCCTAATAACATCGCCGCCGGCTTGTACGGCTTCCAGCGCGAGGACGCCTACTTCAAGACCACTCCCGGCGCCGAAAAAGTCCCCTCCGTGAAGTTCTAGCCCGATCACGTGGCTGCCGCGCCGAGACCCTCTCGGCGCTCAGCCCCGGGCGTGGCTTACTCCTCCATCCCCTCCAGTTCATCCGCCCGGCTGGCATACCGCTTCAATACCCGAATCGACGTCCCCGCCCCAAACCCCGCATACCGCAACCGCCGATACGCCCCCGCCAGGTTCTTCTCCTCGCCCAGAAACTTCCCCAAATCCTTCCCCCGGTACTTCCGCGCCAGAAAGCTCTCAATCAGGGCCACTTCATCGGTATCCTGAAATACCCGCTGCACCGCCTGTTCCGCCAGCGCCGGCGCTACCCTGTGCTGTCGCAAATCCCGCAGTACCCGCCCCCTCCCGAAGCCCTCGTTTTCCAGCCGCGCCGCCGCGAAATTGTCGGCGTACCGCTTGTCATTGAGGTATCCGTGCTCTTTCAGCCGTCCCAGCACCCCCTCAATATCCTCCGCCGCGGCCGCCCGCCGCCGCAGCTTTTCGCGTAATTCGCCCAGCGAGTAGGCCCGTCCCCCCAGCGTTCTCAGCGCGTATTCATACAAGTGATCGCGATCCAGCAGCTTAGGCTTCCGTCCGGCCATTTCACTGGCACAGTAACAGATCCGCCGGATGAATGCTCGCCGGACGAAACATTCTACCCCGGACGAAGTCTATGTAACGCTGGTGCCATTTTTGTGGCACTGCTATTCTAAGACTGTAACTTGACGGTGAAAAGGAGACCAACCATGGAGGACGACAACAAATTTCCGTACTTCTTTCTGGGACTGGGGCTGGGTGTAGCGGTCGGATTGCTCTTCGCGCCGAAGACTGGCGCCGAGACCCGTGAGCTGATTCTGTCCAAGGCCGATGAAGGCAAGGAATACTTGCGCCGCCGCGGTGGCGAGTTGAAGGAAACCGCCAGCGATGCGTATGATCGCGGCAAGACCGCGGCCAGTGAAGCCATTGACCGTGGCAAGAGTGTGGCCAGCGATGCTCTCGATCGCGGCAAGAGTGCCATGCTTCGTCAGAAAGAGCAGCTCAGTGCGGCCGTGGAAGCCGGCAAACAGGCTTACCGCGAAACCGTAACCAGCCCGCTCTCCTCCGACGGCGTATAACCGGTCGGCGGAGCCATTTATGGACCAGATGACCTTGCTGTACGTTATGGCGGCGTTCGTAGTCGTCGCCGCCATAGCGCTCTGCATTCAAGCCGGGTGCCTGATCGGGGTCTACAAGACCACCAGGCGCCTGGAGGACAAAATAACTCCGCTGGTTCCCAAGCTCGATTCCTTGGTGGACCTCACCAGGACCACCGTCGAGCGCAGTAAAGTGCAGATCGCGGAAATCACCACAAAAGCGAACGACATTCTGGATATCACCATCATCCAGCTCGCCAAGGTGGACGATGTCGTCTCCGATGCGGCCTGCCGTGCGAAAGTTCAGATGGACCGCGTCGAAATGGTGCTGGATGACACCATGAGCCGCGCGCATGAAGCCGTCGCTACCGTGCACAACGGCATCATGGCCCCCGTCCGCGAGCTGAGCGGCCTCGCAGCCGGCATCCGCGCCGCCTTCTCGCACTTGGCCCGCGCCGGCCGCCCCAGCGTCGCCCAGGTAACCAGCGACGAAGAAATGTTCATCTAAGCCTCTTTTGCCTTGTAGGGCGGGGCCCCCGCCCCGCAGCCGGCCCCTGTATAGACCGGTCACATAGGTAACACATCTATCCGATCACATGGGTAACACTTTCGAAGCTAATCAGCTATGAATGAAGTTGATGAGCTGGAAAGA
>JALYHQ010000004.1 GCA_030776455.1 Acidobacteriota bacterium | reverse complement strand
CCGCATGGAGCGGTGTCTCCGGCGCTACCGACCAGATGCCCTCTGGCTTTTCCCGCAGGACCGTAGCCACCGTATCCGCAAGCTTCGTCATGATAATTCCCCCGACTACCAACCTACAAGCTTTTTGCAGGGCGGGACCTCAGTCCCGCAGCCGGCACCCCGGCCGGCTCTACAATTATCCTGATGTCCACCACTTCCCTGTTCCGCCTCGATGGCCGCATCGCCCTGATCGCCGGCGCCGCCTCCGGTATTGGCCGGGCCTCCGCTCACGGCCTCGCGGATGCCGGAGCCATCACGATCTGCGCCGATCTCAACCAGCAAGGCGCAGCCGCCACCGCCGCCGAAATCGTCGCTCAGGGCGGCACGGCCGAAGCCCTGGCTCTCGATATCACCGATCCAGCCTCCGTATCAGCCGCCATCCACCAAATACAAGAGCAGCACCACCGCCTCGACATTCTGGTCTCGACGCCCGCGGTCAACGTCCGCAAGCCGCTGCTCGCCTACACCGCCGATGAGTTCGACAAAGTGATCCGCCTGAATCTCAAGGGCACGTTTCAAATCGCACAGGCGGCCGGCCGCGTGATGCAGGCGAACCGGCGCGGGAGTATCATCCTGTTCTCCTCCATTCGATCCGTCACCGTCGAGCCGGGCCAGGGAGTCTACGCCGCCACCAAAGCCGGACTTGTGCAGCTTGCCCGCACCTTCGCCGCCGAATTGGGCGGCGCGGGCGTGCGCGTGAATTGCATCGCGCCCGGCATCGTCGAAACGCCGCTGACGCAGCCCATCAAGGACCGTCCCGATTGGTACAACGCGTACGCCAATAAGAACGCGCTCGGCCGCTGGGCCACCGCCGATGAAATAGCCGGACCGGTTGTGTTCCTCGCTTCCGACGCCGGCAGCTATGTCACCGGCGCGGTGCTGTTCGTGGACGGCGGATGGACCGCGATCGACGGCCGCTTCCAGCCGCCCGTCTGACCGCTACTGGTCTTTCAAATCGCTGAACGACGGCAGCCCCGGCAACCCGCGAGCGCTCTTCACCGCGCGCAGTACCGCTTCCGCTAGCACATCGGCCGCCAGCGCGCCGATGGCGCCGTGACTTGCGCGCGCCGCTACCGCGCCCGTCGCCGCCGCGAAAACCGTATCGCCATCCGCCGGCGTGTGCACCGGATAAATGGTGCGCGCCAGCCCATCCTGCGCCATTTGCGCGATCTTGGTGAGCTGCGTCTTGTCGAATGCGGCGTTGGTGGCAACGATGCCCAGCGTGGTGTTGGAACCCGGCGGCGCTTCCACGCTGTACCCTGCCCGGATGCGCGCCATTGTATCCACGAATCCCGATCCATCTGGCCTGCGCGCGCCCGCGATGATTTTCCCCGTTCGCGGATCCACCACGTCGCCCACCGCGTTCACCGCCGCGATGGCGGCCACCACAATTCCCGACTTCCCCACCCGCATGCTGGCCGTACCGATGCCCGACTTCATCGCAGCTTTCATCCCGAACATCTTGCCCACCGTCGCGCCCGCGCCGGCGCCCACGTTGCCTTCCGCCATCTTTCCGGAGGTCGCCGCCTTGCACGCTTGATACCCCGATTCGGCGGTGGGCCGTATCTTCGGATCGCCCACGCCCAAATCGAACAGGATCGCCGCCGGCACCACCGGCACCACCAGCGGCCCCACGCGATAACCGAGTCCGCGCTCTTCTAAATACCGCATGACGCCGCCGGCCGCGTCCAGCCCATATGCGCTGCCGCCCGCCAGCAGGATCGCGTGCACCTGTTGCACCGTGTTCAAAGGATTCAGCGCATCGGTTTCACGCGTGCCTGGCGCCGCCCCACGCACGTCCACGCCCACGGCCGCGCCCTTCTCGAAGAGCAGCACCGTGCAGCCCGTCGGTCTGCGCTGATCCGTGAAATGCCCAACCTGGATACCCTGGACATCCGTGATCCCGCCCGCGCCGCTTTCTTCGGCCGCGGAGAATGCACCGCCGGCCGCCAGCGCCGCCAGTACTCGATTGAACTCACGCCTTCGCATCGTTGTTTACTCCGCGTTTACTCCGCGCCCAGCAGCCGCATCGCCGCCAACGCCATCGCTTTGCATCCCTCTACTAGATGATCCACCCGGCAGTACTCATCCGGCTGATGCGAAAGGTGCAGCATTCCGGGACCGTACGCGATACATTGCTCCACCAGTCCCAGCCTCATCACATGCTTCTGATCGTACGTCCCCGGACTCGCGATCAGCGGCGGCTCCGTTCCCAGCACATCCCGGATAGCGCCGGCCATCGTCGTGACCAGCTTCGATGTGGGATCCGTCAGCGCCGGCAATACCGTCAGCAGTTCCTTCATCTGATACTTGAAATCCGGATCGGACGCCGCCAGTTTATCCAGAACGCCGCGCACCTCGCCGCGCACCTCGTCCAGCGATTCCTCTATCAGGAACCGCCGGTCAAAAATCGCCTCGCACCGGTCCGCTACGCATGGGGTCTGGTATCCGCCGCCGGTTTGCCCACCGGAAATGGAATTGACGTTGATACTCGCATGCCGGGCCTCCGGCGGTTCCACTGGCATCGCGGTGATCGCACGACCCAGCGCGGGCTTGAGGTCCCGCTCCACTGCCGCCAGGAATTCCCCCATCTTGTCGATCGCGCTGACACCCAGAAACGGCATGCTGCCATGCGCCATTCGTCCCAGTGTCGTTACTTCGAACCAGTACACGCCGCGATGCCCCAGACACACGCGATCCACGTTCAGCGGCTCTGTGAGAATCACGAAGTCGGTGCGCTCGCGGCTCACATATCCACGCTCGGCGAGCCACGCCATGCCCGCGAAGCCTCCACTCTCTTCATCCACGGTTCCACTCTGCTCCACCGCGCCCTGCAACCGCACCCCCGCCCGCCGGATCGCTTCGACGGCGTAGATGGACGCCGCGATACCCGCCTTCTGATCGGCCGTTCCGCGTCCGATAATCTTGCCGTCACGCACCACGCCGGCAAATGGATCCACGGTCCAGCCGCTGCCCGCCGGCACCACGTCGAAATGTCCGTTGAAGTGCAGCAGGGGCCGCACCGGTGTATTACGGAGCCTGCCAATCACGTTTATGCGTGGATGTTGCGCGGTATGCTCCGGTCGCCCATCAGCCGCCACATACGCCACTTCGTAGCCAAATTCGCGCAGCCTCGATCCCAGCCATTCCGCGCACACTGCGTAATTCTCGCCCGGCGGATTCACCGTGGGAATCGCCGTGAGCTCCCGCAGAAATTCCACCATCTCCCCGGCGATGGATTCCACCCGCTCGAGTACTGCTTGTTCCCGGCCTTGCATCACGCGTTCAGCGATCCAACACTACTTAATCTTCCCGAGCATTTGATACAGCCACAGCAGCGCCGTATTCATGATCTGCTCGCCCGCGCCCACCGCCACTGGCGACACGCCCGGATCAGCGCCGTACCCTCCCTCGGCCACCGCCTCGATGGTAGGAAAGTATTGGTGGTACCCGTTCGCGTATCCCAGGAAGAATAACTGCTTCACCCGCGCGCGCTCCTTCAAACGCAGCGCGTGGTTAGCGAAGAACTCTCCCGATACGCCCACCAGGGCGATATCGCCGTTCAACAGCGCCACGGTCAATCGCGGGCGCACGCCATCGGCGTATTCGTCCAGAAAATTGGGAATCAACTCCGGAAAGAATGCCTTCGCGTAACCCGAGTTCACCGCCGGATTCGCAAAATCCACTCGAGACGCGAACTTGAAGCGATCCTCTCTCACCTGAATCGAACCGGCGCCCGGATCCTCGGTCTTCAACCCCGAAGCCAGCGCCACCGCTTCATCGCCCAGCGCCTTCCCGAATGCTTCGTACCCCTTATGCGCGCCGTCGGCGACCACCGACTGATCGCCCGAAGCGCCTTGCAGGAACACCGCCGCCGCGCCGGTCCGCGCCATCACCTCGCTCTTCATCGCGCCCACGTAATCCGCCGAGAACTTCAGCGTGGTCGCCGGAATCGTGGTCGGATGACCCGTGAAGTTCACCAGAATCGCGATCGGCTTGCCGTCCGCGTCATCGAAACGCAGCACCGCCAGCTCGCGATCCGTCGGCTTCGGTTTAATCTTCGTGTGCCGGTTGCGATTCCAGCCGTCCAGCTTCACTGAACCGGTGGCCATCCGCGCCGGCCGCAGCTTCGCGTTGGCGTCCAGAATCGCGCCCGCGATCCCGTCCTCCATCTGCTTGTAATACCGCAGTGACGCATCGAACTTGCCCTGTCCCTTGCCCGGTTGATCGGTCAACTCCAGCACCGGCCCATGATGCGTGTGCGATCCGGCAATGAACGAATCCTCGATCCCGGCCTCGTCCTTGATCCGCTTGCGGATGGCCTGCAACGAATGCTCCGCCGGCGCGCGTCCCAAATCGCAACCCACGATGGCCAGCTTCTTTCCGCCCAATTCGATCACCACGGCGTCGGCGTAAAGTGGATCAAGTATGCCGGTTGATAGCGCATCGTGCCGCGCCCCGTAGCCCCACATCGGCACCGGCTCCTTGGGCGTGATATCTCGCCGGCCTGCTCCCACACGCAGAGCGCCAACACACGGCAGCGCCGCCGCCAGCAGCGCGATACAACCCAGGCCCCGGCGCATCATCCCAGCTTCTCTTTCAGCAGCGTGTTTACCGCGGCAGGATTCGCCTGCCCCTTGCTGTTCTTCATCACTTGTCCCACCAGGAATCCGAGCACCGCTGTCTTCCCCGCCTTGTATTGCTCGACCTGCTTCGGATTCGCCGCGAGCACGTCATCCACGATCTTCCCCAGCGCACCCTCATCGCTGATCTGCTTCAGCCCCTCGCGGTCCACGATGCTCCGCGCCGAATCGCCCGTGTCGAACATCTTGGCGAATACTTCTTTCGCCATCTTGCCCGAAATCTCGCCTTTCACGATCAGCGCCACCAGTTCGCCCAGTTGCTCGGCCGGCACAGGCGACTCCGCCAGGCCGGCGCCCTTCAGCGCTCCCAGCAGTTCGGTGGTCACCCAGTTGGCCGCCAGCTTGGGATCGCCCGCCGCCGCCGCGGCCTGTTCGAAGTAATCGCTGGTGGCTTGATCCGCCGTCAGCACGTGCGCGTCATATTCGCTGAGACCGTAGCCGCTCATAAAGCGATTGCGCTTGTCCGCGGGCAGTTCCGGCAGCGACTCGCGAATCCGGCTCATCCATTCATCGCTCACCCGCAGAGGCAGCAGATCCGGTTCGGGGAAATACCGGTAGTCATGCGCATGTTCCTTGCTCCGCATGCCCGCCGTCTCGCCGGTTTCCACGTTGTACAGCCGCGACTCCTGCTCTACCTTGCCGCCCCCTTCAATTAGCGCCACCTGCCGCGCGATCTCGTAGTCCAGCGCCATCTTGGCGAACCGGAACGAATTCAGATTCTTCACCTCGACTTTGGTTCCGAACTTCTCGGCGCCTTTCACTCGCACCGATACGTTGGCGTCGCAGCGCAGCTGGCCCTTCTCCATATCGCACTCCGACACTCCCACATACTGCATCACCTGCTTCAGTTCCGACAGGTATTGGTAGGCTTCCTCGGAAGAGCGCAGATCAGGATCGCTGACAATCTCAATCAGCGGCGTCCCGCTCCGGTTCAAATCGACATACGTGTAGCGATCGCTGTCCTTGAACCCATCGTGTATGCTCTTGCCTGCGTCGTCTTCCATGTGCACGCGCGTCACCCCGATGCGTTTCTTGAGGCCGTCCACGTTGATTTCCAGCCACCCGTGGTCGGCCAGCGGCAGCTCGTATTGCGAGATCTGGTAGCCCTTGGGAAGATCCGGATAGAAATAGTTCTTCCGCGCAAACCGCGAGAATGAGTTCACCTCGCAATGCATCGCCAGCGCGGCCTGAATCGCGAACTCCAGCGCCGCGCGATTGAGGACAGGAAGCGCCCCCGGTAGCCCCAGGCACACCGGACAAACATTGGTATTCGGCGGAGCGCCAAAGCCCGTTGGACACCCGCAGAAAATCTTGGTCCTGGTCCCGAGCTGAACGTGCACCTCGAGCCCGATCACCGCCTCATATTTGGCAATCTCCTGAGGTGTAGCCAGACCCGCCAGGCTGGAAGACATTGCTCCATTATAGGTTCCCCTGTACGGCGGGCCGGCTCACTCACACCAGATGGACGCCAGGGTTTCAGCCAGCCCCAACTTCAACAGCTGCACTCGCGGCGCAAACTCCAGGGGCCGCGTGATAGCCTGCGTCGAATTCCGCACCGCAGCCTGCACCAGATCGGCCACCGGGGTGCCGCACGCCAACCCAAACACCGAGCATCCCAGAACGAACAGCGATTCCAATACTTGACTCTTCATTTGGCCAGCTCCTGCCCTGCCCTAATGACGGATGAACATCGCCATAATTACAGCGACCCTACTGTTTTTGTTGCGAAAACGACGCCGTCCCCAGCATTCCGCCCAGCCCCATGGTTTCCACCGCCGTCGAGGGCACAATTACCATGGCGCCCTTCTCCTTGATGGCCTCATAAAGCATGTTCATGGCTCGCAGATGCAGCGCCACCGGATTGTTGATGTACACCCGGGAGGCCTCCGCGAATTTTGCCGAAATCTCCGTCTCCGCAGTCCCCAGAATGATGCGCGCCTGGCGCTCCCGCTCGGCCTGCGCCTGCCGCGACATGGCGTCTTCCAGCGCCTGCGGGATATGAACGTCCCGGATCTCCACGCTCTGCACCGTAATCCCCCATGGATTCGTTTTTTCGTCCAGAATCCGCTGCAGTTCCTTTCCCAGCGTCTCCCGTTCGGTAATCATCTGCGCCAGATCGTGCCGCCCAATCGATTCCCGCAGCGCTGTCTGCGCGCTCATGCCGATGGCCTGCTCGAAGTTCATTACCTCGAGTATCGATTTCTCCGCGCTCCACACCAGCCAGAACACGATGGCATCCACGTTGACCGGCACCGTATCGCGCGTCAGCGCCGATTCCGCCCGCACCTCCGCCGTCCGCACCCGCTGGTCCACGAACTGGCTCACGCTATCAATCACCGGAATGATAAAGAATATCCCCGGCCCGCGCAGCCCCACGTAACGTCCCAGACGCAGCACCGCCGCCTTCTGCCATTGGCTGGCCACCTTGATGGCGAAGAGGAAATAGATTCCAACCGCAATCCCCACAAACATCGGAGCCGGCTTATCCAACCACGCGCTCACGGAGGCGCCCCCGCCAAGACAAACGATAAACACCGCCAGCCCGATGGGACTCACAAACTGCAGTCCGCCACGTCCGGCCCTGGCACCCACAATCGACGTAACCATATCAAGACCTCCTGTCTTGTTCGGCGTTCAATTCGTGCAAACATTCCAAAATCTCGGCCAGCGCAATGCCCTCGGCTCCTGCCTTGGACAGCAGCTCGCCCACCAGCTGGCTCACCCGCCGCTGCCGTTCGGCTTCGCTCGCCTGAACCTGTTTTTCGGTGATGAAGGTGCCCGTACCTTGCTGAGTAGTCAAGACTTGTCGGATTTCCAGCTCCCGGTAGGCCCGCACCACTGTGTTGGGATTGATTTCCAGGTCCACGGCAAGCTGCCGCACAGTCGGCAGCCGGTCCCCCGGCCCTAAAGCCTTGGTAGCTATGGCCCCTAGCACCTGATCGATGATCTGACGGTACACCGGCACACCGCTCTTCAGATCAAGTCGAAAAACGAAGCCACCCTTTTCGACGATCTGTTGCGCCTTCACATTACTAGTGTACTAGTTTTATAGAACAATGCAAGAAGAATCTTGCATGCCCCGGGCCTCAAAACCGCACGGAGGATAGCCCCCCTGAATGTCAGCGGTTCTAAAGGGCGGCCCCTTCGGCTTGTGCCCTCGGCCTAGGGCGCTAATGTCCATTGACTTGCCAACCAGCACGCTCTTTTGCCGCAAGGGGAGGAATTCAATGCCTCCGCCTGGCAGGTATCGATTGCGTGATGCGAAAACCACGAGTTCGTTCCCTAGTCCAAGCTGCCCTTTCCAAAACGCAGTGCAAAGTCCGCCGGTCGTTTCGATTGCTGGCATCTCGAACGTCGGCCCTACTTGTCCCTTCCAAACGCGGCTGACACGAAAGATGACGATCCGATTTTTGCCGGCGTCCCTGAAACCCTCAATAACGCCTTGAAACACAACGTCGGAGCCGTGTTTGGCTTCCTTGGTGGAAATCGCAACGTCGTCACACTGCGCGAACAGATGCATCGACATGAGCAACGCGAAGACGAGTCGCACCAGCATGCCCACCATTCTATAGCGGCGGATCGCGGCAAACCGGAAGTTGTTCTAGCACTGCGGTGGTCCTCCGTCCCACGATGAGGTGCTACGTCATCCCGTGCTCTTCGATTAGACGCCACGTGTGCGTTTGGTTTGCATGTTGCGAATGTTCAACAACCTAACCCCATGGCAGAGGTTTGAGAATCTAGCCGCGCAAGTTCTCTCGGTTCGTAAAAATCAGATCGACGCGCGTTAGCCCGTTCGCGCTCGCAGCGCGAAACGGGCTTAGCGCCGTCTCTTTGGTTTTCTAAACGCTTCTCTCCGCGTGCAAACACCGCTCAATCCAGCGGTCCCGGTCCTCTGCAATCGCCGACCCCTTATAATGGACCGCCGATTCCTCCAGGTAACGCGCCACCGCACGGCCGCAGTCCCTCGCCCCCGGTGGCGGGCTCTTTCGAGCCTCCTCGATAGTTCGCTCATACAGACCCAACAGCCGATCCACCGTCGCCCCCATCTCGCAGGTCTCCCTCACCAGCTTCGAGACTTCAGCCGCGTCCGCCGGATCATAGTTCTCGAGTTCGCGCATTACCAGGTCGACGCTCAGCGGACGCGACAGCGTGCGCACTCCAAAATTGAGCGGCCGAAACACCGCCAGGTTTTTCGTGCTCACCATGGCGCCCAGCGCGCGGGGGCTGCACGCCACCACTGCCGCGCCCACCGCCATCGCCTCAATCGCCGCCCGCCCCCGCGCGAACACGATGTCGTATCCCGCCAGCAGCGCACCTGGGCGGGATTCCACATTCCCCGCCGTCAACCCAACCGCGTCCAGTTCTATCCCGCGGCGTTCACAGGCCTCGCGCAATACCGGCATCCCGGAGTCCGCGCTGAATTCGTTGCCGAAGGCCAGCGCCCGGCGCGGTACCGCGGGCAGCGCCTCACGCGGTGGAAAGCGTTTCTGGTCGAAGAAATTCAGCATCACTTCGATCCGCTCCGGCGCGACGCCGCCCTCCGCAATCAGCCGCTCGCGGCACAGTTCATCCACCGCCACATACCGCAGAATCCTCGGGAATCGCAGCGGTGCTTCTTCCCACGGCAGCCAGCCATGGCAAAAGCTGATGGCCGGCGTCTCGTTGAACCAGAGCATCGCCGCCAGGGTGTCATAGTGATGGTGCCCGTGAATGATATCCGGAGGTTCGCCCAAAGCTTCCAGCGTGCGAATCACTGGAACCGTCGCTTCCCGAAGCTCCTCAGCCACGTCGCCCAGCACCGTGCTGTACGCCACCGGATGATGCCCGCGCCGCATCAATTCGATCGCCACGTCGCGGATGTAAAGCTCCGTGCCCGCGCGCTTCGCCAGCGTGTTGTTGGTCAGCAGGACTCTCATTCCAGGCTGCCCTCCGCTGCGTTTCCCGCCATCGTTCGCAGCAGCCGCTGATGCGGCTCTGCGAAGTTGCCGCTAACCTTTTCCTCCGCCCCCACATCCCGGATTACCACCGCGCCCAGGCTGACAAATGCCCCCTCGCCGATTTTCAGATTATTTGAAATCACCACGCCGGGCCCAACCCACGCCCCTTTTCCGATCTTCACGTTCCCGTTCACCACCGCTCCGTGCCCGATAATTACCCGCTCGCCTGCCTGCACCCCATGCGATACGAAGGCTTGAGCGCCCACGCGCGCGTCGCGCCCGATCGTCGTGTTGCATCGAAACAGGCCGGTGGCGATTACCGCGCCCGGCAGGATATGCACACGATCCTGCACCACCAGCCCGCCGGCATGCCGCATCTCAACCACCTCGCCGCCCGCCCGTACCGTCTGGAATCCCACACCGGCCAGCACCGCGCCCGCGCCGATGACGACGTCTTCACCAACCTTGCATCGGGGAAGGAGAGTAGCGTGCGGTCCCACCACCGTGTTGCGTCCCACTCGCACGTTCAACGGCGCGATCCAAGCCGTCGGATGCACGTCCGCTGCCGGGTCGATCACCGTCGCGAAATCCTCCCAGTAGAAAGTCGTTTGCGCCAGATGATTGTGGATGGCCGCGAAGGCCAGCCGCGGCTGCCCGCAAACCGCCAGCGCGAGGCCGGTTGGAATCCGGTCCGCGAGATCCGGGTTAGTCAATACGGCGGCGGTATTCTCGCGCCTCAGCAGCGGAGCCAGGAACTTCTGGTTTTCCAGGAAGACAAACTGGGACTCGTGCTCGTCGTCTAAGAAGCCGAGATTGCTGAAATTCCCATCTCGAAGCACCCGGATGCCGGCGACCCCGGCTACCTCACTGAATAGCATTCCTTCTGTTCAGGTTACACCGCTCGTATATGCTTGATTAACAGCACAATCCCCTCACCGCTTCCCGGAGGTCAACTTTTGCCCGCCATTAGCGTTTATAGAGATGTGAAGCAATCCAGCCTACACAGGGCCACAGCCGGGACGGCCTGCGCGGTAATCGCCGGCCTTTTTGCTCTTACCGGCGCCTCGTCCACCCCCGAGTCGCGTCTATTCGGCAAGAAGCTCAATAAGGACCAGCAGATCCTCCACGCGCTGGACCGGCTCTCGTTCGGGCCGCGTCCTGGCGACCTCGAAAAGGTCCGCTCCCTCGGACTCAAGAAATGGATCGACCTCCAACTACACCCAGAGCGGATCCCTGAAACGCCCGCGCTTGAATCCCGCATCGCGCCGCTGGAATCCTTGCGCATGTCGCCGCAGGAAACCGTGCAGCACTATCCGCCGCCGCAGATGATCAAAGCCATCGCCGACGGCCGCCAGCCGCTGCCGGATGATCCGCTTCTGCGCGCTTCCGTGCAGCGTCTTATCGCGCGCTACAAGGTGAATAAGGGCCAAGCCAAGGCTGACGACAAGGCCGATCCGAACGCCGATCTCGAACCCGCCAAATCGCTCGATGACGTCCTGACGGCCGATGAGCAGAAGACTCTCCGCACCGGCACGCTGCCCCAGAAGCGCGACCTTCTCGCGTCCATGCCGGCGGACAAGCTGGAAGAGGCCGTGGTGGCGCTTCCCCGCGGATTGCGCCAGCAGCTCATGGTTGCCGCCCCGCCCGATATCCGCCGCAAGCTGCTGCTGATGAACGCGCCCCAGCAGGTAGTCGCTTACGATCTGCTGGAAGCCAAGCTCCTGCGTGCCATCTATAGCAATCGGCAGCTCGCCGAAGAGCTGGACGATTTCTGGTTCAACCACTTCAATGTTTTTTACGACAAGGGCGCGGACCGCTTCCTGATTCCCAGCTATGAGCGCGAAGCTATCCGCCCCAATGTCCTGGGTCATTTCCGCGATCTGCTCGAAACCACCGCCAAGAGCCCGGCCATGCTCTTCTATCTGGATAATTTCCAGTCCGTGCGCGCGGACATCGACGCCAAGGCCAAGAACGTCAAACGCAAGCGGGGCTTGAATGAGAACTACGCCCGCGAGCTGATGGAACTCCACACGCTTGGCGTCGACGGCGGATACACGCAGAAGGACATCATCGAAGTGGCGCGCTGCTTCACCGGCTGGACTATCGCCGAGCCGCGCAAGGGCGGCGCTTTCTTCTTCAATGAGCGCGTTCACGACAAAGGCGAGAAGCTGGTGCTCGGCCACGTGATTCCCGCGGGCGGCGGCATTGAAGACGGCGAGAAAGTGCTCGACATCCTGACCCACCATCCCTCTACCGCCCGCTACATTTCGAAAGAGCTGGCTCAGCGCTTTGTCGCGGACAATCCCCCCCAGAGTCTGGTTGACCACATGGCCCAGACCTTTCTGAAATCGAATGGCGATATCCGCGACGTAATGAAAACCATGCTGGAGTCCAAGGAATTCTGGTCCGAAGGGGCATATCGCGCCAAGGTGAAGACGCCCTTCGAGATGGTCGCCAGCTCCGTCCGCGCTCTCGATGGCGAAGTGGACGACGCGTTCGCGCTCGCCAACCAGGTGGGACAGCTGGGTGAGCCGCTCTATCGCAAGCAGGAGCCCACCGGCTATTCGAACCTGAACTCCGAGTGGGTAAATTCCGCCGCCTTGCTGGGCCGCATGAACTTCGCTCTGGCGCTGGCTCAGAACAAAATTCCCGGCGTGAAGATTGACCAGACTCGTTTCAATGCGGATCCGGCGGATGTAGCCCGCGCGCTTCTTTTCACCGATGCCACGCCTTCCACGCGCGCGGCCATCGACAAGGCTCTCGAGGATAAGAAAGACAAGACGCCGGCCTTCCTCGCCGGCCTGGTAATCGGCTCACCCGATTTTCAGCGCAGATAGCAGAGGGTTACACATCATGGTTTCACGACGCGCATTCTTAAAAGGCTCCACGGTGGCGATGTTCGGTTTGGGCGCGGCCCCCGCCTGGCTCTCGCGCTCGGTTTACGCCGGCGACAGCCCCAACACTCGAAAGAAGATTCTGGTCGCGATCTTCCAGCGCGGCGCAGTCGACGGCTTGAACGTTGTGGTTCCGTTTGGCGAGCAGCGCTATTATGACCTGCGGCCAACTATCGCGATCCCCCGCCCCAACGGCGGGCTCGACGCCGCCATTGACCTGGATGGCTTCTTCGGACTGCATCCTTCGCTCGCGCCCCTCAAGCCCCTCTATGACGCGCGCCATCTCGCCATCATTGAGGCTGTCGGTTCGCCCGACCCCACGCGCTCGCATTTCGACGCTCAGGATTATATGGAATCCGGCACCCCCGGCCTGAAAGCCACCAGCGATGGCTGGCTCAATCGCGCCCTGCCCAAGGAAGGCAAGGTCTCACCGGTTCGCGCCGTGAGCATCGGATCCAATCTCTCGCGCACTCTGCGCGGCCGCAATGACGCCGTGGCGCTCAACACCGTTAACGATTTTCAAGTGCGCGATGCGCGCGGATCGGCAAGTTTCGAGAGCATGTACGAAAGCAGCCTCGATACCGTTCTGCACGGCACCGGCAAAGAAACTTTTGACGCCGTAAAGCTCATGCAGGACATTCAGAAGCGCACTTATACGCCCGCGAACGGCGCTGCCTACCCCAATGGCAAGTTCGGACAAAGCCTGCTGCAGATTGCCCGCCTGATCAAGTCCGATGTCGGCCTGGAAGTTGCATTCGCCGATATCGGCGGCTGGGACACGCACGTAAACGAAGTAGGCGCGCAGCCTTCCGTCGGCGTTCTGGCCAATAATCTCGCCGATTTCGGTAAGGCGCTGGCGGCGTTCCACCAGGACCTCGGCGATCGGATGGCCGACGTGACGGTGGTCACCATGTCCGAATTCGGCCGCACCGCCAAGGAAAACGGCAACCGCGGCACGGACCACGGCCACGCTAACGTCATGTTCGCGATGGGCGGCAATATCCAGGGCGGCAAGATCTACGGCGACTGGCCCGGCCTCGCACCCGAACAGCTCTACGAAAATCGCGACTTGGACCTGACCACCGATTTCCGCGACGTCCTCGGCGAAATCGTCGTCAAGCACCTCGGCAATCCCAACCTGAAGTCCGTCTTCCCCGGATACACAACACCCAAATTCCGCGGACTCCTGGGCTAACCTTCACTTCTCTCTGTCAACTAAATAGTTGACAAGCCGAAGTCCTGCGGTTTAGAGTAGAAGAGTGATCGGGGGCTTCCGGCACAAAGGACTTGAAGAGATTTACACAACCGGCCAGTCGCGCCGGATTAGTATCGAACATGTCCGGAAGTGCATCCGGATACTTCAAGCGCTGGACGTGGCTACGCAACCAGAGAACTTAAACGTGTCGGGATACCGGTTCCACAGCCTTCACGGCACACCGCGGAGATGGTCCGTTCGCGTCACCGGAAATTACCGCATCACATTCGGATGGTCAGGCGAAAACGCAAGTGATATCGACTTTGAAGACTACCACTAGGAGTTATCGATGAAGAGAACCAGCGGATTGCCGCCTGTACACCCCGGAGAAATCATCCGGGAGGACGTCCTTCCTGAGACCGGCTTGTCCGCCGCGGCGGCCGCGAAAGCCCTCGGTGTCTCGCGTCAGATGATGCATGACATTCTCGGAGAGCGGAAGCCTCTATCGGCAGTCATGTGCCTCAAGTTTTCTCGCCTGTTTGGTAGCACGCCGGAATTCTGGATTCGCCTGCAAGCCGAATACGACCTGAAGAAAGCGTCGCAAAATAAGAAAGTCATGCAGCGGATCGCGCGGATCATGCCGGTGAAGCCCGCCGTGGAAGCGCGCCCCTGACTAAACGGGCCACTCCAAAATATTCTTCTCCACCGTCTTCCAGACCGCGCTGCGCGGATCGATCAGCTCAAAGTGTCCGGCCCCCTGCAGCGGCGTCAGCTTCGCATTACTGGACGCCCGCGCGAACCGCTGGCTGATCTCGAACGGCACCACCGTATCCTCGGTTCCGTGCAGCACTCGCTGCGCCACCGAGATAGGCAGCAGCTCCACCGGATCGGCGGCACGATACCGCGAGCCTTGTTCATCCGGCGATCCGCCCAGCAGCTTCGACACTGCTCCGCCGCCGAGCCGTAGCGCCCAGGCGCGGCGCAGATCGCAAACGCCGGCCAGCGGGACCACTCCCCGCAGATCCACCGCGCGCTGAGCCGCCAGCCACAGCGCCAGATGGCCACCAGCGGAATGCCCGCTCGCCACCAGACGAGTCAAATCAAGCGAGTAACGTCCGGCCACCTGACGTACAAATTCAGCGCCATGCACGATATCGTCGAACGTGCCCGGCCATCCGCCGCCTGGCTGGCCGACGCGGCGGTACTCCAGGCTCCACACCGCCGCCCCCGCGCGAGCCAGCGCGGCGCACAGGTGGCCAGCGTGGCTAAGATCATACTCGGCTTTCCAGAAACCGCCGTGAATGAAAATCACCACCGCGCGCGCGGGTTTGGTTTTCGGCAGGAAAACTTCGCCAAACTGCGATGCATCGCGCCCGTAGGCGATACGCGCATCCGCCTTGGGCGGCGGGAGCTGCAGAATCTCCTGAGCCGCCGCGCCCAGCGCCGCCGATCCCGCCAGCAGCGTGCGCCGCGTCATAGCCGCTCCTCCACTAATGCCGCTTTCATCTCGCTGGTCGCAGCGCCCACATATTTGTCCGCTCCTCCGTAATAGAACAACCAGTGTCCTCCGCGCCGCAGCATGCCCTCCACGAACACGACGTTCGGCACCTGTCCCGTGGTTTCCCAGCTCTGCGCGGGCGCAAATATCGGACTCGCGGAGCGCGCCACCACGCGCGTGGGATCGTTGCGGTCAAACAAAACCCAGCCCGTGCGATAAACCAGCGCATCGTCGGCCCCATTGTAGATCAGCAGAATGCCATCCGTCGTCAGCACCGGCGGCGGCCCCGGTTCCGCCACCTTGGAGTCGAAAGCTCCCGGCCGCGTTTCAACCACCGGATGATCCACCGCCTCGGTCCAATGCACCAGATCCCCGGACCACGCCACGCCCATCTGTCCGGGACGATCCTTCGCGTCGCCCATAAAGTACATCCAGTATTTCCCTTGCACCTTGCGATCGAGAATTGCTCCGGACTTGGTCCAGCCTGTATTCCACTTGCCCTTGTATGCCGGAAAAATCACGCCTTCGCGCGTCCAATGGATCAGGTCCGCGGACGTCGCCATACAAAGCTGCGCGTCTTTCTTGTTATAGGCGGTGTAAGTGAGATAGTAAGTCCCCGAAATGTTCACCAGCCGCGGATCTTCCACGCCGCCGTCTTTCTCATACGCGGTCTCCGGCGACAGCACCGGCTCCGCACGGCGCGTGAAGTGCCTCCCGTCCGAGCTGCTCGCGTATCCCAGCCGCGAGGTCCCATTGCGGTCTTGGGCGCGGTAGAGCATGACGACGTATCCGTCTTTTTCGATGACGGCCGGATTAAACACACCGGCGGATTCAAAACCTTCACCTCGCGGGGTGAGTATGGGTTCGGAAGAAAGGCGTCTCCAGGACGAGAATGGCGCGAAGGACGCGGCGAAGAAGAGAAGTACCGCCAGTACCTTCATTTATTCGTCGTCGAGAATTTCGACGAGTGGCCCCCTGATGTACGGACTCCAAACGCCAGGTAGTCGTCGATGCGCTCCTGCATGGTTTCAACGGTGTCTTGCCGGGCGAGCACCTCGATACATACCAGCGGAGGTTTGGTTATGATCCGCTCTCGTCCGGTATTGATGACGCAGAGATCTGGAACGCGGATGCGAGTGAGCGCAACCTTGACGCGAATGCTGATCAGAGTTTTGCACCCTGGCGGCTCATGGGTACACAAGTGCGCGCATAATGCCGCCTGAGCGTTGGTGTGATCGTACTCGCCGAGGTTGCGATCCACAAGCGCGCCATCGACATAATCGCAGTCCGGGCGGTAGCTGGTCGTCAAGTACTCTCGTATCGGCACCGTCGCCGCTTGTGACACCGCCTACTCCTCATCTTCGCGCAGTTTTGCGATGACGGCCAGATCCTCCAGCGTCGTTGTGTCCCCCTTCACCTCGCCATTCGTCGCCAGCTCCCGCAATAACCGCCGCATGATCTTCCCGCTGCGCGTCTTCGGCAGCGAATCCGTAAAGCGGATATCGTCGGGCTTCGCGATAGGGCCTATCTCCTTCGCCACCCAGGCGCGCAGCTCGTTCTTGGCTTCATCGCCGGCCTTGTGTCCAGCCTTCAGCGTGACGAATGCCGATACCGCCTGGCCTTTGATCTCATCGGGACGTCCCACCACGGCGGCCTCAGCCACCATCGGATTCGCCACCAGCGCCGACTCGATCTCCATGGTGCTGAGCCGGTGCCCCGCCACGTTCAACACATCGTCCACCCGGCCCATCAGCCAGAAGTAGCCGTCCTGATCGATCCGCGCCCCGTCGCCGGCGAAGTACATGCCCGGAATCTGCGACCAGTACTGCTCCTTGAACCGCTCCGGATCGCCGTAAATGGTCCGCAGCATTCCCGGCCACGGGCGCTTGATCACCAGAAAACCACCCGATCCCGCCGGCACCGGCTGCCCTTCGCGAGTCACCACATCCGCGATGATCCCGGGAAACGGCTTCGTAGCCGAGCCGGGCTTGGTGGGAATGGCCCCCGGCAGCGGCGTGATCATAATCGCGCCCGTCTCCGTCTGCCACCACGTGTCCACAATCGGGCAGCGCCCGCGGCCGATCACGTCGCGATACCACATCCAGGCTTCCGGATTGATCGGCTCGCCTACGCTGCCCAGCAGGCGCAGGCTGCTCATCTCATGCTTGCGCGGCCACTGTTCGCCCAGCCGCATGAACGCGCGGATGGCCGTGGGCGCCGTGTAAAAAATGTTGACTCTGTATTTCTCGATGATGCGCCAGAAGCGGTCCGGCTCCGGCCACGTCGGCGCGCCTTCGTACATCAGCGTCGTGGCGCCGCATTGCAGCGGGCCGTAAATCACGTAGCTGTGCCCCGTCACCCACCCGATATCAGCGGTACACCAAAACGTATCCTCATCGCGAATATCGAACACCCACTTGGTGCTGATATACGTCTGCACCGAATAGCCGCCCGTGGTATGCAGGATGCCTTTCGGCTTTCCCGTCGTTCCCGACGTATACAGCAGGTAAAGTGGATGCTCGGCGTCTAGCGGTTCGGCTGGGCAATCCGCAGAAGCGCCGGCCATCAGCTCGTGCCACCAGTGGTCGCGGCCCGCCTGCATAGTCACTTCGCAGCCCGTTCGCCGGTAGACCACCGTGCTCTTCACCGTTGGACATTCGGTCACAGCCTTGTCCACGGCTTCCTTGAGTTTTACTTCGGCGCCTCGGCGCCAGCTGGCATCCTGCGTGATCACCGCCACCGCGCCGCAGTCGTGAATGCGGTCAATCAACGCTTGCGAAGAGAACCCTCCGAAGATCACAGTGTGCGGCGCGCCAATGCGCGCGCAAGCCAGCAGCGCGATGGCCAGCTCGGGAACCATCCCCATGTAAATCGCCACCCGGTCGCCCTTCTTCACGCCCAGGCCCTTCAACACATTCGCGAACTTTGAAACCTCGTGCAGCAATTGCTGGTAAGTCAGCGCGCGCGATTCTCCCGGTTCGCCCTCCCACAGGATCGCGGCCTTGTTCTTGCGCCACGTCGCGGCATGCCGGTCCAGACAGTTATACGAAAGATTGAGCTGCCCGCCCACGAACCACTTGGAGAACGGCAGCTCCCACTCCAGCACCTTGTCCCACGGTTTGAACCAGTGCAGCTCGCGCGCTATGCCCGCCCAGAAGTTTTCAGGATCGCGCTCGGCTTCCTGATAGAGCCGCTGGTAATCCGCCATGCTCTTGACATGCGCGCTTGCGCTGAATTCCGGGGCAGGATCGAAAACGCGCTTCTCTTTCAGTACGCTATCGATGTCTTGAGACGCCAAGGTTCACTCCATGTGAGGCAGGTTAGCGACCCGCGGCCGATTAGCAATCGGCCCAGGCCGCATTCCCAGGATACCGCTCAGTCGCCCGCCGCTGGACGCCGGACCATCTCTTCCCAGATCTTCACGTGCCGCGTCTCCTTCAGCATCAGCGATCCCACCACGAACGTGATGGAGGCCACGGTCATGGGATACAGCAGCCCGGCATAAATGTTTCCCGTGCCGGCGCAAATGGACAGGCCGATCACCGGCAGCAGCCCTCCGAACACCCCGTTGCCGATGTGATAAGGCAGCGACAACGATGTATAGCGGACTTTGGCAGGGAAGGCCTCCACCAGATACGCAGCGATGGGCCCGTAGACCATGCACACGAAGATCAACTGCGCGAATACCAGAGCGATCAGCATGGGGACATTGGGACTGGCCGCTTCCTTGACGGCCACCCGCTTGCCGGCAGCGTCCAGCGTCACCGGCACCAGCGACGTCGCGCCTGTCACTTTGTTCACTCGCGAATCCACCCCCACCACGTTGTTGCCCGCGGCCGACTCCATTCCCCGGTAAATCGGGTAGTACAGCAGCACCGCCAGCAGACACCCGGCCATCATGATCCGCTTGCGCCCGATGCGGTCGGACAGCCAGCCGAAAAACGTGAACAAGGGCATCCCCAGCAGCAGCGCTACCGCCACGATGATATTCGCCGTCTTCACGTTCACCTTGAGCACGCTCTGCATGTAGAACAGCGCGTAAAACTGTCCCGTGTACCACACCACGCCTTGTCCCGCGGTGGCGCCAAACAACGAAATCAGTACCAGCTTCAGGTTGGCCCAGTGTGTGAAGGCGTCCTTAAGCGGCTGGGCGGACGTCATGCCCGCGCCCTTGAGATGCGCGAAAATCGGCGATTCCTTCATCCGCAGCCGGATGTACAGCGACATCGCCACCAGCACAATCGAGATCAGGAACGGGATGCGCCACCCGTACCTTGAAAAATCTTCCTTGCTCATTGACTCCTGCACCAGAAGGATTACGGCGAGCGATACAAAGAGCCCCGCCGTCGCGGTGATCTGGATAAAGCTGGTGTAAAAGCCGCGCTTATTGTCGGGCACGTGCTCGGCCACGTAGACCGCCGCTCCGCCATACTCGCCCCCGAGCGCGAGCCCTTGCAGCACCCGGATCAAAATCAACAGCACCGGCGCCAGGTAACCGATGGATTTAAACGTCGGCAGGAAGCCGATGGCCGCCGTTGCGCCTCCCATGATTACCAGCGTCACCAGAAACGCATACTTGCGGCCCACCAGATCGCCGATCCGTCCGAAGAACAGCGCGCCGAACGGCCGCACCACGAAGCCCACGGCGAATGTCGACAGATACGCGATCATCGCCAGCGTGTCGTTGCCTGAAGGATAAAACAGCGGCGAAATCACGGCCGCGAGACTGCCGAAAATGTAGAAATCGTACCACTCGATCATGGTGCCGACCGAGGAGGCCAGAATCACGCTCCAAATGTTGTAATCCCGCGCGGCGAACTGCTGCGCCTGCGCTGCATCCGTTTGTTGCGCCATCTCTATCCATTTCCTTTCGTGATGCCGTAACTAGAACGTGAAAAGCGTCGAGAACTCGCTGCGGATGTCGTGCCACTGCCGGCTCGGTATGCCGCGCAGCAGCGGCAGGCCGCCAATGTCAGTGGCGGAGTTGTTTGCCGCCCGCGTGCGGTACTGGGACTGCTCATAGAGGAACGTCACGTACGCATTCAGCTTGTACTGCACGTTGGCAGCCGCCAGATCGGACTTCGTTCGCCCGCCCGCGAACCGGCGCACGTCCCGCGCGTAGGAATAATCGTAGCTGTAATGCAGATACGCCGTCCAGCCCGCGTTGCGTCCCGAAGGATTTGCGTTAAAGATTCGGGACAGCGGGAACCCCAGGTTTCCCAGCCAGCCCTGCGTCCGGACACCGCGCTGCGGCGCCACCACCGGCACGCCGTTGCGCAATCCGAAAACCACGTTCGACGATCCGTCGATCGATGGCGCCGTTACCGTTCCCGTCAGGCCGGCCGAATCGGTGAAATTCGAAAACAGCTCATCCACGAAGTAGAAGCGCAGATCCTTGCCGTTGAAATACTTTGCGATGAATGTGACGTCGCGCGTCGGAAATTGACCTTCCACGCTGTAGCCGTACCGGTCGCTGGATACCTGCGCGCCGTTAGGAAACGCCGCTTTGAAAGCGGCCGGAACGCCGGCTGCGGTGACGATGGCCTCGCGGCGGCCTTGCGTGAAGCTGGCGATCAATTGCGCTGGCGCGACACCAGCCGCCTTATCCAGCTGCCACTGCAGCACCAGCCGTCCCTGCACTTCGGGACGCGCCGAATCCGCGCCCTGCCGCTCGCCATATCCCAGCTGGTTGCCCACGTCCGTCGGCACGTTGCCGTAGGATGGCAGCACCACCGCGATCTCCGGGCTGAATTTCCAGTTGCGCGAGCCGCCCAGCGTCTTGATGATGCCCGTCCGCACCATCGGCGCGCGCTCATACAGAATCCCGTAGCCCAGTCCAAGGCCGGTGGTCTCCACAATATTTGGAATGGTCGACGACCCGAACGGCGTCCAGTCCTGCCCGAAGGACGCGAACCACGAAGTCTTGGGGCTCGCGTTGTAATCCACGCGTCCCCAAGCCGAACGCACCTGGAAGGCGTTGGACCGGATGGACGAGATGTTGCGATTGTTCGCGCGCGAGAAGTTGCCTTCGAAATCGCCCTCGAACCGCGCGGTGATCACCCATTTAGGTGAGAGGTCCAGCCACTCGAACTGCGCGCCG
>JALYHQ010000003.1 GCA_030776455.1 Acidobacteriota bacterium | reverse complement strand
GCGGGCCGGGGGGCCCGCCCCACAACGGACAGGGTGGTGGCGAGGGTGAGCAGGGTGAGGAAAGCTGACCAAGTGAGGATGGGGGGGGCGAAGCGGAAGGTTACTTTGTGCATTCCGGGGGGGACGGGGAGGCCGCGGAAGGCCACGTTGGTGTAGTGGATGGGCTCTTCCTCGCCATCGATCCATGCGTGCCAGCCGGGGTAGTTTGCTTCTGATGTGACCAGATACGCGCTGGTGGCGGAGTCGGTTTCGAGTTCGACTAGAGTGGGTTCGTAGCGGATCACGCGAACAAATCCTGGAGGGCCGCTCTGCATGAAGAGGTCGCCTTCCACGACGGCGGTGGTGGGATCCACGGTCCACATCTTGGCGAGCGCTTCCGCCATGTCAGCGGCCGCCTGCACACGCGACACCAAGTAGAACCGCGGCAGCATCGAACGGTTTTCATAGACATCGCGGCCGGGCAGGCGGGCGCTGAGGGTCCACTTCGATGTATCCGGCAGCGGCTTTCGCGAGAGCAGATACTTGACGTTTAAGAAGTCCAGCCAGCGCGACTCGATGTCGCCTACTTCGTAGTAGCGTCCCCAACGCTCGCCGTGCGTGAAGAAGAGGCGCACCTGCAAGAAGCGGTATAGCGCAAAGGGGTCATTGCCGTTGGCGGCTGGCAGTTCGGTCATGGAAGCAGTGGTTACCCAACCGCTCCAGTCATCGTACAAGTCAAAGCGATCCGGCGGGGTGGATTGTCCGGTCAGCTCACGCATCTTGCGGAGCAGCTCGGGACTGCCGTCGAACTGGGTGCGCGATACGCCGGGTTCGGCGTCGCGCGAGCCGGTATTCATGGGTCGCGAGGAGCCGGCCCAGATCAGCTCGGCGCACACGACGGCCAGCACGGCGAGTCCAAGGGGGTGGCGGGTTCCGGCCAGCGCATCGGCGCCGAGCCCGGCCAGCACCGCGATCCCCAGCGTGAATCCGGCCAACAGGAACTCGACGTAAACAGAATCGCGGGTAAGGTCCAGGAACGACGGCAGGATCCAGCGGCCGGGCGGGGTTTGCTCACCGAGCATAAGGAACAGGGAGAGCAGCGTGATTATCGCGAACACGCCGGCATATTTCTTGCGCAGCACAAGCGCGGTAGCGGCCAACAGCAGTGCGGCGATTCCGCAATACAAGTACAGGAATGTGGGATTCCAGGGCATCCGGTAATTGTTGAGGTCGAACAGGTGGTAATAATTCGGCCACACCAGCGACACCAGGGCTTGGAGCGGCACGCCCCACCCGTGGCCGCGAAAATCGCGGCGGAACTGGGAGACGCTGAGGCTGGTGGCCTGCATGGTGGGTAAGAGCTGGACCAGCGATAAGCCGATGCCGAGGACGGCAGCGAGCGCGTAATCGGCGAGCAACCGGAGACGCGATTTCGAAAGCAGAATGGCCAGTGTGAACGAGCATATGAAAGCCGCCGCCGCTGTGGACGGGAACCCGGCGAGGATGGACAGTGCGAGACTGGCGGCCAGCGCTGCGATCCAGCGGCGGCTGCGGCCCTGGCTCAACCGGACCACCGAGAGGCAGGCGAGGGGAATCCAGGCGGCGCCGTCGATGGCGCCCAAGTGCTGGGCTTGGGATGCGAAGTAGGGTCCCAGTTCGAACACCGATGCGCCGATCAATGCGGGGATCCGGTTGGCTGCCAGCGCGCGTAGCAGGAGGTATGTGAAACAGCCGCCAGCGACGACGTGCGCTACCAGCTGGAGTTCCATCAGGTACGCAAGGTGGTCGCCTCCGATGGCGAGGCTGGCAAGAATTGCCAGCCAGGTGGGCGGATAGAAGAGCTGGGCGTTGATGTTGGCGAAGAACGGGTAGCCACAGTAGGTGTAGGGGTCCCAGAGCGGGAATTGTCCGCGGCGGAGGCTGGCTTCGATGAAGGAAGTCAGGGGCAGGTGATAGAAGCGGAAATCCCAGGGGATGGTCCAGTGGGCGGGGAGGAAGAGGATTTTGCGGTAGAAGAGGAGAGCTTCGAGGAGGAGGACGAGGAGCGGGTAGAGTCTAGCCAGCTGACTTTTCGGGGGCACACTGGTGAGTGAAAAACTTGGGGAGGGCCGATTGCTAATCGGCCCGCAGGTTGCTAACCTGCCCCACAAAGAGCGGGACATCAGTTGGCAATGCGCTTTAGGATGGGTTCCATGTCGGAGGGATGGAAACCGAAGGGGCCGGGTTTGCTCTTGAAGGCGACGCGGCCGTCGCGATCGATTACGTACAAGCGGTCCGGCCAGCCGGTGTAGGCTTTCTCGGTGGTGTTTTGGATACCATCGACCAGCGCGGGGATATCGATGTGGAGGTTGCGTACGCAGGCATCGGCGACGTGCTCGCGCTGCTCGGCGGTTTTGGGAGTCGCGAATACGACATTCTGGCGAACGTTGGATTGCATCTGCCACATGTCGCTGGGGTGCGCTTCCTCGATATAGACCACGTAGAACGCCACGCGATCCTTGTACTCGCTATACAGCTTGTTGAGCGCGGGAACCTCCCGGCGAAAGGGCGGTCAAGTGTAGCTCCCGAACACGAGCACCACGGGCTTCGATCCGCGGAGCGATGCGAGGGTCACCTCGGACTTCTTGTCCAGCGAGGGCAAGGTGAAGTCAGGCGCGGGGTCGCCCACCACCACCGAACCAGCGCGTGCTCGGAACCACATGGTTTCGAAGGGGAACAGGAGCATGGCGGGCATGGGCATCTTCGCCATGACGCCGGCGAACTTCGCTGGAGACTGATGCATCAGCCAGAAGATCCAGCCGACGAAGAGCAGCCAGAGACAGACCAGTGCCGCCAGGACCCTAAGAACTCTCATGCCTTGACCAACCAGAATACTTCATTTTTTGCGCTTTTTGCGAGGTCTCTCCGGCTCGACCAAGGTGAACTGCAGCTTGCGCTCCAAGGTATCCACGCGGTCCAGGCGCACCTTGACCTGGTCGCCGATGGAGAATTGGCGACGGGTGCGCTGCCCGATGATCTTGTGAGTATTCTCGTGGTACATGTAGCGATCACCGGGCAGGGTGTCGATGGGAACCAGGCCTTCGATGAACATGGTTTCCAGCTCGACGAAAAAGCCGAAGCGCGTGGTGCTGATGATCATGGCGGGGAACTCATCGCCCACGCGGTCTTCCATAAACCGCGCTTTCTTCCATTCCACCAGCTCACGCTCGGCTTCGGCGGCACGGCGCTCGGTGTCGGAACACGCATCCGCGATGGCGGCCAGTTGGGGCTCGGAGAACGGCTCGCGCTGACGATCCAAGTACGCGCCCAGAATGCGATGCACTATCAGATCGGGATAGCGCCGGATGGGCGATGTGAAATGCGTGTAGCTCTCGGCCGCCAGGGCGAAGTGGCCGCGATTGTCGGCGCTATAGCGCGCCTGTTTCAAGCTGCGCAGCATCAGATAGCTCAGGATGCGCTCCTCGGGCTTGCCCTCGATCCTGGCCACCAGCTTCTGATAATTGCGCGATGAGATATTGATCTTCTCGGCGGGCAGAACGAGGTCCGGGCGCACCTTGCCGCCGTCGCGCTTGCGGTCGACGCCGCCGAATTTCTTCACGGGTATGGCGCCTACGCCCAGCGAATAGCCGAAGTGGATGGCTACCTCTTCGAAGTCCATCACGCGTTTGGGATCGGGCTGTTCGTGGATGCGAAAGATCATGGGAAGTCCGGCATGCTCGATTTCGCCGGCTACGGCTTCATTGGCGGCGAGCATGAACTCTTCGATGAGCCGGTGCGCGATATTGCGGGGGCTGCGGGAGACGCCGGTCATTTCGCCGAACTCGTCGAACTCGATCAGCGGCTCCGGCATATCGAAGTCGATGGAGCCACGCCGGACACGCTTCTTGTTCAAGATCAGCGCCAGCTCGCGCATCAGCTCAAAACGGTCCACCAGGCGCCCGTAGCGTTCGCGGAGACCGGCATCGCCCTCGAGAAGCAGATGGACGCTGGTATAGGTCATGCGTTCAGCGCTGCGAATTACGCCGCGTACGAAGCGCTGGGACACCACGTCGCCGCGATGGTCCAGCTCGAGCAGCGCGGACATCACCAACCGGTCCACCGCGGGCTTGAGCGAGCAGATTTCCGTGGACAGTTCGACGGGCAGCATGGGAACGGCGCGATCCGGGAAATACACGCTGGTGCCACGCAGGCGCGCTTCCTCGTCGATGGGCGATCCGGGGCGCACGTAGTGGCTTACATCGGCGATGTGGACGTCGAGCTTGTAATTGCCGTTGGGCAGGCGTTCCACCCAGACGGCGTCGTCAAAATCGCGAGCGGTTTCGCCGTCGATGGTAACGATGTCCATTTCGCGGAAGTCCTCGCGTCCCTCCAATTCGTCGGAGCGGATGGTGACGGCGACGTTCTGGGCCTGATCCAAAACTTCAGCGGGGAAGCGGTTGGGAATATGGTGCTTGCGAATCACGATTTCGACGTCGATGCCGAAATCGTCCGGATGTCCGAGGATCTCAATGACGCGCCCCACCGCGTATTCGTCGCCCTCGGGGTATTCCAGGATCTCGACGTTGACGATCATGCCGTCCAAGTCGGCTGCATCCTTCACCTCGATGGGAGCTACCCCGACGCGGTCCTTGTCGGGCTGGCGGGGAGGGATCTCCATACCTTCGGGAATTTCGATCCATTGACGCAGCCGCTCGTCGTGAGGCGCGACGAAATTACCGCGCGAGCGCACGCGAAATTCTCCCACCACGGACGGATGGGCGCGCCGCAGGACTTTGACAATCTCGCCGTCAGCCTTGCCGTCGTTTTCGATGCGTGCGATTTTGATGACGACCCGGTCGCCGTGCATCGCGACACGCGCCGAATCGCGCGGGATATAAACGTCGCCGCGCAGGCGCTCGACGGGCGGATCGGGAATGAGGAAGCCGTAGCCGTCGCGATGCATATTGAGGCGTCCGGAGACGTATTCGCGATTCGCGCCGGGCGCGACATAATGGCCGGAGCGTATTTCCACCAGCTCGCCGCGCTCTGTCAGGCGCTTCAGCAAGGGTTCCAGCTCGGCCTTGGAGCCCAGCTCGCGCATCAACTGCTTCAGGCTGGCGCGGCCGTTGGGGAGCTTGCGAATATGCGCGAGGACTTCTTCGGCTTGCATCCTGCGGCTATTATAAGTGGCAGCATGGAACTCAAATCGATTCGCCTGGAGATGCCCGAGAACGGAAACATCATAGTGGGGCACAGCCACTTCATCAAGACCGTGGAGGATATTTATGAAGCGATAGTCAACACGGTGCCGCAGATGAAGTTCGGCATCGCATTCAACGAAGCTTCAGGACCTTGTCTGGTAAGAGTGGATGGAAATGACGAGGAGCTCAAAGCGCTGTCGGCGAAGAACGCGCTCGCGGTGGGGGCGGGGCATCTGTTCGTGATCGCGCTGCGGGAGGGCTTTCCGGTGAATATCAAGAACCGGGTTCTGGAAACGCCGGAAGTGTGCAGCATCTTCTGCGCGACTGCGAACCCGGTGGAACTGATTGTGGCGGAGACAGAGCAGGGGCGCGCCGTCCTGGGTGTGGTGGACGGCAGCGGCCCCAAGGGTATTGAATCGCAAGCCGACTCGCAAGGAAGGCGCGAGTTTCTGCGGAAGATCGGCTACAAGCGCTAGTGCGCGGCGGGCTCCTTCGGGGGCGCAGTGGTTCTGGGCTCGAGGCTGCCGCGGTGGCAGGTATAGCACGTGACGTGAATCTTGCCGTCCGGGAATTTTGAGTTGATCTCGGCGGTCATAGTGATCATGTGGCGCGCGACCAGTTTGGGGTGCTTGTCGTCCTTGTCGAACTCGCGGCCGACGTGGCAATGTTCGCACTCGACGCCCAGGGCAGCGGTATAAGATCGCATGGTGGGAATGAGCTCGGAGGCTGGGATCTTCAGGACCTGCAGATTTTTCGGCTCGGGTCTTTTCTTGGCCCCTTCGGCCGGCGGCTGTGCGCACAGAGGGAGGAGAAGGAACAACGAGGCAGCTAGTATACGCATGGGTTCTATCATAACCCATGACATAATCGATACGTGCTGCCGCCGGGTGAACGTGGTGACGGTTACCCACATGCGATCTAAAATCCGCTTCAAGTGGCTATTGAGTGTGGTGGCGATCCTGGCTGTTTGTCTGTGGCTGGTTGTGCTGTTGAACCGGCCGGCTGTGCTGCGTGATTACTTTCGGCTGGAACAGGCTTGTATGGAGCGATGGCCGCCCAAACCTGGAGCGTGGAACGTTGAAAGACTGGCGCCGTTCGCGTGGAAACTCGGAATTGTGCGCCCGGCCCGGGTGGAAGTAGAGCCGGGATTGAGTTTCGTTCTGGATCCGCGCGACATGGTGGCCGTGTCGATTTTGCGAGGTGGAGTCTGGCAACCCGAGATCTGGGAGTCGTTAGCGCCCTCGCTGGCTGAAGGCGCCGTTTTTCTCGACGTGGGTGCGCACATCGGTTATTTTTCGATGAAGGCCGCACCCGTTGTGGGAAAGAGCGGGCACGTTCTGGCATTTGAGCCAAATCCGGAGACGCTGGCGTTGTTGCGCGATAACGTGTCTGCTAATCATGCGGGAAACGTGATTGTGGAACCGATTGCCTGCACGGATCGCGAACAAACGTTGACGCTGTACGCGGGCCCGCCGAGCAATACCGGGATGTCCTCGCTGGCGAGCGAGAATGTTCCTGTTGAGGGGGCCGCCAAATCGTATACGGTTCGGGCCCGGAGGATCGACGATGTGGTGCGCGAGCTTGGCCTAACGCGAGTGGATGCGATCAAGATAGACGTGGAGGGTGCGGAGGCGTATGTGCTGCGTGGGGCGGTGGAGACGCTGAAGCGGTTTCATCCCAAGGTGGTGGTGGAGGTGGTGGCGTCGCAGCTGGCGGCGATGCATAGTACGGCGGAGGATGTTACGGGAGTGTTGGAAAGGGCTGGGTATAACTATAGGCGGGGGCTGAATACGCCGGCTACTGATTGGGAATGGACTAAGCGGTAACTTGGGGAGGCCAGCCGGGGGGCTGGCCGCGGGCCGGGGGGCCCGCCCCCACAAAAGGATGATGATGCGGGGTATTTTGATTTTTGTGATGGGAGCCTTGATTGCGGGGGGGCAGACGGGGCCGTCTTGTCATAAGGGGCATGCGCGCGATTACAAGATGAGTGAGATGGGCGCGCCTCACAAGATTGAGGGGATCGGGAATAGTCATCTGGCGATTACTACCAAGTCGCCTGAGGCTCAGGTATGGTTCGACCAAGGGTTGAACCTGCTGCACTGTTTCTGGGATTTCGAAGCCCATCGCGCATTCAAGGAAGCGGCGCGTTTGGATCCTGACGCTGCGATGGCGTGGTGGGGCATTGCCCAATCCATCGAAAGCTACAAGGCCATGGAAGACGAGAAGAATGCGGCTCTCGAAAACGCACAGGCGCTGCTTCCGAAGATTTCCGAGCACGAGCAATTATACGTTCGCGCCCAGCAGAAGAAGGAAGATGAGGATACCGGTGAAGAGGACTACCTGCGGGAAATGGAAAGCCTGATCGACCAGTATCCCGACGACATCGACGCGAAGCTATTTCTGGCCATTGAATCCACCAATGGATATGACCATGACGGACGTCCGAAGAAATACGCGCTATACCCGCAGATGCTGCTACGGGACGTGGTTCGTGCACGCCCTGACAGCGCCGCGGCGCATCATTACCTGATTCATGCGCTGGAATCAAGCCTGCACGCGCAGGATGCGCTGCCCGATGCGGACATATTGGCAAAGCTGGCTCCGGGATCGGGCCATACAGTACACATGCCCGGTCACATTTATTACCGGCTGGGCCTGTATGAGCGAGCGCGGGATGCATTTCTGGCTTCCAAGAAAGTGGACGAAGATTATATGAAGCGCGAGAATGTTTCCACGCTGGACGATTGGAACTATGCACACAACCTGAGTTATTTGATCGCCAGCGACGCCGAGTCCGGACGCTATCATGAAGCGCTGGAAGTGGCCAATCTGCTGGAAAAGCTGCCCGCGCAGCCGTTTCTGGCGAAAGGCACTCCGCTGCATGTGCTGACGGTGGGCGGGTCGACGGTGCGGCTCAAGATCCGGTTCGGCAACTATCAGGACGCCATCGATCATCCCATCGCGCTGGGACTGGAGGAATTCGACGCCGGCGCTTCGGCGAAGGCGTATCGCGACGGCATGCTTGCCTACGCGAAGGGCATGCAGGCGCTGGCCAAGAAAGACTACGACGCCGCACAGCGATTCAGCGACGCTCTGGATGCCATCTCCTGGCGGTTGCATACGGAAACGCAGGAGGGCGAGAAGGAAGACGATCCGGATCAAGTGCTGACGATCCTTGAAACGTCGTCACTAGATTTGCGGGGGCAGCTGCGTATGGCGAAGGGGAATGTCGACGAAGGCATCGAGCTGCTGAAGAAAGCCGCGGAGAAGGAGAAAGCGGTGGGGTACAACGAGCCGCCGCAATATGGACGGCCCGAGCTGGAAGCACTGGGATACGCGTACATCCGGGCACACAAATATGAAGAAGCGCGCGATGCGTTCCGGCGCGAGCTGAAGATTCGCCCCAACAGCGGCCACGATCTATACGGCATCGCCCAGTCTTATGAAGCCGCGGGCCAGCGCGAGAAGGCCGCTCGCGCATACCAGGAATTTCTGGAAGCCTGGAAGGATGCAGACCCCGACCTGACGATGGTGAAACATGCACGAACCGCGACGCATTAATGGATTAACGGAACTGAGAGCGCTGACCGGGCAGGAAGTCGGCGTGAGCGAATGGATCGACGTGACGCAGGAGATGATCAATCGATTCGCCGCGCTTACGGGCGACGATCAGTGGATTCACGTGGATGTGGAGCGGGCGAGGCGCGAGACGCCGTTTGGGGGGACTATCGCGCATGGGTTTCTTACTGTTTCACTGCTGAGCCGCATGGCACGGGAAGCGGTAGAAATCCGCGGCGATTTCACGATGAGAATTAATTATGGGTTTAACCGGCTGCGCTTTGTGTCGCCTGTGATGGCGGGCAGCCGTGTTCGCGGGCGCTTCACGGCGCAGGAGGTGACGGAGAATCAGGTGACCTGGCTGGTAACGGTGGAGGTGGAGGGCGCGGAGAAACCGGCGCTGGTGGCTGAGTGGCTGGGGCGTTTCTATTGAGTGTCGCGCGGGGAGACAGGCCAGGAGGCCTGTCCCACGTAGTCACAACCGGGTGCGCTTTGGGGTGTTTCTATTGAGTGTCGCGCACATCTGGGGATCCACGGCCGAGGAGCGCGGGCTGGTATTTCCTTGCGACGCGTGCTTTGCGGGTGTCGATACGGTGCTGTTCCGCGCGGTTGATGTAAATGCGGGTGAGGCTGAGATTTTCCGCTGGCTCTGCCAGCTTCGAGCGGCGCCGTATAGCTATGACTGGATCGACAATCTGGGTCGTCGAAGTCCGAGGACGCTCACAGCCGGGCTTGAGAGGCTGGAGGTTGGGCAGAGGGTGATGGGGATCTTCGAGCTGGTGTCCTTTGAGCGGGACAGTCATCTTACGGTGGTGTTGCGGCGCAGGAGGTCGAGGAAGCCTTTTGGGGATATTGCGATCACGTATTTGGTCAGGCCGGGGAGGCTGGT
>JALYHQ010000002.1 GCA_030776455.1 Acidobacteriota bacterium | reverse complement strand
GCGCGGGGCCCCCCGGCCCCGCTCTTCCAAGACACAACAAAACTCGCACCGGTGCGAAATTGGCGTGGGAACCCTTACAGGGCCGCTTGGAAAGCGCCCCTGCAGGTTACTAACCTGCCCCACCGGCTCCCGTATTCTCCGCAATTCGTTCCTTCGCCAGCTTGTCAAACACCTCCCCAAACGCCGGCACGCTTTTCCTCAGCTTGTCGAAATCCCGCTTGGGGATCAACAGCACATCCATCGCCGTACTCGCTCGGATAGTAGCCGTGCGCGAGCAATCCACCATCAACGCGATCTCGCCGAAAAACTGGCCCGCGCGCAGCGTGGCCACGCACTTCAGCTTGTCGCCTTTCAGCACTTCACACTCGCCCTTCTCGATAACGTACACGCTATCCCCCAGATCCCCCTCGTTGAAGACGATCTCGCCCGGCTCGAAGTGCTGATTCTTTATTCCGTATTCGGGCGTGACCCGCGTCTGCGCCATGTCGGGCCGGAACAGGACACGCGTAAACCAGTCCACCGCGATCCGGAATTTTCGGTTCAGCCCTGGCATCTTGATCAGATAGATGCACCGCCACAGGACGAAAGCAGGCAAGCCCGAGATGCGGCGTCCGAAAATCTGCGCCACAGCCGTGCCTTGCCCCAGCGACGCCAGCGACCCCAGTCCGGTGAAGGTAAACTCAGCCGCCGCTGTTCCCCGAATCGCAGCCACGATATTAGCCGCCGCCAGTTCCGCTTCCCGCGTCGCGTGTTGTCCCGTGGGCGGAGCTTTCCCACCGGGCGTAGGCACGCTCGCGCAATCGCCCAGCGCCCACACGTGGCCTTCGCGCCCCTGCAGTTCCATGCGGGCGTTCACTATCAACTTGCCCTTCTCCTTGGCGCATTCCAGTTTCTGAATCACCGGCGGCGGGGCCGACGGCACCGTGGACACCACCGTCTTGCAGGGGATCTCCCTCCCGGATTTCAGAATCACCTTCTCGGAAGTCGCCGCCGCCACGCGATCGTTCAAAACAATCTCGACGCCGCGCTTCTGCAAAATCTTCTGCGCGAACAGCGCCAGGGACTCCTCCATTTCGGGCAGTATGCGGTCATACGGATGCACTAGCACGCAGCGGACCGGCAGATCCCGCAGCCGCATGTAGCTGCTCTTTGCCGACCGCAGAAAATCGTTCACCTCCGCCACTACCTCGACGCCCGAGAATCCGCCGCCGCCCACAACGAAGGTCATCAGCTTGAGACGCAGCTCTTCGTCGGTTTCGACGTCCGCCTCCTCCAGTGCCCGGATCAGGTGGTTGCGCAGCCCCATGGCGTCGGCCAGCGTGCGGAAGGGCATGGCGTTTTCGAGCATTCCGGGCATGCGGAAAAAGTCCGTGATGCCACCCACCGCAATCACGAGATAGTCGTAATCCAGCACCAGACGCCGCGGCCGAAAGCCCGGGCTGACGGTGACCTGGCGCGCCTCCAGGTCGATATCCTCCACTTCGCGCATCACCAGGTGAGTGCGGGGGCACAGGTGGCGGATGGGCGAGACCACGTTGGTTAGCGCGATGGAGCCCGAAATCACTTCCGGCAGCATCGGCTGGTAGACCCAGTAATTCTCACGGTTCACGAGCGTGATTTCAGCTTCTTCCGGCTTCAGCAGTTTCTCCAGCTTCCGGGCTGTGTAGACGCCGCCGAATCCTCCGCCGAGAATCAGGATTTTCTTGGGTGCGCTCATGGGCAAGCTCTATTGTGGCATCGAGCAAGGGAGCGGGAAAGTGTGCATAATTAGGACACCATGACCCGCATCCTCGTACCGCTGCTGGGATTGACGCTCTGCGCCGCTGCCTCCGCCGCCGACGCCGCGGCCGGCAAGCTTGCCTATGACCGAAGCTGCAAAACTTGTCACGGCACCGCGGGCGCCGGCGTGCCCGCCATGGCCAAGGCGTACCACACCCGGATGCGCTCCTTCTGCTCAGCCGAAGTGCAGGCTCTGAGTGATGCCGCGCTGCGAAACGCCATGCTAAAAGGAACCGGGAAGATGACGCCGGTGAAGGACCTGAGCGGCGCGGATCCAGACAACCTGGTAGCGTACATTCGCACCCTTAAGAAGTAATCCGGTCCGCGGCTCCCTAGGTAAGTTCCTGTATTGACAGGGCATGGCCCTGTGCTACGAGACTGGTGTATCGGCATGCGGCGAATTCTCCTGGGGCTTATCGTCTTTTCGTGTATTGCTGAAGCGCAAACGACGATCCTCAACCTTTCTCACGATCTCACCAGCCTGAATATCGCGCCGTCGAACATGACGCCCAACACGCCGGCGCTCGATTCCCGGCCCTTGTTCGAGGCCGCGGTGCAATATGCGCAGGCGAATTCCATCCCGTTGATCACCGCCGACCCAGGAGCTTACTATTTCCTGACCGGTCATTCGCCGGGCCGGTATCTCTCCTTCACAGGGTTGCACGACGTGGCCTTCGATCTCGCCGGATCCGATTTCTACATCCAGTCCGGCAGTTGGACCGCCCTCGAGTGCAACGATTGCCGGAATGTGCGGTTCCTCAATTTCACTTTGGACGCTCTCCAGCTTCCTTTCACGCAGGTGGAGGTAACGTCCGTCGATACATTCAACAACCGGATCTACTATGCGCCTCTGGACAATTGGGAAGCCCCGGTCAACTTCAATACTGCTCGCAATCCGTCCGGCGCGGCCGAACCGCTCTATGCCTTCGTTTTCCGCGATGGCGTGCCCTTGCGCGAAACCGGCCGCATGGCGATTCAGCGTCCCATCGACGCTAATTTCCTGCCGGTGATGAATGACGGATCTCCCTGGGGCGATCCAAGGCAACTGGCGAATGTTGAGCCGGGCGACATCATCGCGCTGACGGCCCGCGCCGGCGGACCCGCTCTGGCAATTCGGAACGGATCGAACATCGTGATCGGGAATGTTTCCGTGTACTTCAGCGGCGGCGTCGGCGTGCAAATGCAAGCCAGCCCGGACTCCACTCTTCAGCAGGTTCAGGTGATTCCCAGACCGGGAACGGACCGGCTGGTTAGCACCAATGCGGACGGCATCAGCGCGTTCCAATTGGGGCGGAACCTGAGCATCCGCAGGTCGCGCGTGCGGCGGACCGGAGACGACGGGATGTCGCCGAACTCCCAGCAGCTGGCGATTGTCACCGGCCAGCCCGACAGCCGCCATGTCTCTGTCAACCGCAGCGCTTTTCTCACTTTTCCCGACGGCCTGGCGGTGCAGTTTATCGACAATCACACGGGCATTCCGCTCTTCACCGGCGCAATCCGCTCGCAAGACCCGGCTTCCGGCAGCGCCACGACACTGGCGTTCGATCAAGATCTTCCACCCCTCGCTCCGAACCTGCCCATGGTCTACGCCGATCCGATGTTTCGAGGATCGGGGCTGTTGATCGAAAACAATGTCGTCGAAGAAGTGCTGCATGCCCGCGGCATCAGCCTGTGGGGCATTGAGGGCGCAACAGTACAGCACAATGTAATTCGCAACGTTCCCTGGAGTGCCATCGATCCCATACAGCGTCTTTCTGTCAAGGACTGGATGACCGGGCCCATAGCCAACCTGACCCTTCAGGGCAACGTCATCGAGCAATACGCTGCCGCATTCGGCGCGGGTATAGTAAACGCGCTGGCGGGAATAGAAATTGAATCGAACGATCTGAACCTCGCCTTGATACCCGCCAGTTCTCCTTTCCAGAATGTCACCGTCGCAAATAACTTCGTCAGTACCGGACCCTACTCGGGACTGTGGTTTCAAAACGTCAACACCGGAACTATTTCCGGCAACCTGTTCATGAACGTCTCCACCGAACCGGACGCCAATAACCCGAATCCCGCGATGATTTCGCAGCTCGGCTTGCCCATCGTCATCGCAGCCAGCAGCAACATCGGCACTTCGGGAAATATCGTGGACTCGATGACGCCGCCGGCCCTGGTCATGTCCGGCGTGAGCATGACCGATGATGCGGTGGCCCCCGATTCGTGGGCGGCCGTGAAGGGCGACAACCTCGCCCCTTTGCTGGATGTCGCCGCCACCGATCCGTTGCCTGTGAATTTCGATGGCGTCACCGTAACCATACAAGACAGCGCGGGAACCAAACACGTTGCGCCCATCTATTTCATTTCTCCAAAACAGATCAACTTCCTGATTCCCTCCGGATGCGCGTTGGGCGCCGCCGTGGTCACGGTGGCGTCGAGTGGAACCAATACTGGGCGCGGGGGCGTGCTGATTGACTCGCTGGCGCCCGCGCTGTTCTCCATCACCGGAAGCGGCGCGGGAACCGCCCTGGGTGCTTCCGTGCTCAGTCACCCGGACGGCTCCCAGACCGTGGCGCCGCTCACGCAACCGGTGGATCTCGGGCAGCCTGGAGACGTGGCCGCGCTAGTGCTGTATGCGTCCGGGCTGCGCCATCTCGATTCCGCGGCCAGCGTCGCCATTTTTGCCGGCGATCAACGGCTGCCCGTCCAATATGCCGGCGCGCAAGACGTCTACAGGGGTGTGGATCAGATCAACGTCAACCTCCCCGCTCAACTCCGCGGCGCCGGCCCCATCGCGTTGCGCGTGGTGGTACAGGGACTGAGCAGCAATAGCGTGATGCTGAATATCAAATAACCGCGGGTTCAGCCTGCGCACGCGAGTTGCGACGGCGGTTGGCTTGGAGCCTGCTGAGTTGCCGCAAGATCGCTTCGAACTGCCGTGAGAGGCAGTCGCCGTGGACGCTCAGCGCTTCGAATGCCTCGAGATTTGCTCGAAACGTCCCGGCCTCCACCAGCGCGGCGCGAACTTTCGGGTCTTGGTGACGGATCTCATCTTGTCCCGGGAATCCCATAGCCAGCAGGTTGTTTTCCTGCGGCGTGACTCGATTGAGCCGCCACGAGGTATCGGCGAGGCGTCGGACCAGCTGTTGCTCCACAATTCCCACCGGCCTGAGCTCGTCGAAAAAACCCTGCGTGAACGCTCGGAAGGCTGTCAGGTTTTCTGCTGTATTGTTCATGGTTCATCTCCTGGCTCGAAAATAGCAGGTAGTCCTGGCAGACCACGCCGGGCAGCGTGGAAGTATTTGAAAATGCGGCGACAATTCTCTCAATTGGCGGGTGACTCGCAATTTGGATCAACTCTTGGCGCCATCGAACCGTGCCGCGAATGCCGCGAATTCCGGCGTGGGTCCGCTCCACAGCAATTCGTCCACATCGTCGAACAACGGAATATCCGTTCGCAGCGTAGCCAGCGTTCGGAACAGCATCGCCCTCTCTCGCTGTTCCGCCAAAGTATTGGCGAGCGCTCCCGCGCTGGCGGCATTTACCTGCCACTCGCGCCAGTCGGCGGGGATGGATTCGATGTGGCCGAATTTCGCCAGCACCGCTGCCGACGATTTCGCTCCCCACCCTGGCAGGCCCGGATACCCGTCGGCCGCATCGCCCACCAGCGCCAGGTAATCGGGAATCGACTCGGGCGGGACCCCGAATTTTTGCTTGACTCCCGCTTCGTCCAGCGTGACGCGCGTTCGGCGATTCAGCTGGACGATTCGCGTGCCGCGGACGCACTGGGCGAGGTCCTTATCGGGCGTGCAGATGATGACACGTTCGACGCGGGCATCGCGGGCAGCCGCTGCCGCCCCGGCCGCCAGCGCATCGTCCGCCTCAAACTCCACCATCGGCCAGACCACTACGCCGGCCGCCGACAAGGCCTCTTCCAGCAGCGGGAACTGCGCAAGCAGCTCAGGTTCCACGCCTTCACCGGTCTTGTAGCCGGCCCACAGTCCATTGC
>JALYHQ010000001.1 GCA_030776455.1 Acidobacteriota bacterium | reverse complement strand
GGGTCGGACGAACATGGGCCGTTTTATCTGCTGCACCGGGCGCGCGGCTGGAATCCGCAAGAGCGTAAATGGATGGGGTATGAGCGCAAGCGCGGCAAGCTGAACGATCTGAACAAATTGCTGCTGGGCCGCGGCAACTGGTTCGACACCATCATTGGCGATATGGAAGGACTGCGCGGCATCCGCTACGTGATCACGCTCGACACCGATACGCAGCTCCCTCGCGACACCGCCGCCAAGATGGTGGCCGCGATGGCGCATCCACTGAACAGGCCAATTCTGGATACAGCCACCAATGCTGTGCGGGAAGGCTACGCGCTGCTGCGTCCCCAAGTGGCGATTAGCGTTGAATCCGCGCATCGTTCCTGGATCGCGAAGATCTTCAGCGGTCAGGCGGGTTTTGATCCGTATGCGACCTCGGTCTCCGACGTCTATCACGATCTGCATGGACAGGCCAGCTTCACCGGCAAAGGGATCTACGATGTTCAGGCCTTCGAGGCGGCCGTGGGAGAGCGCTTCCCGGAGAACGCCATCCTCAGCCACGACCTTATCGAAGGCGAGCACGCGCGCACCGGTCTTATCAATGTGGAAGTGGTGGAAGATTACCCGGCAACGTACGGCGCATTTTCGAAGCGCAAACACCGCTGGGTGCGCGGCGATTGGCAGTTGCTTCCTTGGCTGTCGGCGCACCCGCCGCTGCGAAATGGACGCGCTGCCAGGAACCCGCTTACGGCGCTTTCCCGCTGGAAAATTCTGGACAATCTTCGCCGCAGCCTGGTCGAAATTTCGGTGCTCGCGCTGCTGGTGGCAGGCTGGCTGTTCGCGCCGCACCCAGGCCTGTGGACCGTGGCGGTGCTGCTGCTGTGGCAGGTTCCCGCTTATGCGGACATGCTGCTGAGCGTCATTCGCGCCCCGGAGCGCCGGTTGTGGAAAGCTTTCGGCAAGGTGCTGGGCGAACGCTTTGTTGAGAG
Organism: Acidobacteriota bacterium; assembly: GCA_030776455.1. Classification (GTDB taxonomy): domain Bacteria; phylum Acidobacteriota; class Terriglobia; order Bryobacterales; family Bryobacteraceae; genus JALYHQ01. The sequence goes on along the minus strand of JALYHQ010000001.1, from coordinate 2,700 downwards.
CCATCGCGATACTCTGTTGAGCCTGGCCTTCATCCCGCATCAAGCCTGCCTCATGGCCGACGCGATTGTCCGCACTCTGTGGCGCCAATACATCAGCGGCGCCAACTTGCTCGAATGGGAAACGATGGCTCAGGGCGAGCTGGCAGCCGGACCGCGTTTCGGCATGGTGGATCGCTATCTTTACATCGCGGCGGCGGTCTGGCTCCCGTTCCTGTTTCTCGCCGGCCCGTTCCCGATGATCGTTGCCCTGGTGTGCGCCCTCTGGACCACTGCGCCGCTGGTGGCGATCTGGATCAACGGACCGCTGCCTAAGTTCGCCGCAATCTTGCCCGCCGATCGCGATTTCCTGCGCGAGACGGCGCTGCGAACCTGGCGCTATTTCGCCGATCATTGCTGCGCCGAACAGCACTGGCTGGTGCCCGACAACGTGCAGGAGGATCCGCCTCTAGTAGCGCACAACATCTCTCCCACCAACCTCGGACTGTCGCTCACCTCGCAACTAGCCGCGCATGATTTCGGGTACTTGACCCTGCAGGAGCTGTCGCAGTCCATCGAGCGAATGCTGGCGTCGCTCGAGCACCTGCCGCGTTACCGGGGACATTTTTTCAACTGGTATGAGACCGCGTCGCTCCAGCCGCTCACGCCGCGCTACGTTTCAAGCGTGGATAGCGGCAACTTGGCCGCGTCGTTGACGGCGCTCCGCCAGGGCTGCACCCTGTTATTGGCTCAGCCGATTATCGAACAAGGGACACTCGAAGGCCTGCGAGATCACGTGGTGCGGCTGCGCGACGAGACGCCGCCTGAGGCGCGATCGTTTTCCATCATGAGGCTGTTTGGTAGCCTGCTGCGCCAGTTGGAGTGCCATCCGCGCGATCTGTTCCTTGGGGAAGCGGTGTTGACTGAATCACGCGATCTTTTCCAGCGTCTGCAAACTGCCCTCGCGCCGGTACACGCCCGGGTTCGCTCCGAGGAGCTTCGTTACTGGGAGGGTCTGCTCGCGCAGCGATTCGCAGCCGCTCTCGCGCAGCTTTATCAACTGGCGCCGTGGCTTGAGCCGAGCTTCGAGCCTGAGCTGCGGGTGAACATGCGCGACGCCACGCTAGCGCCGTTGATGGAGGAATTCAGTAACATACCGAAACTCCGCGATCTGCCCGCAAGGTACGACTGTGTCGAAGAACGGCTGCGCGAGCGCCTGGCGAAGTCCGCGCAGCTTTATCCGGCGCTGCGCCAAGTGCTCGAACAGTTGCTGGAACGGCTGCCCGCCGCTCGGGTGGCGGCGCAGGATCTGGCCAGCCGTTTTGAAAGCGCAGCGGCGCTGGCCCAGGAGTATTTCGATGACATGGATTTCGGCTTTCTGTTCGACCCGAACCGGAAGCTGCTCCGCATCGGGTACAACGTGGACGAAGACCGGCCCGATCAATCCTGCTACGATCTGCTGGCGTCGGAAGCCCGCACCGCGGTGTTTCTCGCGATTGCCAAGGGCGACATTCCGAGCGAGAGCTGGCTGCGGCTGGGCAGAAAGCTGACGGCCTATCGCGACCAGATAACGCTGCTGGCCTGGAGCGGCACGATGTTTGAGTACCTGATGCCGCAGCTTCACCTGCGTTCGTATGCGGGCACGCTGCTGGACAAATCGCTCAGAGCCGCGGTTCGGATTCAGCAGGCTTATGGCGAGGAGCGAGGGGTGCCGTGGGGGATCTCAGAGGCCGCGCACGCCGGGCGCGACCAGCGCGGGCAGTACCAATATCGCGCCTTCGGGGTGCCGCCTTTGAGCGCCAGCGGAGAGTCCGAGCAGAGTCTTGTGATCGCGCCCTACGCGTCGATACTCGCTCTCATGGTCGATCCCGCGGGGGCCACGGCTAATCTGCGCGCCATGGCGGCCAAGGGCTGGTGGTCGCGGCATGGCTTCTTTGAGTCCGTGGATTATTCGCGGGCCGGCGTAGACGGCTCTCCTGAAGTGGTCCGTTGTTTCATGGCGCATCATCAAGGAATGGCGCTGCTGGCCATCGATAACGCGCTCCTGGCGAACCGGATGCAAGAACGGTTTCATCATGACCCGCTGGTGCAGTCAACGGAATTTCTACTGGAGGAGCGCATGCCGGTGCTGGTCGACGTGACGCCGGCGCCGGAGTTGGAAGCTGCGCCGCAGAGCGCTTAGTGCTGCGTTTCGGCTGCGCCGGGCAGCCCAGCCTTCACCGCGTGGGTCTTTTTCTTGGGCGCCGCCTTTTTAGCGTCGGCGGGCTTAGAATCACTGCTGACCGCTTTGCCTGGAGGTTCACTGAAGCCGATGAGATCGAGCGCGTGCGAGGCCGGCTCATTGGCCATAAACCAGCGCCACACATTACCGGTCAGCAGGTTCTCCGCGCTGAGTAGCGCGATCCCGGCATCGATCCCGAGCACGTCGGTGTCAAACCACTGCAGTGTCGGATTATAGCCATCCACAAAGCCGTAGCGGCCGAAAACCCGATCGCCATAACGTTCGCGGATGGCCTTCAGGGCTGGAATGGAAATATCGGGCGTGAACATTAGCGATCCAGCGGCAGCGGCCGGAGCGACAGTGCCGTCCTCCGGGTCGAAGGCCTTGATCTCTCCGTAGATTCGATAACCCTTAGGGCCGTCGGAGGCGGTGATGCCCCAGATGTCCGGCCCAAAGGTGCTCGGCAGATCCAAGCTAAGGCTGTATTGGTGATTGGCGCGCGT